>CANHUQ010000049.1 GCA_947463885.1 Burkholderiales bacterium
CCCAAGTTCGCCGGGGTGTGCACTGCCAGCATTCACCCGCGCGCCGGCAACCAGCATGGCCGTGTTTGCGCCATAGGAATGACCGGCTGCTGCTATTTTCGCAGCGTCGATCAACTCCGCCTGCTCAGACGCAAGGACATGGTCCAAAACAAATCGCACGTCCAGCACACGTGCCAGCGCTTCAGACTCGCGCGCAGCGGTCTGCAGGCGTTGCAACACATCCAGCGGGTTGCCCTGCCATAGACGGTTGTCACTGCCTACATGTTGCGGATGCAAGCTGGCCATGCCGGCATTGGCCCAGTGGCGCGCGAGGTAGCTGTAGCCCATGCGCGAGCCGCCCAGGCCGTGTGAGAAGACGATCAGAGGCACCGGCTGCGCAGGGCTGGCCCGGTAGGGCAGGTAAATGCGTGCAGGTACTGGCCTTTGTCGGCTGGTATCGAAAAGCTCGAGATCGAGGACGCGATGACCCTGGGCGGTCGGCGCCATCGCCCAGCCGGCAGAACCGGCGAACGACAGGCCCGATGCAGCGGTGGCAACGCTCAGTGAGCGTGTGAGGAATTCGCGGCGCTTCATAAGAACTCTATTTTTCGGCCATACCGATTGCATGGGGTGGTGAACCGCCCCGGGGTATCGAGGAGGCTGGTTGGGTTGAGTGCTCATGTCTGCGGGACCGCTTGCGCGGTCTGCCGACGGTAGTAGTTTGCCTCGTACTCGGCCGGTGGGCATGCGTGCCATCTCGAACGACATAGGCCATCGGTGCAATAGACGCCGGCCACCGTGTTCTGCAACCTTGCGTACATGGACGTCGAAACCGACTATGCATTGCGCACCGCCCGGGCGACAGGCTCATGGCGCTTGTGGTTCTCTTGCGTGCTCTGGATTGGTCGGCTGAGGGCGGATGGCGGGTATCGGCCAGGAGTGCACGGTCCCTAGGTGCTAGCGGCTCACCTGAGGCTCACGATCACGCAGGCTTAGATGCATGGCTTGGAATGTAGAATACATGTGCCATATACTTTGATACATGGCAAAACACCAGACACCCACCCCTCGGCCTACCGCTCGTGTTGGCTGGAACAATCGTTCGCAGACGGTCACGATGCCGCTCGAATTCCGGTTTCCCGACTCTGTTCGAGAGGTATTCATTCGTCGTGAGGGGGAAAGCGTCGTGCTGACGCCGCGTCCGACTGACTGGTCCAGCTTTTTCGCTTCAGGCCTGACGGCCTCGGCGGACTTCATGGCTGACGCTGAACGCATGCCGATCCAGGAGCGTTCGTTTTGACGACGCCTCTGTTCATGCTGGACACCGACACCTGCATCTTTCTCATGCGAGGCGAGTCGTCCGCACTGGCGGCGAATGTACAGGCGGTTCCGCTGCAGCAGCAGGTGATGTCGGCCGTTACGTTTGCCGAGCTGACCTATGGCGTACAAGCCTCAGCCCCCGCCAAGCGCAAACAGAACCAAGCCGTGTTGGACGGCCTCGCGCTGCACCTGGCGGTCTTGGATTGGCCGCAAGAAGCAGCCCAGCATTACGCCGAAATCCGGGTGGATCTGAAGCGCAGGGGGGCTCAGCTCGCCGCCGCTGACCTGATGATTGCGGCACATGCGCGGGCCATGGGGGCGATTGTCGTCACCAACAATGTGAAGGACTACGGGCGTGTGAAGGGCCTGCAAGTCGAGAACTGGGCCAAAAACTAGGTCGGCTTCACCGCGTTGCCCGTTGCGCGCTTTCGGCCATAAGGGGAGGGGACAGGCAGCGCTGTGCCGAATAGCGATCATTCGATCCCTCTGCACAGGAGGCCACGCGGCCGCAGATTGATCTCGCTCCTGCCATCGCGCTCAACGGACCGGGACTGCGCAGGATGAATCGCCGACCCGGGTCAAAGATCAAGCGCGTTTCTACCCTCACTGTCCGCCTGCGCCGCACTCGCGGTGCTCAAGACTCGATCCTCCGAGACGTCGATGGCCACGCCGAGCGCGATCACCTCACTGGCCGACAGACCGAACATCCGCTTGAACGAACTGCTGAGGTGCGCGGAACTCGAAAACCCGGCTTCCAGTGCCGCGGCGGTCAGGCTCTTGCCCTCGGAGATCGCACGCATCACCAGCGCCATGCGCCTCCACAAGCGGTAACGCCGAAAGGGCAGGCCCACCTCCGCATCGAATCGTGCCCTGAACCGTGACGGTGAGAGGCACGCCAGCTCGGCGGCTTCTTGTATTCGCCCGAACGCATCTGGGCGCCTCTCGATCTCCTGGACCACCCTTGCGATCTGCGCATCGCTGGGAACCTTGGGCTGCAGACCGAACCCCGCGAAGGCGTCCTGGATGCCGATGCGCTGAGCCGTTCCTTGCAAATGAATGCGGCCGGATTCGAGCTGCGCCTGGGTAAGGGGCTGGCGGCGATCCGTGAGCGGGTCCAGGTACAGGAAGGCCATGGGACCGCAACTCTTTAGATGGTGGAGGGTCTCTGATGGAATTAAGGCACATGCGGCGCTTTGCCACTCCGACCAGCCCGCAGGCGCCCTCCAGATCTTCAGCTGGAAGGGCTCTGCGAGCGCTACGGCGATCGTCGCAGCGACGTTCAGGTGCGGCGCCAGTTGAAGCCCAGGCCCGACATACATGGCCCGGGCCGGCGCCACGCAAATCCGCGGTGACACAGGCGATTCTTGAAAGCGCCGGCCGTCGACGGCGGTCAACATACCTGTCTCGGATTCGCTCTGTTAGATCTTCATGCAAGACCTACCTGTCTACCTCGGAATCGTCGGGTTCCTCGCTATGGGCATCGGCGTGCTGCTGAAGCCGCGCCTGGTGACAGCTCAGTTCGACATTCCAGAACGCTGCGCCGCTGGGCGCAACGAAGTCCGCGCAGTCTACGGTGGCTTCGGCGTGATGATTGCAGTCGTACTGGGACTTGCGCTGCAGCAACCCACGATACGCGCCGGTGTTCTGGTCGCGGTCGCTGCGGCGCTCGCAGGCATGGCAGCCGGTCGTGTTGTCTGTGCCGTGATCGCCAGGCGCTTCGACTTTCGTTCGACCTTGGCTGCGACTTCGAGCATCAGATGGCCGCCGCGATGCGGTGTCACGCGAGCAACTGCCTACAAGCGCGAACAGCAGTCCTTTGGCGCCTTGGGCTCGGCCGGGCAATCCAGAGATCGGGTTGGCCGGTAGCCGCCCTCATGCAGCCGCCCTTATGCAGCGGCCCTTATGCAGCGGCCCTTATGCAGCGGCCCTCAGCTTAGGTTGATCCGCCTTCAACTTCGAACAATGGAGCTTGATTCAATGAAGTACGTTTCCGTCATCGCGCTACTCGTCTCGGCCATCATCCATCTGTTGCCAGTGCCCGGTGTGACCGGCACAGTGGCGCTTGGCAAGCTGTATGGCATAGAGGTGGTGGACGCGAACACCTCCATTCTTCTACAGCACCGTGCGCTTCTATTTGGCATGCTCGCGATCCTGATGCTGCTGGCCATTGCAATGCCGGAGCTACGGGTGACGGTGCTGGCAGCCGGTTTGTTCAGTGCCGCAAGTTTCGTCGTAGTGGCTCTTTGGGTAGGCGGTTACAACGCGGCCATCGCGCGCGTGGTCACCGCGGATGTTGTGGTATCAGTTCTCCTTGCAGCCGGGCTGTGCACGGAGTGGTGGTTGGCACGGCAGACATCCTGAGTCGATCGAACGTTCTTCCCCGCACAAATCTGCTCGCGGAGCCAGCCGGCACGGTTCAGCGACCGCTTCCACTGAAGGTGGCTGACTGCTTCGGGTCGCATACCGGTGTTGGCTGCCGGACATCGACCGACCGCTGTGCGTCGCACATCAGCATTTCGCAGCTGTACGACGGGTATGCGCTGTTTAGCTGTCAGCCGCCGCGGGCTGCTGGTGGGCCCTTATCGGCCAGAAGCGGTCGTTGGTGACCTGCTCAAAATATGCTCTGCGGGCTTGCCCTGGATGACCGGTTTACGGCGGGCAACTGGAGCTCCGCTTTAGCTCGTTTCGACAAGGAGCGGTCGTCCGTAGCTGGCAGCTTACCGGCGGACCAACATCACCGCTGCGATCTTGGAGACCCTGCTCATTGAGCAATCCTGTCAGACCAGGTTTGAAGGCTTGCGTAGTATTGCTGGCGTCATCTAGTTAGTGGGAGGGATGGATTGCCCGTTTTCGAAACAAGAATCCGCATGTAATACAGTGTCAGCAGTCGATCAATCTGAACTCTCCCGCGGAGCAGAGCCATGCGCACTATTTCCCTTAATCAGCTCTTGTGTCTGGTGGCTGCAGTCCTGGTAGCCGGTTGCGACCGGGCGGCAGATATGCCGACAAAGACGCCAGACTCCGTGGCACAGCCGCCGGCACCGGCCGAGCCGGCTGCAGCAGCCTCATCCAAGCCGGCGGTGGAGGAGCCGCAGACCGTGCAGTTGGGTGGCACAGCCACCGGCGCCGGCAGCCAGTCGGTCGATCTTGGTGACGTGCAGCCGGCCGACCCGAGTAAGTTCCACAAGGAGCCCGGCTACTCGCCTTACGCGGGGCGGAAATACCCCGATCGCCCCTACTTCGGTGACCAGCACGTACACACCGCGTGGTCGGCCGACGCCGGTGGTTCAGGCGCCACGCTCGGACCGGAAGAAGCCACTCGCTTTGCGCGCGGCGAGCAGGTGGTATCGACCAGCGGCCAGCCGGTCAGGCTGGGCACACCGCTCGACTGGGTGGTGATCGCCGATCATTCGGACGGGATGGGTGTGATCTCCGAGATCAAGGCCGGCACTGCCGAGATGATGACCGACCCGACCATCAAGCGCTGGCACGACATGTTCGCCGCCAGCCCTTCTGAGGCAATGAAGGCCACGATGGAGCTGATCAACGCGCAGTCGAACAAGAAGCTGCCGCCGCTGGTCATGGACCCGAAGTTTGCGAAGAGCGTCTGGCTCAAGAACACGGCCATCGCGGAGAAGTACAACGAGCCCGGACGTTTCACGACGCTGATCGGCTACGAGTGGACCTCCAACGCTGGCGGTGGTGACAATCTGCACCGAAATGTGATCTACCGCGACGGCAAGGAAAAGGCCGACCGTGTGCTGCCCTTTACCACCTTCCAGAGCGAAAACCCCGAGGACCTCTGGAAGTGGATGACCGAATGGGAGAAGACCACCGGCGGCAAGGTAATGGCCATTCCGCACAACGGCAACCTGTCCAACGGCCGCATGTTCGAGCTGAATACTTTTGCCGGCGCGCCGCTGACCAAGGCCTGGGCCGAGGAGCGCCAGAAATGGGAGCCGCTTTTCGAGGCAATCCAGATGAAGGGCCAGAGCGAATCGCACCCCTCGCTGTCGGTGACCGACGAGTTCGCAAAGAACTATGAATTGTGGGATCGCGGCAACTTGGTGCTGGTGCCGAAGAAGCCGGGAATGATTCAGTACGAATACGCGCGTGAGGCTCTTAAAAATGGTGTCAAGGTCGAGCAGGAGCTGGGCACCAACCCGTTCAGGTACGGCATGGCCGCCGGCACCGACACGCACAACGGTCTCTCGGCGTCCGAAGAAGACAACTTCTTTGCCAAGTTCCCGAGCGCCGAACCGCGACCCGACCGCTGGAACGAAAACGCGATGAAGTTCGGTGACCGAGTCGTCAAGGGCTGGGAGATGACGGCTGCCGGGCGCACTGCGGTCTGGGCCACCGGCAACACACGCGCCGAACTGTGGGACGCAATGAAGCGGCGCGAGACCTACGCCACCAGCGGCCCGCACATGGTGGTGCGCTTCTTCGGTGGCTACGACTTCAGCGCCGCCGACATCTCCCGATCGCCGGCGGTGGCGGGTTATGCCAAGGGTGTGCCGATGGGCGGGCAGATGACGGCGCCGCCGCCCGGCAAGGCGCCGACCTTCCTGGTGGCTGCGCTCAAGGACCCGAAGACCGGTAACCTCGACCGCATCCAGGTGATCAAGGGCTGGGTCGACAAGGCCGGCAAGACGCACGAGAAAATCTTCGACGTGGTGTGGAGCGACACGCAGCGGCGCAAGATCGTGGGCGGCAAGCTCACGCCGGTCGGCAACACTGTCGACGTGGCGCGTGCCACCTGGACCAACAGCATCGGCGCACCCGAACTGATCGGTGTATGGAAGGACCCGGAGTTCGACCCTTCGCTGCGGGCCTTCTACTACCTGCGCGTGCTTGAAATCCCGACGCCGCGCTGGACGGCTTACGATGCGGCCTACTTCAAGGTGAAGATGGACCCGAACGTGCCGATGATCACGCAGGAGCGCGCTTTCACCTCGCCGATCTGGTACTCGCCGATTTGACGACTGCTGATCGACCCCTGACTGCTGCGACAGGGCCTGGTGCCCCGCCCAATTGTCTGGCGTGGAGCGTGATGTGAGACTTACCTCGCTTTGGCGCGAGCCGGTCCTGCATTTCCTGCTGATTGGCCTGCTGCTGTTCGTGGCCTATGGTTGGCTGACTCCGGCTGCCAGGTCCGGCGAAAGCATCGTCGTCACACAGCCGTTGGTTGACGGCATGGCGCTCGAATACCGCACGCGCTGGAACCGCCCGCCAAGCGAGCAGGAGCTGGCCAGGCTGGTGGACGCCTATGTGCGCGACGAGATCCTCTACCGCAGGCGCTGCGGCGTGCACGGCATCTGCGACATGCTCTAAACCAGGGCAGGTTATCAGTGAGTTCTGATAGTATTACTACGTGTATTTAGTAATACCTTGAGGTTCCTGATGCAATCCAATCTCACGATCAAAGGCCAAGTCACGATCCCTAAGGCAATGCGTGACCACCTGGGCTTGAAGCCAGGCGAGCCGGTGCGATTTGCCTACACCAGCGACGGAAGCGTGGCGATTCTTGCCGCCACGGGCCCGGCAAAGCCTGCACGCAAGACAGCCAGCAAATTCGACAAACTCAAGGGCATCAACCGACAGGGCTGGGCCCGGCAAGGGCTCAAGTCCACCGACGAAATCATGGGATGGTTGCGCGGCTACGATGAAGATGCCACGGACCCTGGCCTGAGGACGCCCGCAGGGCCGGCTAAGCGCGCAAAGTGATCCTCGTAGACACCTGCGTGCTGATCGACCTGGCCAGTGGCGATCCACACTGGGCCGATTGGTCGGCAGCGCAGCTCGACTCTTGGAGCAAACGCGGCCCGCTCATCATCAACGATATGGTGTACGCCGAGCTTGCGAGCGGCTTTGATTCCATTGAGATGTTGGAGTCGTTCGTCGCCACCGCTGAACTGGACTTACGAGCGCCCAGTCGCGCTGCGCTCTACCTTGCTGGCCACGCCTGTTCACTGTACCGACGGCGCGGCGGAAATCGATCGGGATTGCTGCCCGACTTTGTTATCGGCGCGCATGCCGCCGACCTTGGATGTCCGATCCTTACGCGCGACACAACGCGATTCAGATCGTACTTTCCAAAATTGCAGCTGATTTGTCCGTGAGCTGAACAAGGCGAAGGAAAAATCACGGCGAAAGCAAAACAACCCGGCGCTGCCCAAACTGATTTCAGCAATCTGGAAAATATGGGGATGCGCTTTGCAAGCGCCGGGAATCGCGCGGCAAAGGGCGAGCGAGTCAAGGAAACACACGTAACGTTTCTCAATCTGGAGACCATGCTTGCCACGTTGTCGCCGCATCGTCGAGGGTGCGCAGTTGCAAGACCCCCTTCGCATCGATGCAGGGCCAACGTGGTGAGATACCAGACGCGCCAGTGCCGATCAGGAGTTCGTCGTAATGTACCGTCGACTTGAGTCTGGAATCGAGGTCGCGCACGGTGACGGCGGATGCCTCGACGTCGATGGCAGTGACTTCATGACGGGTGCGAACATCCATGCCCTTGGCGCGGTGCTGCTCGAGGGTACGGGCAATCAGGCTGTCTGGCGACGTATCGAATCAGCCAACCAGGCAGGGCAAACGACACGCCGCATCGGAGCTTCTGGAGGCGCGCTCGTCAACGACGATTTCGATCTCGCCAACGACCTTCATCAGCCGTATCTGTATCTGAGTCGCTGCGGACATGCCTGCGGCCTCGCCGCAGATGATCAGCAACCGTCTTGCTATCTTCGCGCTGCTCAAACCTGCGCGAGCGCCTGTCCCAATTTCTGCCTGACCTCGGCCGCCATCGGCGCCACGTCCGGGTGGTCGACCAGGGTCAGGATGACGTTCGGGTCCATCACCTCAATGTGCACGCCGCCTGCGGCGTCCTGGCGCACGACCACGTTGCAGGGCAGCAAGGCGCCCATCTCAGGCTCGGCCGCGATCGCGCGGCTCGCAAATCCCGGGTTGCAGGCGCCGAGGATTCGATACGGTGGCATCTCCTGCCCCAACTTCTTCTTCATCGTGGCCTGGACGTCGATCTCGGTGAGCACGCCGAAACCGACCTTGGACAGTTCCTCGGTGATTCGCTGCACGGCCGCATCGAATGGCAGCGACACCAACTTGCCAAACACGTAGTGGCTCATTGAGATCTCCTGTAGTACCGAGAATGCGTAAAACCCTGATAGAGCTGCACAGTCCATGTCCTGCCCGACCGCTTCTGCATTGTAATCCCCCTCCTTGCCCAAGCTGCCGCTCAGCATTGAGTAGAATCGATCATGAACATCAACGATGACTTCTCGGCCCGTATCGTTGCGCGTGCATCAGATGCGACCTGGACGCCCTCGCCGCTGCCAGGTGTCGACCGACGCATGCTGGATCGGGTGGGCGACGAGGTCGCCCGCGCCACCAGCATCGTGCGCTACGCACCCGGGTCGCACTTCGACCGTCACGTTCACGACGCAGGCGAAGAAATTCTGGTGCTAGAAGGCGTGTTCTCGGATGAGAGCGGCGACTTCGGTGCGGGCACCTATCTGCGCAATCCGCCGGGCAGTGCACATGCACCCTTCTCGCGTGAGGGGTGCCTGCTGTTCGTCAAGCTGCGACAGTTCACCCCGGGCGACCTGGAGAGCGTGCGGATTCCCACCCGAGCCACGCCGTGGCGTCAGGGGCTCGTGCCCGGCCTGTCGGTGATGCCCTTGCATTCGTACGATGGCATTGACACAGCGCTGGTTCGCTGGGCACCGAACACCCGTTTCAACACACATGCACATCCGGGTGGCGAAGAGATTCTCGTCTTGGCTGGCATCTTCAGTGACGAGGGTGGCGACTATGAGGCAGGCGCGTGGCTGCGCAGTCCGCGCTGGAGCCGGCACACGCCCTTCACCGGGCCAGAATGTGCACTGATTTACGTGACGGTAGGTCATCTCGGCGCAGAGTTTCTGGGGTCGTGATGCAAAGGCACACGGCCAGCGATCACAGAATCCACGGCAGGAATCGATAAGTGTCGGTCTGGTAGTCGGCGTAGGCCGGATGCGCGGCGAGCATCCAGCGCTCTTCGAAGGTCGCTTTGGTCAAGAGGACGATGAACAGTGCCACCACGCAGGGCCATCCCCATGCCGAACCGCCAGCCCAGGCACATGCTAGTCCACAGGCGATGACCGCGGTGTACATCGGATGACGGATGCAGCGATAGGGCCCTTGCTGCACCAACTGCCCGCCCTCGCGCGGTGTAGGTCGGATGTTGAAGTTGCCGGGCCTGTTGCTGGACAGGGCCCAAAGCCCGAGCAAGGCGCCCGCGACAGCCATCAGCCATGCGCCAGCGGGCGCTTCGCCCGCCAGAAACGCCGGAAGTCCCAGCGTCGCCAGGGCAGCGATCAACATGAACTGGCAGGCCACAAGCACCGTCCCAAGCCGATGCTGAGCGGGGTCCGTCATGTTCATCGAATGCAGGGATGGCTCATCAGCCCGCGGATGACCGTTCGGAACTGCAGGGCCGAGGTCACGGACACGCCGGCACCGAGCAGGAGCAAAACCACACCCAGCCACAGCGTGAACCCGCGCTGCGATGCTGAGAGGGGCTGGCTGGACATCATGCGCAGGAACAGGCCGAAACGTTCGACCACGAAGCCGAAGCCCATCAGGGCAATGGCAGTCCGCTGCCAAGCCAGCAAGGTGCGTTCGGCGGCGAACAGCACGCGGGGGTCATCGAGGTAGGACATCGGGAATCAATAGGTGAGAAGTAGTGGCCGATGGAAACGTGCAGGCAGTCGTTGTGGACTGTACGCCGATCAGTCCATGAGGCGCAGCAAACGTACGCGGATCGGGCGATTGGGGTTCGCCCCGCCGAGGTCAATATGCCGTTCGAAGGCGGCGCGTGTCGCGGCGAGTTTGGTCTTGTCTATCGGGTGGCCTATGAAGGTCTGACGCATCATGCGTTGCTCGAAATCGGCGCAGTCCCGAAAGCGCACCGGCATCTCGAAGCGCCGTTCGGCCGCCTGCGTCCACGCTCCTATGCTCAACGCACTGTCCAGAGCGGCCTGTGCCGCGGCACGCACCACACGTTCGTCGCTGAAGACACGGATCACTTCTTTGAAAGCACCGCCGTAGACCGGCTCCGAGACATAGAGGTGGACACCGGGGCGAAAGACCCGGGCGATTTCATCCAAGGCGGTTTTCCATCGGCAGTCGCACCCGGAGTGCCCAAGTGTCCAAGGTTACGTACTCACGCTTTCGGCCAGAAGCGGCCACTCAGCGTGATGAAGAGCTGCCCTTCGGCAAAACCGTGAAGGCATCACTACCGGTAATGTATTACCATTTCTGAGTTCGGTAACACTTAAGGGAAGCGAATGACAACCACGCTGACTTCAAAGGGCCAGGTCACCATCCCCAAGCGGATACGCGACGAACTGCAATTGCTGCCCGGAGTGCCGGTGCAGTTCTCGGTTAACGCGGCGGGCGAGGTGGTGCTGCACAGGCCCAGGCCAGTGAAGGGTCTTCGGCGGCCTAAGCCCGACCGATTCGAAACTGTGCGTGGCCGCGCAGACGTCCGCTGGCGGACTGACGATTTGATGAAGCTGCTGCGATCCGACGACTGATGTTACTGGTCGACACCAACGTCCTCGTGGACGTACTGCAAAACGACCCGCAGTGGGCGGACTGGTCGATCGCCCAGATGCGTGCTCAGTCCAGTCTTCACGCGCTGGTGATCAACCCCATCATCTACGCCGAGGTGTCGTTGTCCTTCTCGACCCTGGAAGCGCTAGACGATGTTGTGGGAACCCTGGCGCTGGAATTGCGCGAGATTCCGCGGCCCGCACTGTTCTTGGCGGCCAAGGCTTTCGCCCAGTATCGCAGACGAGGTGGCAGCAAACTGCAGGTGCTGCCGGACTTCTTTATCGGCGCCCATGCTGCGCTCGAGGGTTGGCCGCTTTTGACGCGCGACGCCAGGCGATTCAAAACTTACTTTCCCACGCTTGAGGTGTTGGCGCCCTGAGGACTGCTCCAGGGCACTAGCTCGAACGGAGGCTTCGGGTCGATAGCCGCCATTCACAGGTAGCTGAGACTGACGTTCGTCCAGCTTGAGGTCTACGTCCATCACCGGCGGCAACGCCAACTGACCTTCCCAAAACGCGAGTCTGATTATGGTGGGCTAGCGCCCAATTCGACAGACCTTCATCAGAGCAACAGACCCCCTTGCCAAATGCAGCGCTCGGTGAATATGATCCGCCGCAAAGCGCGTACCCTCTGCATGGCGACTGGATCACTGCCGTCTTATCGGATATCAATCATGACTAGAAAAGTGTCCTTGCTCCGCGTGCTGCTATGCGTCGCAACGTTTGGGGTGACCCAGCAATCCCACGCATTCGGGGATGGTGCCCGGGCCTATCAGCTGCTTCCCGCAGAAACCCAAGTTCTGTCGGCCTACGGTATCTTTTTGGACGGAAACTCGTCTCTTGACCCGGGGACCGCTGCTCAGAATGCCAAGCTCTCGGTCGATGCCTTGGCAGTGCAATATACCCGTAGCATCACTATCGCAGGCCAAATGAGCGGGTTGTTCGTCGTCCTGCCAGTTGGCCGGGTGGACGGCTCCGTTACGGTAGATCGTCCGCTGCGTCCGCCGATCAACCTTGCGGGCAATAGTTCGGGCTTGGGCGATGCCCAGTTCGGTGCTGTTTTCGGGCTGATTGGATCACCCGCGCTCAACCTTCGCGAATACACCGGTTTCAAGCCCGGATTTGCGGCCGGTCTGCTCACACGCGTGACTGCGCCCACTGGTGACTACAGCAGCGACCGCGCCGTCAATCTCGGCGCTAATCGCTGGGCGTTCCAGTTTGGAATGCCGATGGGGTTCACCGTGGGGGCTTCAATGCTCGACCCGTCGTTGATGACGTTTGAGCTGACCCCGTCGGTCACGTTCTTCACTGCCAACAACGCGCCATACGGCGCGGATACCGTCACCCAGAGCCCGATCTATCGGATCGAAGCCCATGCCACCCGGAACGTCAGCCAGGCTCTCTGGTTCGGTGTGGATGCCTTGGCTTCGTATGGTGGGGAGACGAAGACGGATGGCGTTGCCAACAATAACGCGAAGTATTCGCTTGAGCTCGGCGCGACGGTGGGCCTGAACCTCTCTAAGCGTGTTTCAGTCAAGGCGACTTACGGTGCAGTCGTTGCTCGCAACGATTACGGGCTGGATGGCCGCGGCTTCCGCCTTGTTGGCACTTTGCTTTTTTAAAGGGACTTGTCAACAACTCGCCGGCGGCTGATGCGGGCAGCTTGCCATTGGCAGTCGCACTCACGACAGTGACCGCGTGATTGCTCACGCTCGCCTAGAAGCCGTTGAAGGCATGCCGAACCATCAAGGCCGACAACACCCACATCGTCAGGCCGATGAGACCATCCAGCACCTGCCAAGCTCTCGGATGGGCAAACCAGGGCGCCAGCCAGCGGGCGCCAAAGCCCAGCAGGCTGAACCAAGTGGCGCTGGCCACGGCCGCCCCAGCAACAAACCACCCCTGCAAGGGCCCGGGCTGCTGCGCTCCCATGCTTCCGACCAGCAACACGGTGTCCACGTAAACGTGGGGGTTGAGCAGCGTGAATGCTGCGGCCTGCAGACGATCCGGATTGCGCATGCGCATCAGCAACTTTCCATCCGTACCAAGCCAGAAACAGCGCGCCGGCTAACCCGAGAGCCTTCGCCCACTCCGGGCGTTGACCCAAGGCTTGGGCCATACCGAAGACCCCTGCCATGATCAACACTGCATCGGCGGTAGCGCAGAACAGCACAACGCTGCCGATGTGCTCGCGCCGGAGTCCTTGACGAAGGACAAAGGCGTTCTGGGCACCAATGGCAACGATCAAACCAAAACTCAGGGCAAGCCCCTGGATGAAGATGGGCCAGATGGCGATGAAAGTGGTTGTGGCTGGATCCATGCGCCGACGTTGCCATCCGACGTGAGGTTAAAGAAACGACATTGACGTAATTGACATTAGATTTCCTACATCTTGCTGGACTACCCCTCTTTGTTCGCCATCGTTGCCCTGATCGCGCGGTCGAAGGTCTGATGCAGTCTGATGATTTCCGCTGTGTCAGGATTCATCTCCTCAGCGCGAGTCGGACCTGCTTTTCGATTTCGATGAGCACGAAAAAGACGGCGCCGATGGCCATGATCAACAGTCCGTCCATCAGCGAAACGCGCATTGTTCCCAGCACCGCTTGCAAGGGCGGCAGATAGGTGACAGCGAATTGTGCGGCGGTGATGGCAACAACCACGATCCAGATCACTCGGGTGCCGCGCGCTGCGGCCCAGGTCAACGAGGTGCTGTGGATGTTGCGAATGAAAAAGAGGTGGAAGATCTCCAGTACCACCAGCGTGTTCATCGCCATGGTCTGGGCCAGCGGCAAAGGGTAGCCCCTGTCGATGGCATAGGTGAAGACACCGAAGACCGCTGCCAGGAACAGCGCTGCCACCAGAACGACATGCCACACAAGACCACCCGACAGAATTGGCGCATTGCGATCGCGTGGTGGACGGGCCATGGTACCGGACTCGGTCGGCTCGAAAGCCAGTGCCAGCCCCAGCGTAATGGCGGTAATCAGATTGATCCACAGGATCTGCACCGCGGTCACGGGTAGGGCCAGGCCTGCCAGTAAGGCCAGAATGACCACCGCCGACTCGCCAGCATTGGTCGGCAGAGTCCAACTGATCACCTTCTTCAGGTTGTCATAGACTGTTCTTCCCTCACGCACCGCCGAGGCGATGGAGGCGAAGTTGTCGTCGGCGAGCACCAGATCGGCGGCCTCCTTGGCGGCCTCGGACCCCTTCAGACCCATGGCGATTCCGGCATCGGCGCGCTTGAGCGCGGGGGCGTCATTGACCCCGTCGCCAGTCATCGCGACTGACAGGCCGTGCGCCTGCAGAGCGGTCACAAGGCGAAGTTTGTGCTCGGGGCTGGTGCGGGCGAAGATATCAACATCGGCCACTTCCAGCGCCAGTTGCGCATCGTCCAGCTTGTCCAGGTCGGCCCCGGTCAACACGCGGTAAGCGTTCTCCAGACCGATCTGTGCCGCAATGGCAGCGGCCGTTCCAGCATGGTCACCGGTGATCATCTTGACGCGGATGCCCGCAGCCCTGCATTCGGCGACGGCGGCGATCGCCTCGGGGCGCGGCGGGTCGATCAGGCCGACGAGGCCAAGGAAAGTCAGCCCGCCCTCCAGCGTCCCCGCATCGATTCGGTCACCCGTCTCGGAACGTTCGGCCAGGGCCAGGACGCGCAAGCCACGCCGCGCGAGGGCTTCGGCTCGGTCGTGCCAGTGCTTCAGGGCAATGCCTTCGCACATCCGCAGTACACGCTCTGGCGCACCCTTCACATGGGTCACCCGGCCGTGTAGCCCGTCGGTCAGAACAGCCATGAATCGGTGCCGACTGTCGAAGGGGATGGCGTCCAGACGTCGGGCGGAATGATCGCCCGCGACCTTGCTGGCAAATGCCAGAAGCGCGCCTTCCATCGGGTCGCCTTCGACCATCCAGGCCGCATCCTTGCGGTGCAGGCGCGCGTCATTGCACAACGCTGCCGCCCGGGCGAGTCTTGAGAGGTCGCCTGCCGGAGTCACGGCCCCTTCAGGCGCATAGCCCTCGCCACCGATGGCAAAGATGCCCTCC
Source organism: Burkholderiales bacterium (assembly GCA_947463885.1). Lineage (GTDB taxonomy): Bacteria > Pseudomonadota > Gammaproteobacteria > Burkholderiales > Burkholderiaceae_E > UBA4615. Next base: position 14,961 of record CANHUQ010000049.1, read on the forward strand.
GCCGTCTCGGCTGCAGCCACCACCATTTCGTTGCGAGTCAAGGTGCCGGTCTTGTCGGTGCAGATGACCGAGATCGACCCGATCGCCTCGATCGCTGGGAGGCGACGGACGATGGCATGGCGGCGCGCCATGGCCTGCACACCGATGGCCAGCGTGATGGTCATCACCGCAGGCAGGCCCTCGGGGATTGCTGCCACGGCGACGCCGACCACCACCATGAACAGGTCCGCAAAAGGCATGTGGCCGACGTAGTACCCCCAGACGAGCAGCAGCCCCGCTACCAGTAAGATCAGGAACGAGAGCCAGCGCGCGAAGTGGTCGATTTGCGCGACCAGCGGGGTGGTCAGCTGTTCGACCCCTGTCAGAAGCCCGCCGATACGCCCAATCTCTGTGGCCTGACCCGTCGCCACTACCAGCCCGCGCGCCGTGCCTTGGGTGACCAGAGTGCCCGACCACAGCATCGAGCTGCGGTCGCCAAGAGCGGCATTGGCGGCGACCGGGGTCGGTCCCTTTTCCACTGGCACCGACTCGCCGGTCAGCATCGCTTCCTGTGCCGCCAGGCCCCGCGCCTCCATCACCCGCAGGTCGGCAGGCACCTTGTCGCCCGCTTCCAGCAGGACGATGTCGCCGGGCACGAGGTCGGTCCCGTCTACCGATACCCGGTGCCCATCGCGCAACACGGCGGCCTTCGGTGCAAGCATGCCTCGGATCGCGGCCATTGCAGCTTCTGCCTTGCCCTCCTGGATGAAACCGATGACCGCATTGGCCAGCACGACGGCAAGGATCACGCCGGTATCGACCCAGTGCTGCAGGGCCCCCGTGACCACCGCCGCGCCGATCAGCACATAGATCAGCACATTGTGGAACTGCAGAAAAAACCGCACGACCTGCCCCTGCGATCGCACTTCCGGCAGCCGGTTCGGGCCGTGCTCAACGAGACGCCGCGCAGCCTCGGTAGCGGTCAGGCCATCGGGTGTTGCGGCAAGCGTTGCTAGGCAGTCGGCAGTTGAGGTGGCGTGAGGTTTGGTCAGGTCCGTCATCGCGCCGTGTAGCCGCCGTCAATGACGATTTCGGCCCCGGTGACGAACTTCGCTTCGTCAGACGCGAGATAGACCACCGCCCAGGCGATGTCGTCGGGCTCGCCCATATGACCGATGGGATGGACCGACCCTGCGGCGGCCTTTGCTGCCTCCAGATCGTCCGAAGTCGCGCGCAGATGGTTTTCCACCATCGGCGTCCAGATGTATCCGGGATGGATGGAGTTCACGCGGATCTGTTCCGGGGCATAGGTGATCGCGTCGTTCTTGGTCATCAGCCGTACCGCGCCCTTCGAAGCATGATAGGGCGCGATGCCGCCAATGCCGATGAGACCGGCGATGGAGGAGAGGTTGATGATCGAGCCTTTCCTCGCTGCGCGCAGATGCGGAATTGCATGTTTGGTGCCAAAGAACACGCCCTTCACGTTCACCGCCTGAACTCGGTCCCATTCGGCCTCGGTCACCTGATCGGTGGGCTTGGGGCTGCCGGAAATGCCGGCGTTGTTCACCAGAACATGCAGCCCACCAAACCGGGCGGCTGCAGCGTCGATGGTGGCTTTCATCGCGGCCTCGTCTGCGACATCGACCGCCCAAAAGGCGACCTCATGGCCTGCTGCGGTCAGGTCGGCGGTCAGCGCCTTGCCCTCGGTCTCAAGCATGTCAAGGATGGCGACCCTTGCACCTTCCTCAGCCATGCGGATGACGCATGCGCGGCCGATACCGACCGAACCCCCGGTCACGACTGCGGTCTTGCCTGCAAGTCGATTCATGGTCAGCCTCCTCTTGGGGTTGGTCGGACCAGAGTAGCGGTGTTCAGCCCGTCTTGATCGATCTAAATCAATTCCACCTCAGTTTCCGTAAGCGACCAGCCTGCGAAGTCGTTTGCGGTGTTGGGTTTGTTCAATCGTTCCTTCACCGAGTCAGCGGCTAAGGCACGAGCTGGGCCCGCTGTGCTGGCGTGAGATAGCACCACTCGCCTTGCGCCAGGCTCAGGCTCTCGAGGGTCAGACCGCCGATCGCCGTGCGTTGAAGCGCCGAGCAGTGGTTGCCTGCGGCTGCAAGCATGCGCTTGACCTGGTGGTACTTGCCTTGCTCAAGAACGATTTCCAGGCAGTGGGAATCGAGCTGCCGCGCCTTGCCGGCGATTGGAGCGGGTTCGTCGATCAGTTGAACGCCCTCGTTGAGCAGCGTGATCTGCGCCGATGTGAGCGGGTCATGCGTTGTCGCAACATAGACCTTCGGCACATGGCGCTTTGGTGAGGACTGCGCATGGATGAAGGCGCCATCATCTGATAGCAGCAGCAAGCCCGTCGTGTCGTGATCCAGACGCCCCACCGGCTGCACATCGCGCCAGCGGAACTGCTCAGGCAGCAGAGTCAGCACGCCTGGGTGATGACTCGGCTTGCGAGAACATTCGAAATGGGGCGGCTTGTTCAGGGCAAGATAGACGAATTGGCTCCAAGTCCACTGCTCGCCCATGACGGAGAACGACAACCCCTCAGGGTCGAATGGTTCATCACACTGAGTCACCGTCCGGCCTTCAACCGTGACATCGCCCTGCAGGATCAACTGCCGACAGCCGTTGCGGGTCCCGAAGCCCTGGCTTTGAAGGATTCTGTCGAGGGTGAGCTTCTTCATGACGGCACGTTAACCGAATTGGAGCGACTTATTGGGAAGCCCG
>CANHUQ010000050.1 GCA_947463885.1 Burkholderiales bacterium
CTCGTGCTGACGCTTCTGGCCACGCTCGCTGCAGCCCTGCCTGCCCGTGCCGATGAATTCCGCCCGGCTTATCTGCAGCTCGTGCAAATCGATGCCGAGTCCTGGGATGTGCTCTGGAAAGTGCCTGCGATCGATGAGTCCACGGTGCTCAAACTCAGCCCGGTATTTCCTGCGGACACCGCACGCGTTGAACAAATCCGCAGTACGTACGCGATGGGTACGGCAGTGCAGCGCTGGCGCATCCGTGTACCAGGCGGGCTCGCAGGTCAGTCGATCCAGTTTCCCGGGCTGGCTGCCCAACGCATCGACGTGCTGGTGCGGGTGGTTCGCAGCGACGGCAGCGAACAACTCGATCGCTTGTTGCCTACGGAACTGGCGATCCAGGTCAGCGAGAGCCCCGGGACCTTCGAGGTTGTTCGCACGTATACGGTTCTGGGCATCGAACATATCCTGATCGGAATCGATCACCTGCTCTTCGTACTCGCGCTGCTGATCCTGGTGACCGACACGCGCCGGCTGATTGCCACCGTCACCGCGTTCACGCTGGCGCACAGTCTCACGCTGGTGGCAGCCACCCTGGGCTGGCTGCGCATCCCGGGACCGCCCGTGGAAGCGACCATCGCGCTGTCGATCATCTTTCTGGCTGTCGAGATCATCCATGTGCGGCAAGGCCGCGCCAGCCTGACCGCCCAACGGCCCTGGCTGGTCGCCTTTGCATTCGGCCTGTTGCACGGATTGGGCTTTGCAGGTGCGTTAGCCGAAGTGGGTCTGCCGCAGACCTCCATTCCGACCGCACTACTGTGCTTTAACCTGGGGGTAGAGATCGGCCAGCTGCTGTTCATTGGCGTGATCCTCGCGCTGATCGCTGCAGGCCGCGCCCTAGCCCGGCGCGCTAACCTGCGTGCACCGATCTGGGCCTGGAAAGTGCTGCCCTATCTCATCGGCAGCGTGGCGAGCTTCTGGCTGATCGAGCGAATTGCAGCGTGGTGAGGCTTCGACACCGTGCTGGCAGGGACACTAAGTACTTTCATCGATTGGGGGTAAATGTCGCGGCAGATCCATGGCGTCATGAAGGAGGCGCAACACATCGATCACGTCACCGTCCGACTCGCGCCCGACGCGAAACATGATGACATGACGCCCTTTGCGGCCCGTGCGGGCGACGTGAAGGGTAAAGATCCCCTTGAGAATATCGTCCCGCTTTCTTGCGCCCGACGCAGTCGGGCCGGTGGCCAGGGCATTCAGCACTGCAACAATCGTTTCGGCGTAAACATGCGCTTGCACGTCGCCGAATTGGTCGATGGTCCAGAGGAGGATGTCCTCAAAGTCGACCTCGGCGGCCGCCGTCAGGCGCACCCTCCACCTGCGCGCTCCTTCGCTCACTTCGAGCGCGTGGCCGGCTTTCGGCCAATTGCCTTGTCGGCAATATCGGTCAAATGACGGCTGAGTGCGGCGGGCGAGTCGAAACTGCGAAAGCGGCCGGCATCGATGTCGGCAATCCCGACACGGGCGGCCTCGCGCAGGGCGCGGAGTCGGGCGTTGTCTTGCGCTTCGCGATCCTCGATCAGACGCAGCCCTTCGCGCAGCACTTCGCTCGCGTTTTGGTAGCGCCCAGTTGACACGAGCTTTTCGACGAGGCGTGCCTGGTGATCGGTGAGGACGACATTGCGGGTTGGCATGGGGGTATCTCGAGCATCAATTTAAGTTGGCATACTATGCCAAAGAGCCCTTCACGCCGTCCCGAATGACCTGCGAAGGTCACCGGGCCCACACCTGCAGCGCCCGATCGAGCGCCCTTATCCCTGCACCCGCCCGGAGGTCGCCGTCGTCCCCGCATCCACCGGCAGCACCGCACCGGTGATCCAGCGCGCGGCATCGCTGAGCAGAAACGTCACCGCCTCGCCCACGTCCCACCCGCTGCCCTCCACCTGCAGCAGCGAGCGCTTGCGACGCGACTCGCGCAGCTCAGGCGACATGCCGCCCGCATAGACCATCGGTGTGTAAACCATGCCCGGTGCCACGCAATTGGCGCGAATACCCTGCGCCGCATGCTGAGTCGCCATGGCGCGCGTCATGTTGACGATGGCGCCCTTGGAGGTCTGATAGAGCAGGCCGGTTTGCTGGCTGCCGAGCAAGCCCGCCACCGATGACAGATTGACGATGGCGCCACGCCCCTGACGCACCATCTCGGGAATGGCATGACGCGCCATCAGCACCATCGACGTCACGTTGATGGCCATGCCGCGGTCCCAGGCGGCCAGATCCAGATCCACCGCACTGCCCGACGGGCCACCGATGCCCACGTTGTTCACCAGCACATCCACGCGGCCCCAGGCCGCCACCGCCGCGGCCACGGCGGCCTTGCAGTCGGCCTCATGCGAGACATCGGCCTCGAAGGCCTGCGCAGTGCCGCCCTCTTTCGTGATCATCGCGACCGTGTCCTGAGCGGCCTTGAGCGCCCGATCGATCACCAGCACCTTCGCACCGCGCCGCGCCAGCAGCACCGCGGCCGCACGGCCATTACCGATCCCGTCGGTCTGTGAACCGCCGCCGGTGACCAGCGCCACGCGGCCATCGAAGCGGGTGGCGTCATACCCGGGGGTGTCGTGTGGATTGCTCATCTCAGTGCTCCTCGAAGAATGGGTGTCGTGGGGTTCAGGCCAGTCTAAAGAGGCGCGCGGCATGCGTCGCGCTCGGTGATGCAGATCCTGGACTGCACAGCCGAGTCAGCGAGGACAGTCGACGCAGACTGGCCACGAGACCCGCCTGCGCTGAGTCAGCAATCGATGGAGCCCCTCACCCTCACCCTCAGCCGCCCGGCTTGCCCACCAGCCTCTTGTTGCGCCAGCCGCCCCAGCGGTAATAGGCCCAGGCCAGCAGCGCTGAATTGGCGGTGCCCATCGGAAAGCTCCACCAGATGGCCGCCTCGCCCAGCGAGGGCTCCAGCGCCTTGGCAAACGGCACGCGCACCACCCACATCGTGATGCCGTAAATCAGCGTGGGGGCCAGCATCGCGGCATTGGAGCGCATGATCGCGCACAGCCCACCCGTGATCGCCTGTACCACCCAGCCCCACAGCACGATGTCATTGATGCCGCGAGCCTTGGCAAGCGTCTCGCCACCTTGCGGCAGGAACAACTGCAGCGGCCAGTCGCCCAACAGCTGCAGCAGCAGGCAGGTCGCGCCCGTGAGCGTGACCGCCAACAGGCACCCCCGACGTGCGATGCGCTCCACCCGATCCCACCGCTGCGCGCCGATGTTCATGGCACTCATGGCGCTCATGGCCGAGGCCACTGCAATCGATGGCATCTGCACGTAGTTCCACAACTGCGCCGCGGCGCTGTAGGCCGCAGCGGTCTTGGCGCCATAGTCATTCACCATGGCCAGCAGCACGAAGTAGGAACCCTGCACCACGAAGGACTCCAGCGCCATGGGTGAACCGCGCGTGGTGAGCATCTTCACGATACGCAGGTCCGGGCGCAAAAAACGCAGATCGGCGCCGCGCAGCGTGATCAGCACGCGCCGCCGATACAGATAGGCGACCAGTGACAACAGTGCGATGCCATTGGCCAACAGGCCGCCCAGCGCCACGCCCGCAATGCCCAGGCGCGGCAAGCCAAAGGCTCCCGTCAGCAGCACTGGCGAGAGCACCAGACCCAATCCGATCCACAGCAGGCTGAATCGAAACGGCGTGCGCGCATCGCCCGTGCCGCGCAACAGCATCATCATCAGCACGAACAGAAAGGTCGACGGCATCGACAGACACACCAGCCGCAGGTAGGTCACTGCGGCGTCATGCGCCTCATCCGGCACATGCATGCGGTCCAAAGCAATCGGTGCCATCCACCATCCCGCAACCGCCACCAGCAGTGCGAAGGCAAGTACCGACGCAATAGCCGTTCCGACCACCTTGCGGATGCCGCTGCGATCGTCTGCGCCGATCGACTGACCGATGCCCACACCGGCCGCCATGCCGATGCCCATCACCACGCCCATCATCATGAACATGAAGATGTTGGAGTTCACCACCGCCGTGAGGGCGTGTTCGCCCAGCACACGGCTCACCCAGATGGCGTTCCAGGTACCGGCTAAGGAATGCAGGATGTTCGTGAGCAGCAGTGGCAGCGCAAAGCGTGCCAGAGTGCGGGAGATGGGGCCCTCGATGAGGGCCCGTTCTCGAGGACTGCGCGAACGCGACCCACCCTGGGCGGGCGGGTCGGAGTCGCGATCAGTCGACTTCAGCTGCGCCAGACGGCGGCTGACGTGACGTCTTCGTCAGAAGACTCGTAACGGCGCAGTTCGTTGCGGCCGACCACCAGGTGGTGCACCGCGTCGGGGCCGTCGGCGATCCGCAGGGTGCGCTGCTGGGTGTACATCTCCGACAGCGGGCTCCACTGCGACACACCGGTGGCGCCGTGCATCTGGATGGCGTCATCGATGATCTTGCATGCACGCTCGGGCACCAGGGCCTTGACCATGTGCACCCAAATGCGGGCTTCGCGGTTACCCAGCACGTCCATGGCCTTGGCGGCCTTGAGCACCATCAGGCGCATCGATTCGATCTCGATGCGGGCACGCGAGATGATCTCGACGTTGCCGCCCAGATGCGCAATCTTCTTGCCGAAAGCTTCACGCGACAGACCGCGCTGGATCATCAGGTCGAGTGCTTTTTCAGCGGCGCCAATCGAACGCATGCAGTGGTGGATACGGCCCGGGCCCAGACGCACCTGCGAGATCTCGAAGCCACGGCCTTCGCCCAGCAGCATGTTGGAATCAGGCACGCGCACATTGTCGAACTTGATATGCATGTGGCCGTGGGGCGCATCGTCATGGCCAAAGACCGTCATCGGCCCAAGGATCTTCACGCCAGGCTGGTCGACCGGGACCAGGATCTGCGACTGCTGCTTGTGGGGCGGGGCGTCGGGGCTGGTCTTGACCATGGTGATCATGATCTTGCAGCGCGGGTCGCCGGCGCCCGAGATGTAGTACTTCTCGCCGTTGATCACCCAGTCGTTGCCGTCTTTCACGGCGCGCATGCCGATGTTCTTGGCATCGGACGAAGCACGGTCGGGTTCGGTCATGGCGTAGGCCGAGCGGATTTCGCCCGCCAGCAGGGGCTTGAGCCACTTTTCTTTCTGCTCGGGGGTGCCGACGCGCTCGAGCACTTCCATGTTGCCGGTGTCAGGGGCCGAGCAGTTCATCGACTGCGACGCCAGGCGGTTCTTGCCCAGTTCGGCAGCGATGTAGGCGTAATCCAGATTCGACAGGCCTTCGCCGGTTTCGGCGTCGGGCAGGAAGAAGTTCCACAGGCCTTCTTTCTTGGCCTGGTTCTTGGCCTCTTCCAGGGCCTCGAGCTGGCCGGGGGCATAGCTCCAGCGGTCAGCGCGGCCTTCGCCGAGCTTGTGAAACTTGACCGACATGGGCTCGACCACGTCTTTCACGAAGCGCTTGACGTGCTCATACAGCGGCATGGCCTTTTCGGACATGCGCAGATCGTGCAGATCGTCGGTGGGGTTCAGGCCGAAGGCGGATGCGGCCGGATGGGACTGCATATTCATCGAAGTCTCCCTGTTGTTTGTAGACGGTGCCGTGTGTGGGAACCGGGTGGGTGAAGGATAGCTCAGATCACTGCCATCCCTGAAGGCGGGCCGCCTGAGCGCGCAGCCGTTCAGGCGAGCCAAGCATCTGGCGATTGAAACCGATCCGCTTAAACCAGTAATGCAAACCAACCAGATCGGTGAAACCCATGCCGCCGTGCACTTCGGTGGCGGTCTTGGCGACCGAGGTGGCCACGTCGCTCAGATGGGCTTTGAGGTGGCACACCACCCGCGAGGCGTCCTGCGGGTCGGCGCTCAGGGCGTGTCCGGCATACCAGACGAAGGCGCGCGTGGGCTCCAGGTCGGCCGCCATGGTCGCGCACAGGTGCTTGACGGCCTGGAACGACCCGATCACGCGCCCGAACTGCACGCGCTGACCGGCATAGGCCACGGCCTGATCGAGCATGTTTTGCGCTGCGCCCAGCGAATCGGCGGCCAGCAGGGCGCGTCCGATGTCCAGCACACGCTGACAGACCTCGGCATGGGCGCCGGGCAGCGCGTCACCCTGCACGCCCGAGAGGATCAATTCTCCGATGGGGCGGGTGCGATCGATCGTCTCCAGTCTGCGGCGCGTGAGCCCAGGCGCATCAGCAGCCACCAGATGCAATCCGCCCGCGGTATCGGCGACCAGGTAGGCATCGGCTTCGAAGTCGAGGACATGCAAGGCCCGTCCGTCCAGACGTCCGTTGTGCGCGGTGACGCCAGCGCCGGCCCGTGCGCCGCTGCGTTCGGCCAGGGCTGCTCCGACCACCGTGCGACCGGCTGCGATCCGCGGCAGCCAGTCGGCCTGCTGTGCGGGGCTGCCGGCCAGCATCAATGCCGTGGGCACCATGCCTGCATGGGCCACAAAGGGCACCGGCGTCACCCGATAGCCCAGCGCTTCCGCAGCCAGACAAGCCTCCAGCGGCCCCATACCCAGGCCACCGTGGGCTTCGGGAATCAGCAAACCGTTCAAGCCGATCTCGCCCAAGCCGGCCCACAGGTCAGCCGCCCGCGCCTGATTGCCGTCAGCAAAGGCGCGCACCCGCGTGAGCGTGGACTGCTCGCGCAGGTACACCTCGAAGGTCTCGCGCAGCAGGTTCTGATCCGATGAGAGTCCGAATTCCATCATGCGGCTCCTGCGGCACGCGGCTCTTTGGGCAACCCCAAGCCACGCTCGCTGATGATGTTCTTCTGGATCTGATTGGTGCCGCCGCCAATGATCAGACCCAGGTAGTACATGTAGTGCACCTGCCAGGCCCCCGCATCCTGCAGATACGGGTGCGCGCCGAAACCCAATCCGCGCTCGCCCATCACGTCGATCCCCAGGGCCTCGATCTCGTGGCGCAGCTCGGTGCCCTGCATCTTGACGATCATGCCCGCGAGCTCGGTGCCGCCGGTGCCGTTGAGCTCGGCCGAAACCAGGCGCAGGTCGTTGTACTGCATCGCCATCACACGCGCCTGCAACCTCATCAGCCGGTCCAGATACTGGGGCTGATCGATCAGGCGCACGCCATCCACCGTTTCCGACTTCATGAGCTCGGCGATCCCGTTCAGGCGCGCCTGCGCAATATTCGGGTCAGCCAGCGAATTGCGCTCGTTCTTCAGGATGACGTTGGCCACCATCCAGCCTTCGCCGCGGCGCCCCACGATCTGATGTGCAGGCACCTTCACATCGGTGAAGAACACTTCGTTGAAGTTGGCCTGCATGGTCATGTCGACCAGCGGGCGAATTTCGATGCCCGGGGTGTCCATGCGAAACAGCAGAAAGCTGATGCCCTTGTGCTTGGGCGCATCGGGCTCGGTGCGCACCAGGCAAAAGCACCAGTCGGCCAGATGCGCCGTGCTGGTCCAGATCTTTTGACCATTGACCACCCAATGGTCGCCTTGCAGCACGCCTGCGGTGCGCAGGTTGGCGAGGTCGCTGCCCGCGCCCGGCTCCGAATAGCCCTGACACCAGACCATCTCGCCACTGAGTGTGGGCGCAATGAACTGGCGCTTCTGCTCCTCGGTGCCCATGGCCAGCAAGGTCGGCACCAGCATGTTGATGCCCTGCCCGCCCAGACCCGGGCTCACGCGGGCGGCGGCGAACTCCTGCGCCAGGATGCGGGACTTCAGCAGATCGGGCGCTTCGCCCGCGCCACCGTAGGCTTTCGGGATGGTGCGGGCGGTGTAGCCCTGACTGATCAGGAGTCGCTGCCAGGCGCGGGCTTTTTCATCGCGCGGACCGCCCGCCACTGGCGCCAGATGCCGGTGGGCGGCAATGAATGCTCGCACTTCGGCACGAAACGCCTCGTAAACCGGCCCATCACTCAAATCCATCGGTGTACTCCTGAAGCAGCAGACCACGACGGCCCACTGAGGTCATCCATCCTTCACCATGGCCTGTGGCCGCCATCGGCTCTGCGCGAGCCATGCAGACAGCCTGGGTCCTAATGAGGCAACAACAGATCGGCCAGCCTGCGCCGATGATGGGCGGCATCGCCAAAGCTGTGCTGCAGCCACAGCGCACGGCGCAAGAAGAGCTGCGCATCGCAATCCCAGGTGAAGCCAAAGCCCCCGTGAAACTGCACCGCGCGGTCACCCGCGAACACAAAGCCATCGCCTGATTCAACCTTGGCCATGCGCAGCGCCACCTCTAGTGCCTGAGGCTGCACGCCCTCGGTGACCAGCGTGGCGCAGTGATAGACATGCGAGCGAGAGCGCTCCATGCTCACCAGGATGTCGGCACAGGTGTGCTTGAGCGACTGGTAGCTGCCGATCTTGCGCCCGAAGGTGGTGCGGGTATTGAGGTAGTCGACCACCACATCCAGCACGCCCGCCATGCCGCCGGCGGCCTCGGCACTGGCCAGCAACCAGGCCGCACGCCGAATGGCAGCGAGTGCGTTCAGCGCGGCTGCGCCCTCGATCAGGGCTGCGGCCGGCACTTCAATGCCTGTGAGATCAAGTTGATAGCTGCGGCGGGTCTCGTCGATGACCGTCTCGCGCTGCAGCGCCTGCGCGCCGAGCTGATTGCGCTGAACCCGTGCGAGGGCTGGCGAGCCATCCAGCATCACCGACACGAGCAGCGCATCGGCGACTGCAGCATCGGGCACCAGCATCTTCATGCCTTCGAGCTTCACCGACGCTCCGACCCGCACCGCACGCGCCTCGATGTCCTCGAGCGTCCAGTCGCCGTCACGCTCAAAGAGCGCCACCGTGCCGATCGCCCCGCCACACACCGGCGGCAACCACGCAGCCTGCTGCACCGTGCTGCCACCCGCGAGCACGCCCTGCACGAAGAGCTGCGTGGCTGCAAACGGCGTGGCCAGCAGATGCCGGCCCATGGGCTCGCTGATGGTGGCCGCTTCGGCAAGCGTGAGGCCGCTGCCACCCAGCGATTCGGGTACCGCCAGACCGGACCAGCCCAGCGCCACCATGGCGTCCCAGACCGCACGGTCGAACCCATGCTCGGTGCCCATGCGGGCACGCACGGCCGACACAGGCGACTGGTCGCGACAGAACGCGGTGGCCGCCTCCAGCAACATGGCCTGCTCTTCGCCGAAACTGAGCGCCTGGGAGAGTCGAATCGAAGCGCCTGCAGCGGGCGCAGCAACAGCAGTCATGGCATCAGTCCTTGGGCAGACCCAGCACGCGCTCTCCGACGATATTCGCCTGGATCTGGCTGGTGCCACCACCGATGGTGGAGGCAAAGGAGTTGAAGTACGATCGTTGCCACTTACCGCCCTCGACGGCCTGGGCATCGCCCATCCAGCGCACGGCGTTGGCCCCTTGCAGCGACAAAGCAAACTGCAGCATGCGGCGCATGTGCTCCGAGCGGCGCAACTTGGACGACAGCGGAATCGCCTGCGGACGCTCGCTGCACAGCGCGGGCACAGCGGCTCGCGCCGCGCACAGCTTGTCGCCCTGGTCTTCGATCATGAAGCGCACCATCTGGTCGCGCACGAACGGGTCATCCAGTGCGGGGCGCCCGTCGCGACGCGAACGACGCGCGAGCTCCATCACATCACCCACGCCCAGCGCCATGCGCGCCAGGCCACCAGCCTGCCCGCCGGTCGCGCCGCGCTCGAAGGTGAGCGTGAGCATGGCGATCTTCCAGCCCTCGCCTTCCTTGCCCATGCGGCAACTCACCGGAATACGCGCATCGGTGAAGAAGGTCTGGTTGAAGCCGAACTCGCCCGTGAGTTTGCGGATCGGACGAGTCTCGATCCCTGGCGCCTGCATCGGCACCAGAAAAAACGACAGCCCCGAATAGCGTGGCTGCTCGGGATTGGTACGGGCCAGCAGAATCATGTACTTCGCATGGCTGCCCAGGCTGGTCCAGATCTTGGAGCCATTGACGATGTAGTCGTCGCCATCGCGCACTGCGCGGGTCTGGCTGTTGGCCAGGTCGGAGCCCTGATCGGGCTCGGAGAAGCCCTGGCACCAGATTTCGTCGGCATTCAGGATGCCCGGAATGTAGCGGCGCTTTTCTTCCTCGGTCCCGATCGAGAGAATCAGTGGACCCGCCCAGTTCAGCCCGATGGTGTTGGGCACGAAAGGCACTTTGGCCCGGGCCATCTCGGCATTGACGATGTCCTGATACACCTGGGGCCGCCCGCCACCACCATATTGCGACGGCCAGGCCATGCCCAGATAACCCGCGTCATAGACCTTGCGCTGCCAGTTGCGCAGATAGACGAACTGCTCATCGGTGCCCACTTCCATGAAGGACTCAGGCAGCAGGAAGTCGGGCTCGGGCGGGCGATTGGCCGCAAACCACGCCGCCACCTGTGCACGAAAAGCATCGAGCGATTCAGGGTCGGTGGGCCAGGCCGCATTCGATACAGCGCCTGTGCCCGCAGCGGATTGAAGGTCTTGCATCACACTGGACATGTCAGCTCTCCTGGATCCAGGACGGTTTGCGCTTCTCACGAAAGGCCGCCATGCCTTCCTGGCCCTCGGGCGACACGAACATGCTGCGGCTCCACACCGCCATTTCCGCGAAACCCTCGTCTACGTTGAGCTGCTGCACGCGTCGCACGAGCTTCTTGCACTCGGCTATTGCAATCGGGCCGCCCAGACGAATCATGTCGATCTCTTCCTGAACGGCGGCACGCAACTGCGCAAGTGGCACTGCACGGTGGGCAAAACCCATCGACACCGCCTGGGTGCCGGTGAAGCGCTCGCCTGAGAGAAAGAGCTTCATCGCATGATGAGTGCCGAGCTTGGGCACACAGACCACAGCAATCACAGCCGGAATCACGCCGATGCGCACCTCTGAAAAACTGTAAGGCACATCGTCTGCCGTGATGACGATATCGGCGGCGCCCACCAGACCCAGGCCGCCGGCAAAGGCTGCGCCATTGACCGCCACGATCACGGGCTTGGGGCTGTCCTGCATACGCTTGAGAATCTCGGGCAGCGACACCGAAGCGCGGCCTTCTGTGGCTGATCCTGGCGGGTTCTTGAGGTCAGCGCCTGCACAAAACGCCGGGCCATTGCCGGTGATGACGATGCATCGCGCCGCCGGATCGGCCTGCGCGGCGTCGAAGTGTGCGGCCAGCTCATTGACCAGCACCGCAGACAAGGCATTGCGGTTCTCAGGGCGGTTGAGCGTGATCCAGGCCGCGCCGTTTTCCACCTTGTACAGGGTCGCTTCAGTACCTGCCATGAGTGCGTTCTCCTCAGTCCTTCTTTTCTTCAAGCATGACCAGTACGGCACCATTGGCCACCTGATCGCCCTCGGCCACACGGATGGCTTTCACCAGACCATCGGCGGGTGCCGTGATGCGGTGCTCCATCTTCATGGCCTCAAGAATCAACAGGAGCTGGCCGCGCTCCACGCTCTGGCCCGCCTTGGCTGCAATGGACAGCACCCTCCCGGGCATGGGCGCCTGCAGGCCACCGCTGAACTGCGCGCGGTCGGCCCGGGCAAAGCGGGGCAACTCGCGCAGCTCCAGGTCACCAAACGGCCCATGCAGCAGGCAGCGATCGCCCGAGCGGGTGATTTGAACCGTGCTGCGCCGGCCATCGACCTCGAGCTCGATGCTGCGCGCATCGAACCGATGCACCCGCGCAAGATGGTCCTGTCCATTCACCTGCACCGACACGCTGGCGTCGCGCTGCTGCCGATACGCCACCTCGAGCTTGGCTTTTGGATCGCGTCCGGGCAACTGGTAGGCCACGCGTTGAGGCGGCATCTTGGAGTTGCGCCAGCCGGGCTGCACGCTGCGCAGCACCTTCGCCTGGGCATGTCTGAGACCGCTGGCATGCAGCGCCGCGGCGACCGCAGCCATCACGTGCTCATCGCTTGAATGCGTGCGTACCGGTGCGGGCGCCACCCGGGCAATGAAGTCGGTGGTGGTGTCGCCCGCGAGAAACTCGGGCGAACGCAGCGTGGACACCAGAAAATCGCGGTTGTGCGTGATGCCCTGCAGCCGGGTCGACTCCAGCACACGCGCCAGCCTGGAAGCCGCCTCACGACGCGTGGGCGCATGCACAATCACCTTGGCGATCATGGGGTCGAACTCGATGGCGATCTCGCTGCCCGACTCGATGCCTGAATCGAACCGCGCGCCGTCGCCTTGCGCCGGCTCCCACACATCGATCCGACCCGGCGTGGGCAAAAACTGCTTGGCCGGATTCTCCGCGCACAGCCGCGCCTCGATGGCATGGCCGGTGATGCCCAGATCCTTTTGCGCGTAGCCCAGATGCTCGCCTTCGGCGATACGAATCTGCTCGCGCACCAGGTCCAGCCCGGTGATGGCTTCCGTGACCGGATGCTCCACCTGCAGGCGCGTGTTGACCTCCAGGAAGAAGAACTCATTGCCGGCCAGCAAAAACTCCACTGTGCCTGCCGAGTGATAGTCGATGGCCCGCACGGCGGCGAGCGCGGCTTGCCCCATGCGCTCGCGCAACTCGGGGTTCAACGCGGGCGACGGCGCTTCCTCGATGATTTTCTGATGGCGCCGCTGAATCGAACACTCACGTTCGAACAGATGCACCAGGTTGCCGTGCCGATCACCCAGCACCTGGATTTCCACGTGCCGTGACGCGGTGAGCCAGCGCTCCAGAAAGACCGTGCCATTACCGAACGCCGAGAGCGCTTCGCGTCGCGCGCCGGCGATGGCCGACTCCAGGCCTGCAGGCGACTCGACGATGCGCATGCCGCGCCCGCCACCGCCTCCGGCTGCCTTGATCAGCACCGGATAGCCAATGCGCTGCGCGGCGGCTGCGGCATCAGCGCCTTCCACCAGTTCATGGGCATCGAGCGTGGGCACGCCCACGGTCTGCATGAGCTGCTTGGCTGCGAGCTTGTCACCAATGCCACGGATCGCAGCCGGCGAGGGGCCCACCCAAGTCAGACCCGCATCGATCACGGCTTGAGCAAAACCGGCGTTCTCCGACAGAAAGCCGTAGCCTGGATGCACCGCGTCAGCACCGGCGCGCTTGCAGGCATCGAGCACTTTGCCCACGTCCAGATAGGTCTGTGCCGAAGTGCGCCCGTGCAGCGCAATGGCCACATCCGCTTCGCGCACGAAAGGCGCCGACACATCGCCATCGGCATAGATGGCAACCGTATCAATGCCCATGTGATGCGCGGTGCGCATGATGCGCCGGGCGATCTCGCCGCGGTTCGCCACCAACAGGCGACGGATGGGTTTGAGGGTCACATCCGCCATGTGCCGTACTCCTTGGTGCCTGCAATGGTCTTGTTGTGACAGGCCGACAGCGCAATGCCGATCACATCGCGGGTGTCACGCGGATCGATCATGCCGTCGTCCGAAATGCGCGAGGTGGCATACAGGCCCTTGGAGCGTTCCTCGGCCCAGTGCTCGACCACCGCCACACGTTTGTCGTTGGCGGCTTCGTCGAAGACCTCACCGCGTCGCTCTGTGGCGCTGCGCTGCACGATGGTCATCACGCCAGCCATCTGCTTGGGGCCCATGACTGCAATTTTCGCGGTCGGCCAGATGAAGGTGAACCGTGGACCGAACGCGCGCCCGCTCATGCCGTAATTGCCCGCACCGTAGGAGGCGCCCACGATGACGGTGATATGCGGCACGGTGGAGTTGGACACCGCGTTGATCATCTTCGAGCCGTTCTTGGTGATGCCGTTCTGCTCAAAGTCCGTGCCCACCAGGAAGCCAGTGATGTTGTGCAGGAAAAGGAGCGGCACATCGATCTGGTTGCACAGCTGAATGAACTGCGCGGCCTTCTCGGCCGACTCCGGGAAGAGCGCGCCGTTGTTGCCCAGAATGCCGATCGGGTAGCCATGGATGGACGCCCAGCCGGTGACCAGCGTCGGGCCGTAGAGCGGCTTGAATTCCTCGAACCGCGAACCATCCACGATGCGCGCAATCACCTCGCGCATGTCGAAGGGTTGCCGCAGATCGCGCGACACCACACCCAGGAGGTCTTCAGCGCTGTAGAGCGGCTCATCAGCAGCATGCGTGGGCCCCGGGCCCTGCTTGCGCCAGTTCAGATGCGACACGACCTCACGGCACATGCGAATGCCGTCGGTCTCGTCCTCGGCCAGATAGTCGCCCAGACCGGAAATCGTGCAGTGCATCTGCGCGCCACCCAGGCTCTCTTCGTCGGCGTCTTCGCCGGTGGCCATCTTCACCAGCGGCGGGCCGCCCAGAAAGACCTTCGACTGACCGCGAATGAAGATGTTGTAGTCACTCATGCCGGGCTGATAGGCCCCGCCTGCGGTGGACGCACCGAACACCACCGAGATGGTCGGGATGCGCATCTTCGAAAGTTCGGTGATCTCGTAGAAGAGCCGACCGGACTCGGCAAAATGGCCGGTCTCGCGGCGAATGGCGGCTTCCGGGTCGCCGCCCGAATCGCCGCGCAAATCGGCGCCCGCCGACTCCACGAACTGCACATAGGGCATGCGGTTGTCACGGGCAATTTCGAGCCCACGCATCAGCTTCTTGGCGTTGAACGCATTGAAGGCGCCAGCACGCACTGAAGGGTCATGGCCCAGGATGACGCACTCCACGCCTTCGATGACACCAATGCCCACGACGAAGCCCGAGCCCACTTGAAACTCCGAGCGCCAGGCCGCCAACGGGCTGATTTCAAGGAACGGGGTATCAGGATCCAACACCAGCGCGATGCGCTCACGCAGCGGCATCTTGCCGCGGGCGCGCAGCCGCTTCATGGCGTCCTCGCCACCGCCGGCAGCGACTTCCTCGTGCAGGGCGTCAAGTTCGCCCAGGGTCTCGAGCATCTCGGAGCGGTTCTGTACGAACCGCTCCGAACGCGTGTCGAGTGTTGACTCGATGACAGACATGAAAACTCCGGAAAAGACTCAGAGATCGAAAGCCTTGCGGTAGGCAGGCCGCTCGGCGAGGCGGTCGAACCAGCGCTTCACGTTGGGTGTGAACACTTCCTGGATATCCAGGCTGTTGGCCAGCACGACGGCATAGCCCACGCAAATGTCGGCAATGGTGAAACGCCCGGCACACAGGTACTCGCGGGTGGCGAGCGCTTCTTCGACGCTGCGCATGCGGGCGAGGAACCACTTGCGGTAGTCGCCGGCCACTTGCGGATTGCGCCGCTCCTCAGGCTCCAGGCGGGTGTAGCGCAGGACCAGCGTCTGAGGAAAAGTGAAGGTCGCGTCACTGCGATGCAGCCAGTTCAGATATGCGCCGTAATCGGGCTCATCCGGGCGCACGGCAAGCGACGTGGGCCCGTAGCGCTCAACCAGGTACTGGCAGATGCCCGCCGACTCGGTCATGAACACATCGCCATCGATCAGGCAGGGAATCGTCCCCAGCGGGTTGATCTTCAGATAGTCCTTCTGCAGCACCCGCGGCGGAAAGGGCATGGTCACGAGCTTGTGCGGCAGACCCAGCTCCAGCAGGGTCCACAGCGGGCGCATCGACCGCGCCCGGGTGCAGTGGTAAAGCGTCGGTCCGGACGCAGCGGGTGTGAGGTCGGTCATGTGCGTGGCTCAGCTCTTCATCAGGGCGGAGTCGTCACGCCAGGGCGAGATCTGCCCGGCATACACCTCGGGGCCCTTGCGGAAATGGGCAGCCTCTTCGAGCGTTTCGATGAAGGGCATATTGGACGGAAAGAGTTGATCGCCGCGCGGACGCGGGCCCGACTTGGACACATGGCCCCACAATGAATGGCCCACGACTTCTTCAGCGATGGCGACGGCGTCGATCAGCTTGTCGAGCTTGTAGCCAGTCTGAATGCCCATCTCGTGGCACAGGTCAACGAAATCTTCGGTGGGTACATGGCCTGCGGAGCGGCCGTTGCCCGAATAGGGGCAGCCGCCCATGCCGCCGAGGCAAGTATCAAACTCGGTGGCACCGAGTTGCAGCGCTTCGTAGTAGCTGGCAATGGTCGAGCCGCGCTGGTTATGCAGATGCATGTGAAAACTCTTCACCTGAGGCCAGCGCTCGCGGATCGCAACCATGGTCTCGCGCACGGTATGAGGCAGGTTCCAGCCCATTGCTTCATACAGCGCCACGCGGGTCACCTCGATGCCGGCATCCTTCCACTTGTTGAACATCAGCTCGAGCAGGTCCATGCGCTGCTTGAGCGAGAAGGGCCCTTCGAAGTTGGAGCCAAACGGATTACCGATGCCCACCGAGGCCTGTGTGGCACCTGCTGCCTTGGCTGCAGCCACGGTGGCATCGAGCGCGGCAATCTGCTGCGCCTGCGAGCGGTTGTAGTTGCGCCGCGCGAAGGTGTCGCACAACTCCACCGAGGTGCCCGGCAGGCTAGATTTCTTGCGCACATCGAGCTTAGGGAAGTAGCGATCGGCGCGGTCGTAGCCGGCCTTGTTGAACACCGCCGCGGTGTACTTCACGCCAGGCTTAGGCTGGAAGCGCTCGGCGATCTCGTCGATGCACGCCATCTGAGGCGTCCATTTAGGATGCGCAAACGAGCCAATCGAAATCACCTTGGCGCCGGTGTCGCCCAGCGCATCCAGAAGGCGCAGCTTGGCGTCGACCGGAATCTTGGCGCTCTCGATCTGCAGACCTTCGCGCATGGTGTCGTCAGTGATGGAGACGGACGCTGGCAGTGTGCTCATGATGGTGTCCTGTGTAGTCAGTCGGTAGGCAATTCAGGAAAAACAAGCGGGTCGATCTGGGCATAGCGTGCAGCGGCCGCCAGGACCAGTGCATCGCGATAGTGGCCCGAAACGATCTGCAGCCCGATCGGCAAGCCGTCGCGCGTCAGCCCGCAGGGCACCGTGGCCGCCGGATGGCGCGACAAATTAAAAGTCGATGAATAAGGCGTCCACAAGGCATTGGGCTTGCCGTGGGCACCGGGCGGTGCGGTCAGGCCAACCGCAAAGGGCGGCACGGCCACCATTGGGGTCAGCAGCAGGTCGAACCGGGTGAAGAGCTGCGACCAGGCGAACGCCAGATCGCGACGTGCGGCCTGGGCATCGGCGAAATCGCGCAGGGTGTAGGCCTGGGCCGCCCGGGCCTGAGCCTGCAGGCTGGTGTCGAACTCAGTCTGTCTGGCTGGCGGATATTGCGCGGTCAGCCGCTGCATGGCCGCAAACCAGTGAATACCGAAGGTGCGCATCGCCTGCTCGAAGGGATACGGCGCCTTCACCTCTTCCACCGCACAACCCATGGCCTCGAAGCGCAGTGCAGCCGCGCGCACCTTGGCCGCCACATCACGGTCCAGCGGATGGGCGCCCATCTTCATCAC
>CANHUQ010000051.1 GCA_947463885.1 Burkholderiales bacterium
GACCCCATGAGTGGAGCCACATCCACCGCGGTCACGTTCGCGCTTATTTGCGGCGCGATCGCTGTCCTCTACGGCATCGTGTCCAGCCGATGGATTCTCGGACTGGACGCCGGCAACGCCAAGATGCAATCCATTGCGTCAGCCATCCAACAAGGCGCCAAGGCGTACCTGAATCGCCAGTACCGCGCCATCTCCATCGTGGGGGTGATCCTCTTCCTGGTCATCCTGTTCGTCCCGGGCCTGGGCTGGACCACCGCCCTGGGCTTTGCCATCGGCTCGATCCTCTCGGGCCTGGCCGGCTACATCGGCATGAACGTTTCGGTGAAAGCCAATGTGCGCACCGCACAAGCTGCCACCCGCGGTCTGAATGACGCCCTGGCTGTCGCCTTCCGCGGCGGCGCCATCACCGGCATGCTGGTGGTGGGCCTGGGCCTGCTCGGCGTGGCCGGTTTCTTTCGCTGGCTCGTCGGACCGACCGGTGTCGACGGCGCAGGCTTGCACGATGCGATCAAGCCGCTGATCGGCCTGGCCTTCGGCTCCTCGCTCATCTCCATCTTCGCGCGTCTGGGCGGCGGCATCTTCACCAAGGGCGCCGACGTCGGCGCCGACCTGGTGGGCAAGGTCGAAGCCGGCATTCCTGAAGATGACCCGCGCAACCCTGCCGTGATCGCCGACAACGTGGGCGACAACGTGGGCGACTGCGCCGGCATGGCTGCAGACCTGTTCGAGACCTACGCGGTCACGCTGATTGCCACCATGCTGCTGGGCGCACTCATGCTGACCAACGCCCCGATGGCAGCGGCGACCTACCCGCTGGCACTGGGCGGCTTTGCGATCATCGCGTCGATCGTGGGCTGTGCCTTCGTGAAGGCCCAACCCGGCCAGAAGATCATGAACGCGCTGTACCGCGGCCTGATCGTGGCGGGCGTGCTCGCGCTGATCGCGTTCTACCCGATCACCTCATGGCTCATCCCCGACAACGTCCTCGATGGCGGCAACTCGGTCATGCGCATTTACGGCGCGGCGGTCGTGGGCCTGGTGCTCACCGGCCTGCTGGTCTGGATCACCGAGTACTACACCGGCACCGAGTACAAGCCGGTGCGCTATGTGGCTGCCGCGTCTGAAACCGGTCATGGCACCAACATCATTGCCGGCCTGGCCGTGTCGATGAAGTCCACCGCCTGGCCGGTGCTGATGGTGTGTCTGGCGATCATCGTGTCGTTCAAGCTCGCCGGTCTGTATGGCATTGCGATTGCCGCCACCTCGATGCTGTCGATGGCCGGCATCATCGTGGCCCTGGACGCCTACGGCCCCATCACTGACAACGCCGGTGGTATTGCAGAAATGGCAGGCATGCCCGAGTCGGTTCGCAACATCACCGACCCGCTGGACGCCGTGGGTAACACCACCAAGGCGGTCACCAAGGGCTATGCCATCGGATCTGCAGCGCTGGCTGCCCTGGTGCTGTTCGCCGACTACACGCATGCGCTGGAATCGACCGGCAACGCCTACAAGTTCGACCTCTCCGACTACCGCGTGATCGTGGGCCTGTTCATCGGCGGTCTCGTCCCGTTCCTGTTCGGTGCCATGGCCATGGAAGCCGTCGGTCGTGCGGCCGGCTCGGTGGTCGTGGAAGTGCGCCGTCAGTTCCGCGAGATCAAGGGCATCATGGAAGGCACGGCCCAGCCGGAGTACGGCAAGGCGGTCGACATGCTGACCACGGCTGCGATCAAGGAAATGATCGTGCCCTCACTGCTGCCGGTGATCGTGCCGGTCCTGGTCGGCGTGTTCCTGGGTGCGGAAGCACTGGGTGGCCTGCTGATGGGCACCATCGTGACCGGCCTGTTCGTGGCGATCTCGATGTGTACCGGTGGCGGCGCCTGGGATAACGCCAAGAAATACATCGAAGAAGGCCACCATGGTGGCAAGGGTAGCGAGGCCCACAAGGCGGCGGTCACCGGTGACACGGTGGGCGACCCCTACAAGGACACCGCCGGCCCGGCCATCAACCCGCTGATCAAGATCATCAATATCGTGGCCCTGCTGCTGGTGCCCGTGATTGCCGGTCCGTCGATCAGTGGCCACAAGGCAGGTCATGGCGCCGCACCGGCCGCGGCCACGGCCACGGCAGCAGCATCGGCGCCGGCTGCGACCACCGCTGTGACCGCCGCTGCACCAGTCGCCGCATCCGCTGCGGGGGCCGCCACCAATGCGGTCGCATCCAGTGCCGCCGGCAGCGCAGCCGGTGCCCTGGCGCGTCCTGATCGTGCGGTGGTCTACTTCGACAGCAACGCCACCTCGGTCCCCGGTGATACGGCCGCTACGCTGGCCAAGGTCGCAGAGTGGGCCAAGGGCGCTGCCGACAACAAGCTGCAGATCTCGGGTTTCCACGACTCCACGGGCGGTGCCGAGGCGAATGCTGAACTCGCCAAAAACCGCGCCAAAATGGTCCTGGAAGCACTGAAAGCGGCGGGCGTGTCGGAAGACCGTCTGCTGCTCCAAAAGCCGATGCTGATGGACGCGGGCAACGAGCGTGAAGCCCGTCGCGTCGAAGTCACCGCCCAATAAGCGCAAGGACGACTCTCATGCACTTCAAGGATACGGTCGTCATCATCACCGGCGGCGCCTCGGGGCTGGGCGGGGCCACGGCAGATGCCGTGGTCGCGGCCGGCGGCAAGGTGCTGATTGCCGACGTCAACGAGTCCACCGGCGCCGAGAAGGTCAAGGCGCTGGGTGCCTCGAAGGCCACGTTCGTCAAGTGCGACGTGACCTCCGAGGCCGAGGGTCAGGCTGCCGTTGAGGCGGCCCTGGCCATGGGCACGCTGCGCGGGCTGGTGAACTGCGCAGGCATCGGGCGCGCCGCCAAGACCGTCGGCAAGGAAGGGCCAGCCAACCTCGCCGACTTCAGCCGCGTGGTCAGCATCAACCTGATCGGCACCTTCAACATGATCCGTCTGGCGGCCGCCGCCATGGTCAAGGCATCGCCCAACGCAGGCGGCGAGCGCGGTGTGATCGTCAACACGGCATCGGTCGCAGCATTCGACGGTCAGATCGGCCAGGCCGCCTACTCGGCGTCCAAAGGCGGCGTGGTCGGCATGACGCTGCCGATCGCGCGCGATCTGGCACGCGACGGCATCCGCGTCATGACCATCGCACCGGGGCTGTTCCTGACCCCCATGCTGCTGGGCCTGCCCAAAGAAGCGCAAGACTCACTGGGCCAGCAAGTGCCCTTCCCGCCCCGTCTGGGTGCACCCGCCGAGTACGCTCAGCTGGTGCAGCAGATCTTCGAGAATCCGATGCTCAACGGCGAGACCATTCGCCTGGACGGTGCCATTCGGATGGCACCGCGCTGATACGACTGACTGCCTCGACGCGTCAGCTTGCTGCGAAGGTTCACGATGTGACGCCTTCGCGGCCCTGCCCGCAGGCTGCGTAAGCGTAGCCTGCGGTTTTTTTTTCGTTGGCGCTCCCGGCCTTGGCCCTGCACATGCACATGCTGACGCATCTCTTCTTTTTCAGATCCCTGCAGCAGGCAGAGCTGGTTGCCATCAGGACACTGAACGCCCCGACCGTCCTGCGGACTGCGCAACGCGTGCGCACACACTGCCTTCGGGCTGGCTTGTTCGCGTTGTGCACGTTCTGGGCTTCGGCCAGCGCCGCACAGCCTGGCAACCCCACCCATGCCGAGTCGCCCTGGCTAGTCGTCCCGACCCTGTCGGCCACTCCCAAACTCGGTTCGTCAATCGGTGGCATGGCCGGATATACGACGCGCATTGATCCAGGCTCCTCCTATTCTCTTTTTGCTGTCACCGCCAACTATTCGTCCTCGCACTCCAAGACCGCATCGGCGTTCGCGCAGGCCTACTGGAACGCAGACCGCGACCACCTGATGGCCGCAGCAGCATTCGGTCGCATCAACAACGAGTACGAAGACTTCCTGGGCTCGGGCTACCCGTTTGCCACGACCGACGAACTGAAGGCCCTCTGGCTGCGCTACACCATGCGCATCTCCGGTCCATGGCACGCAGGCGCGCAGCTGGTGTATGGCACCTACACAATCAACGGGACCGACTCGAACGGTGATCTCATCCTCGAGAATCTCGGGCTGACCGGCACCAAGTCGTCCGGGCTTGGCCCGGTTCTGGAGTACGACACCCGCGATTCAAAAACGATGCCACGGCAGGGCACGTTCGCCCAGGTATCGGCCACTGTTTTTCGGCAAGGATTAGGCGGTAGCGCCGACTACGAGAGCTACTCAGCCAACTGGCGCCACTACACGACCCTGAATGAGCGCTCGGTATTGGCCACCCGGGTCATGGCCACCTGGCATACAGACGCACCGAAAGCCGCCTGGTCTTCCGTGACACTACGCCCCTACACGCGTGGTCAGTACCTGGCGCCAGGCTCGATCAGCGCTGAAACCGAGTGGCGGGTGAGGTTCGGGTCGCGTTATGGCGCCACTGTCTTTGGCGGCATCGCCTGCCTACAAGGTGCCGACCAGAACTGCGGCACAAAGCTGTTTCCGATGGTGGGCGCAGGCCTGCAGTACGTCTTCAAACCCGAAGCCGGGCGCCTCGTGAATTTGAGTGTGGCCAAAGGCAGCGGCTCGAACGTCGCGCTGCTGCTCAAGATGGGCTACGAGTACTGAAGGCCGCACCCACTGCGCGATCACATCCCCTCGAACCAGCGACCCAGTGCAAGCAGCGCTGCATCCTGGTCACGTGCACCCACGATCTGAAGGCTGCCAGGCAATCCATCCACCTGTCCGAACGGCAGGCTCAAGGTCGGCAGGCCGACATAGCTGAAGGGTGCGGTCATGCCCAGGACCGCCTCGCGCGTGGTGAAGGTCCCCGATTCCACCTGCACCTCAATCTGGCCGCGCAAGGGCGCGCTCACACCAGTGGTCGGCAACACCAGCGCGTCATAGTCGCGCAGGATCGCATCGAGCTGAGCACGCAGGCGCTCACGCTGGGCCATGGCATCGAGGTAATCGGGCAGGCTCACTTGTAGGCCCGCCTGCATCGGCGCCAGCACCCCGGGTGAAAAGCCCTCGCCACCTGCTGCCAGGGCCGCCCGATGCACATAGGCCGCCTCGGCCCTCACGATCGCCGTGTAGGCCGCCGACGCCTGGAACAGCTCGGGCGCCTCGACGTCGATCACATCGGCCTGAGCACGCAAGTCGGCCAGCAGCCGCTCGAACCACGCCCGCATGGCAACGCTCAAGCGTCCTGCCAGCCATTTCGCCGGCACGGCCAGCCGCGGGCGGCGCGCGACATGTCCATGGTCAGTGCGCCGCTGCGCCATCACCTCGAAGAGCAAGGCGGCGTCGTCAACCGTGCGGGTCAGAGGCCCCGCATGATCACAGGTCCAGGAAAGATGCAGCGCGCCCGCCAATGGAATGGCGCCAAACGTGGGCTTGAAGCCGACCACGCCACTGAAGGCTGCAGGGATACGCACCGAGCCTCCGGTGTCGCTGCCCAGCCCCGCCAGGCCGATCCGACTGGCCACCGCCACACCCGCGCCACTCGACGAGCCACCCGCCTGGCGCGCCGGATCGTGGGGATTTTTCACATCCCCCGTCCAGGCGTTTTCTCCCGTGGCCCCCAGGGCGATCTCGTGCATGTTGGTCTTGGCGAAGATCAGCCCGCCTGCAGCGCGCATGCGTGCCACCGCCACCGACTCGGCCAGCCCCAGGTCGGGCAGCGGCGCACGCGTCCCAGCGGCCAGCGGCATGCCTTGTACGGCGTACAGGTCCTTGATCGTGATCGGCAACCCGTGCAAAGCCCCAGTCGGTCGGCCCGCACGCGCGTGCGCATCCAGTGCATCGGCCGCCCGAGCTGCCGCGTCCCAGTCCACCCAGGCGAGCGCGTTCAGGTCCTGCTGTCGCAGCGCGGCGGCGCGGGCCGCCTCCAGCCAGCTGCGGCTGCTGGCGAGGCCCTGCGAGAGGCCACAGGCCAGCTCCCGAAGCGTCGGGATCGGCTGTGTCTCGTCATCGCAGGGGTGCAGCAATCGCGCCGCATCGGTGGAATGGGATGCGCCGGAAGGCGCGCCTGAGGGTGGCGTGGTGTGGGAAGTCATCCGCGTATAGTAGCGAGTCGATCCGCCTGCCGAGTCGCGATGTCCGTAAACCGCCTCTTCGCCCTGCTGCTCGGGGCGCTCCTGATGACCGGCATGTCGGTGGTGCGTGCACAGCCTGAAGCCGCCAGTGGGTATCAGCGCAAACCCGAAGTCCGTGGCACGCGCCTGATGGTGGCCACGGCCAATCCTTACGCATCACGCGCCGGCTTTGTGATCCTGGAACAAGGGGGCTCGGCGGTGGACGCGGCCATCGCAGCTCAGCTGGTGTTGGGCCTGACCGAGCCGCAATCGTCGGGGATCGGTGGCGGTGCCTTCCTGCTGCATTTCGATGCACGCAAGCGCACCGTCACCGCCTGGGATGGCCGTGAAACCGCGCCCGCTGCTGCAAGCGAAGCACTGTTCAACGGCCCCGATGGCAAGCCGGTCCCCTTCTTCGATGCGGTCGTAGGCGGGCGATCGGTCGGTGTGCCCGGCGTCGTGCGCATGCTCGAAGCGGCCCACGCACAACATGGCCGCTTGCCCTGGTCGGCGCTTTTCCAACCCGCGATCACGCTGGCGCAAGAAGGCTTTGAAGTGAGCCCTCGGCTCAATCGCCTGCTCGGTACTGAACGTCACCTGAAGCGCGACCTGGCCGCCGCACGGTACTTCTACGACTCTGCTGGCCAGCCTTGGCCCATCGGCCACCTGCTGCGCAATCCGGCCTATGCCGATACCCTCAGACAGATCGCCGAGCGCGGCAGCCTCGCGCTGCATGCCGGCCCCATCGCTCGCGATATCGTGGCAGCCGTGCGCGAGCACCCGACCAACCCGGGCCTGCTGAGCGAACACGATCTGGCCTTCTACCAACCGGTTGCCCGCGAGGCGCTGTGCGCCCCGTACAAGCGGTATCTCGTGTGTGGCATGCCGCCCCCGTCGTCAGGTGGGCTCGCGGTGGCGCAGATCCTGGGCATCGTTGAAGCGCGAGGTGGCGTGCGGCTGGCGCAACCCGATGGCACGCCCGATCCGGACGGCGTCCATGCGTTCGCAGAAGCCGGACGCCTAGCCTTTGCCGATCGCAACCAGTTCATCGCCGACCCGGCCTTCGTTGCGCCCCCCAGTGGCCTGCTCGACCCCGCCTACCTGCGCCAGCGCGCTGCCCTCATCGGCGAGCGCAGTATGGGACGTGCCGTTGCGGGACGTCCGGATCAGCGTCCCCGGGCCGAGACGCCAGAGGCTTCACTCGAACAGCCTGCCACCTCGCATCTGTCTATCCTCGATGCGGCCGGCAATGCCGTGTCCATGACGACCACCATCGAAGACCAGTTCGGCGCCCGGCTGATGGTGCGAGGGTTTCTGCTCAACAATCAGCTCACCGATTTTTCCTTTTCGTCGCAGGAAAACGGTGCTCCGGTGGCCAACAGCGTGCAGCCGGGCAAGCGGCCGCGCAGCTCGATGGCCCCAACGCTGGTCTTTGAGCAGCCTGTCTACGGCACCCAGGCGGGGCGTCGTCGCACACCTGCTGCGTCGCATTCAAGCACTGGGGCGACTGCACCGACTCAGTCGGCGACACACGCTGCAACGTCGACAAGCTCCGAACGATTCGGTCCGCTGGTGATGTCGCTTGGTTCGCCGGGCGGCAGCCAGATCATCGGCTATGTCGCGCGCACCCTGATTGCCACATTGGGCGACGGGCTGCCGTTGCAGCAAGCGATCGATATGCCCAACCTGGGCAGCCGCAACGGTCCGACGGAACTGGAGGCCGGTGTTGCATCCGACACGCTCGCCACCGCGTTGCGTGCCCGCGGGCACGAGGTGCGCAGCATTGACATGACCAGCGGCCTGCAAGGGATCATGCGCCGCTGCACGGCTCCGGGCACATGCATCCTGACCGGCGGCGCGGACCCCCGTCGCGAGGGTCTGGTGATCGCCCGCTGACCGCGACCCACCTGACCCGACCGCCGTGGCAACTGCCCCTACCCCGCGCCCCCTACCGTAACCGACCTTCGGAGTCCCCATGCAAAGACGCCTCCTGCGTACCGACCAGCTGCTGGCGGCGACCTACGATGCCCGCGCGTCTCGGTTGGAGATCGAATTCAACAACGGCGACACGCGCGCCTACAAAGGCGTTCCAGAAGAGGTGGCTCGGCGCTTTCTCGAAGCCCCCAACCCGGCCTCATTCTGGGAGGATCGCATCGCAGAGGAATACCCTTGGGAGCGCGTCACAGGCTCACGCAATGCCGAAGCCCGCGCCGGGCTCGATGCGCTGTTCGGCGCCCCCACCCCCGCCTCCACTCACCCCAACCCCAAAAAAGGAGACACCCCATGAAAAACCTGTTTGATCTCACTGGCAAAGTAGCCATCGTCACGGGCTCAAGCCGCGGCATCGGCCGCTCGATCGCCATCAACATGGCCCGCCATGGCGCGCGCGTCGTGGTCTCGAGCCGCAAGGCCGACGCCTGCGAGGAAGTGGTCAAGGAAATCCGCGCCGAGGGCAACGAAGCCATTGCAATTCCGGCCAACATTTCCAGCAAGGAAGCGATGCAGTCGCTGGTCGATCAGACCCGCAAAGCGCTTGGCCCGATCGACATCCTGGTGTGCAACGCCGCGTCCAACCCCTACTTCGGGCCGGCAGCCAACATGGGCGACGAGGTCTTCGAGAAAATCATGCGCAACAACGTGCTGTCGAACCACTGGTTGGCCACCATGGTGCGCCCCGACATGGCGGCCAAGAAAGACGGCGCCATCATCATCGTATCCTCGATCGGCGGCCTGAAGGGCTCCACTGAAATCGGCGCTTATTGCATCTCCAAGGCGGCCGACATGCAGCTGGCCCGCAACCTGGCCTGCGAATGGGGCCCTGACAACATTCGCGTCAATTGCATCGCACCCGGTCTGATCATGACCGACTTCGCCAAGGCCCTTTACGAAGATCCCAAGCGCAAGGCCGCCCGCGAAGAGCGCACACCGCTGCGTCGCCTGGGCGATGCCGATGACATCGGCGGCGTAGCCGTCATGCTGGCCGGCAAAGCCGGCGCCTTCATCACGGGGCAGACGATCGTCGCCGACGGCGGCGTCACGGTCGCGGGCTGACGGGCGCAGCCGCGCGGGCACGACGCGCGGCCAGCCAACGAAAGACGGCACTGCGCGGCGGCTCCACGCCGTCGCGCACGAAAGCGATCAGTCCAGAATCCCACGCGAAGCGCTCCTGCAGGCGCTCCACCTCTTCAGTCCCTGCGAACAGAACGGCATCGCCCGCTGCCAGCGCGGTCGAAGGATCAGGCAGGATCTGCAACAGGTCGGCATCACGCACCGGCCACCCGAGCCTGCTCCCGGGCGCGGGCGATGCATGACGCAACAACGGCTCGCGTGCACTCCAGCCCGTGCCACGGCGCGCTGCCACAGCCTGTTGCGGCCCAACCGCGACCGTGCGGCGCACCCGCATCAAGGGCACAACCCGCAATGGCGTCTGGCCGTCGCGCGGATCAATCATCAGCTCAGCAATCGTGAGGGCACGGCCGCCATCCTGCAGCGCGCCTGACAAACCCGGCTTGTCGGCATCGCACTCAAAGGTCCAGACCGCTGGCGCGTAGGTGCCCACGGCAGCCTCGAGCCTGCCCGACGCTTCGCGCGCCAGGGCAGGCTCTGCCTGACGTAACTGGTCCAGGAAGCGATCGAGCAGCGGCGTGGTCAAGGCCTGCAGCACCTCATGGACCATGACGTTGCTTTGAACGAAGGTCAGAGCCGGTTGCGAGGCCTCCACCAGCAACCGGTTGTAGGCCTTGTTCTGTCGCATCACCACGGTCAGCACCGGATTCACGCGCCGCGCCATCGCCACCACGGCAAGATTCGCTGTGTCACTGTCGCTCGCCGCCACCAGGCCTACCGCCCGCTCGATGCCCGCCCCAAGCAAACTGTCTTCGGTGCCCGGTGCAGCCGGTTGCGAAGCCTGCACGGCATGGGGCAACCCGAAGTCGGGCAAGGACTGAGCGGTTTGACCGCAGGCGGCCAATGCCTGCGCAATCGGAGCGATGAAGCGATCGTTGCCCACCAGCACCCAATGACCACTGGGCAATCGCAGCGTGGTAGGGCGGTCAGACCCTGGCGAACCGGTGAGCCATTCCTCCAGCTGCAGCACTTCAGGCGCGGCCACGCCCAGGCGAAGGTTGTCGGCAAAGGTGCGGTAAGGATCGATCACCTGGATGCCGCCGAACTCAGCAAGATTGGCCAGGATGACCGGATCGGTGACCCGCGCAATGATGAGCGTGGACGGATCGAGCGCACGCGCACCCAGTGCAATGGCCTGGTTGGCCTCGTCATCGCCGGTGATCGCGATGATCGCCCGGCACTCGGGGCGCGCAATGCCAGCATCGCGCAGGACTTCCGGGCGGCGTGCATCGCCGGTGCGGGTCAGCGGCACACGCAAGAAGGGCTGCACCGCCACCGGATCCAGACGGCTCGCGTCGATGTCGACGATCACGACCCGCACCCGCAACGCGTCGAGTGCCTTGACGATCTCCTGCCCACTGCGCCCGTAGCCGCACACCACACAATACGGCTCACTCAGGTGCGCGACGCGCCGCACGAAGAACGAACGCGCAGCGGCCGCACGAAAGACCGGATCGCGCGACAGCGCAAAGACAGTGCCCAGCGCATACGCCCAGCCAATCACCGACAGGTAGATCACCACGATCACCCACAGACGCTGCGCATCGGTGAACGGATACGGTATTTCACCGAAACCGATCGTGGTGGCGGTGTAGCTGACCACATAGAACGCATGAAAGAAGGACACATGCCACACACGTCCCTGGGCATCCACTCCAGGGATGGCCACCATGCCTGCAATGGCCACCGCGTAGATCACGATGAGTGCAATGAGCGGTGCGCGCAGGCGGCGCAGCACGATGAACAGAATGTCACCCATGGACTGAACTCAGCGTAGAGGCTTCAGCAGACTCAACGACACGCGCGGGGGTCGGCTCAGCGTGCCTGTCGCAGGGTGTCGCCGATCAGTAGCACCACGGCAATGAGGTTGGCCACCAGTGCGCCCCCCGATAACGAAGTGATCGTGGAGATGGTGGCGCTATCCAGGACGATCCCCTGACCATGGACACGCCACATCCACAGCGCCGAGGCCGCCAGCAACTGCAGGCAGGCCGCAAGACTGGTCGCCAGATGGGTGGCGCCCAGATGCGTCCGGTCGCCGAACTTCAGCACCAGCGTGATGAGATTGACGATGACCGCCGCAAACAATTCGCCCGCCGCGTGCATCTCGGGGTTGTTCATATCCCCGAGAAAAAACCCGACATTCAGGGTGCACGACAGGATCACGAAGAACCCGAAAACCACTTTTTCGATGTTCAAGACTCACTCCAGCAGCGGGTACGATGTCGGATTATCACCTGACCGGCCACGGACCCCAGACGATGCAGACCGCTCAAAGCGCCCTGGGCATCATCGCCCTGCTCGCCGTGGCGTGGGCCCTCAGCGAACGGCGCGGCGACGTGGTGTGGCGAACGGTCTGGAGCGGCATGCTCTTGGCGCTCGCCCTGGTGCTGCTCTTTCGTTGGACACCCGGTGCACAGACGCTGCTGCTGTGGGTCAATCAGCTGCTCGACGTGATGCTCGAAGCCACCCGGGCCGGCACCTCAATGGTCTTTGGTCATCTGGGCGGCGGCCCCACGCCCTACACCGTGTCGCAACCCCAGTCGCTGTTTGTGCTGGCCACGCAGGCACTGCCCGTGGTGCTGCTGATTTCTGCGCTGTCGGCCCTGCTCTTTCATCTGGGCATCATCGGACGCATCGTCCAGGCCTTTGGTTGGGCGCTCAGCCGCACGATGGGTCTGAACGGTGTGGTCGGTGTCTCGGCGGCGGCCAATGCGTTCGTGGGCATGGTGGAAGGCCCAGTGGTGGTACGGCCTTTCCTGCCGCACCTGACACGCGGCGAGTTGTTCATGACCATGGTCTGCGGCATGGCCACGATCTCTGGCAGCATCCTGGTGCTTTATGCCACGCTGCTCAAACCACTGCTGCCCGATGCCTTCTCGCATCTGATGGCCGCCTCGGTGATTGCCATTCCGGTGTCGCTGGTGGTGTCGGCGCTCATGATCCCCACCGCGCTATCCACGCAAGCAGCGCCGCTTGCGCGCGATGCCGACCATGACAGCGCCATCAGTGCTCTTGCACGCGGCACCTCCGAAGGCGTGGAACTGGTGATCAACATCATCGCCATGCTGATCGTGTTTGTGGGGCTGGTGGCCATGATCAACATCGGCCTCAAGGCCCTGCCCGACGTAGCGGGTGCGCCGCTGTCTGCCGAACGCATCTTCGGTGTGTGCTTCGCGCCCCTGGCCTGGCTGGTCGGTGTGCCCTGGTCCGAAGCTGCCACTGCAGGCACGCTGCTGGGCAAGAAAACCGTGCTCAATGAGTTCGTGGCCTTTGCCGATCTGGCCAACCTGCCAGCCACCGAACTGTCTGCGCGCAGCCGGTTGCTCATGACCTATGCCCTGGCAGGCTTTGCCAACTTCGGCAGCGTCGGGATCATGATTGGCGGGCTGCGACCAATCATGCCGCCTGAGCGACGCGGCGAGCTGAGTGCACTCGCCATGAAATCGCTGCCCGCTGGGCTGCTCGCCAGTTGCCTGACCGCAGCCCTGGTCGGGTTGATCTACTGAAGCTTACTGATCAAACACAATGACATTGCGCGCCACGCCGCCCTTGGCCAGCGCAGCAAAGCCGTCGTTGATTTGCTCGAGCTTCAAGCGACCTGAAATCAGGTTCTGAATGGGCAGCCGGCCCTGCTTGTAGAACTCGACCAGCCGAGGCATGTCCACGCGGAAGCGGTTGGAGCCCATCATCGAGCCCTGAATGCGGCGCTCGCGCAGGAAATCGGGCCCATGCAGTTCGATCTTGGTGCCCACCGGGATCATGCCGATGATGGTGGCCGTGCCGCCCGGACGCAGCATGGCAAAGCACATCTCGGTGGTTTGCTTCAGGCCGATGCACTCGAACGAATAGTGCACGCCACCTGCGGTGAGTTCGATGATCTGCTTGACCGCATCCTCACCTGCGAGCACGCCATCGGTGGCACCGAAGGTCTTGGCCAGTTCGAGCTTGGCCGGATCCTTGTCGACCGCAATGATGCGTCCGGCACCCGCCAGCCGCGCGCCATTGACCGCTGCCAGGCCGATACCGCCACAACCGACTACAGCCACCGTTGAACCCGGCTCAACTTTCGCCGTGTGCACCGCAGCCCCGTACCCCGTGATGACGCCGCAACCGATGAGGGCCGCCAGATCCATCGGCATATCGCGATCGACTTTTACGATCGCATGCTCGTGAACCAGCATCTGCTCGGCAAACGACGACAGATTGGCGAACTGGTTGAGCTGCTCGCCCTTCCAGCGCAGACGCTTGGCCTTGCCGGGCGCCATTTTCACTTCGGGCGTCTGGCAGATCGACATGTGGCCGGTCAGGCAAAACTCGCAATGGCCGCAGAACACGGACAGGCAGGTGATGACCGGGTCGCCCGGCTTCACGTAGGTGACATCGCGGCCCACTTTCTCCACGATGCCAGCCGACTCATGCCCCAGCACGATCGGCATGGGCGTGGGGTATTTGCCTTCGATGAAATGCAGGTCGCTGTGGCACAGACCCGCCACCGAGGTGCGCACCAGGACTTCGCGCGGACCGGGGTTGTCGATTTCGACCTCCTCGATCGTGAGAGGCTGGTTCGGTGCATGGAATACGGCTGCTTTCATCGGGGAGTCTCCTTGTGGGGCGAAGCCTCGAGGCCACGCCGAATCGTCGGTGTTGTGTGCTGAGGCGGGCTCGCTGATACGGGCCTTCAGTGAGGGCTCAATGAGGGCTCACTGAAGCCTCAGCACGGTCTCAGTGCGGACGCTGAGTCCTGGCGCTCAATGCTGCCCCTCAGGCAGCGTCACCACCAGTCCATCCAGCGCAGGGCTCATCTTGATCTGGCAGGACAAGCGCGAATTGTCCTGAGTGACCGCAGCAAAGCCGAGCATGCTGCGCTCCATGTCGTTTTGCTCGCCAGTGCGGGCCAGCCAATCGGCTTGAACATAGACGTGGCAGGTGGCGCATGCGCATTCGCCGCCGCAGTCGGCATCAATCCCGGGCACGTTGTTGTCGACCGCAGCGCGCATGAGCGACTGACCCGCGGCGGCGTCAACCACGTGTTGGGTTCCGTTATGTTCGATGAAAGTGACCTTGGGCATGAAGAAGCGTCCGGTTGAGAAAGAAATGAAGAGTGGATCAGGAAGGGATCAGAAAAAATGGGCGGGAATCGTCAGGCGGCAGGCGCCTTGACAGGAATCTCCTTGACCGCGATGGCAGCGTCTGCAATCCGTGCAGCATCCAGCACCATCGACGCACCGGCCCACTGCCGAGCGGCCACGAATTCAGCAGGCGCATTGACTGCCTCCACACACTGCAAGCGCCCCTGCGCATCCAGGTGATACACCGCAAATTTGGCAGCCGACGGATCACCACGCACTACGCGCTGCGCCACATCCACGGGCAACCCGACAATCTGCAAACGCACATCGTACTGGTCAGACCAGAACCAGGGCACCTCGGATTTCACAGGCGGTTTGCCGCACAGATCGGCCGCAGCCTGACGGGCCTGCTCCAGCGCATTGGGCACACTCTCCAGACGCATCTGCTGCAAGCCGTAGCGCGGTACAGGTCGGCGCGTGCAATCGCCAATGGCATGAATGTGGGGGGCTGATGTCTTGCACTGCTCGTCCACCACGATGCCATCGCGACAGTCCAGGCCAGCAGCCTTAGCAAGGGTATCTTCGGCCAGCGCTCCAATGCCAACCACGGCCACATCGCATTCCAGACTGCGCCCGTCTGCGAGCCGAACGCCTGTCAGGCGACCGTCCTGCGCATCGAACGCACTGACGGTCGCACCCAGCATCAGTTGCACACCGTGATCGCGATGGCAGCGCTCAAAGAAGGCAGAGAGCGGCTCACTGGCCACACGCGCCAGCAGCCGGGGCTCACGCTCGATGACCGTCACCTCTGCGCCCAGCGAGCGCGCCGACGCGGCCACCTCCAGCCCCACGTAACCGCCGCCCACAATCGCCAGCCGCACGCCCGGGCCGACGCGAGCCTTGATCGCTTCAGCATCGGCAGCGGTGCGCAGCTCGAGCACGCCCTGGCTGCGCGAACCCGGAACATCGAGCTGACGCAAGCGTGAACCGGTGGCGATGACCAGCTCCTCATACGCCAGCGATTCGCCGTTCTCAAGCGTCACGGTACGGGCTGCAGCATCAATGCCGGTCACGCGCGTAGACAGGCGCAGCGTCACCGACTTTTCAGCATAGAAGGCCTCCGGTCGCAACAGCAGATCGTCTGAAGAGGCTTCCCCCTTGAGCCAGGCTTTGGACAACGGCGGGCGTTGATACGGCGCAAGCGGCTCGGCACCCACGATGGTCACGGGGCCAGTGTGACCGGCCTGCCTGAGGGCCGCGGCAAACGCGCCGGCGGCATGGCCTGCGCCGATGATGACAACAGCAGCATTCACGATGAGGATCTTTTCGACAGCAATCAGCCGGGGATCCGGACGGGCAGCTCGGTATAGCCGTGCACGAAGCAAGACGGCACGAAGGTGGGCTCACCCACGACCTCGACCACCGGGTGACGCTTGAGCAGTTCTTCCCACAGGATCTGAAGCTGCATCTCGGCCAGGCGATTGCCCACGCAGCGGTGGATACCGAAACCGAAGCTCAGGTGCTGACGCGCACGCGGACGGTCGATGATGAACTGATCGGGGT
Source organism: Burkholderiales bacterium (assembly GCA_947463885.1). GTDB lineage: Bacteria > Pseudomonadota > Gammaproteobacteria > Burkholderiales > Burkholderiaceae_E > UBA4615. Next base: position 15,858 of record CANHUQ010000051.1, read on the forward strand.
TCTCGATCACATCACCGTCACGGTTGCCCGAGATGTACCACATCGCCACCTTGTCACCCTTGCGTATCTTCTTGCCGCCGAGTTCGGTGTCGACCAGCGCCGTGCGCCGCATATGAGCCAGCGGCGTCTGGTAGCGGATGATCTCGGAGACCGCGCTGGGGATGAGTTCGGGGTGCGCGCGCAGCTTGGCGTACTGGTCGGGGTTGCGGTTCATGAACAGCAGCCCGCCCGAGATGGAATTGCGGGTGGTGTCGTTGCCGCCCACGATCAGCAGGATCAGGTTGCCCAGAAACTCATGCGGCTTCATGTTCCGGGTGGCAGGCGCATGCGCCATCATCGAGATCAGATCGTTGGTGGGCGGCGCATTGACACGCTCGTTCCACAGGCGTGTGAAATACCCCAGGCACTTCATCAGCTCTTCATCACGAGCCGCCCGCAATTCTTTGGCCTTCGGATGCGTCAGCGGCGGAATGGCGGTGGCCACGTCCGACCAATGCGTGAGCAGGCGACGGTCTTCGAACGGGAAATCGAACAGCGTGGCCAGCATTTGTGTGGTCAGTTCGATTGAAACCTTATCGACCCAGTTGAAGGTCTCACCCACCGGCAGGCTTTCAATGATCTTGATCGCGCGCGTTCGGATGGTGGCTTCGAGTTGGGCCAGATTGCCCGGCGCCACGATTGGGCTCACCGCCTTGCGCTGATCATCGTGCTTGGGCGGGTCCATGGAGATGAAGCTGGGGCGGATCTCGATGCCTTCGGCCGGATCGAACAGTGTGATGCCGCCCAGGTAGGCATCGGATGAGAACACCTGATGGTTGGTGTCCACCGCCACGATGTCCTTGTACTTAGTCACTGACCAGAAGTTGCCGAGCGCACCGCCTTCTTTCCAGTGCACCGGATCATCACGACGCAGCCGCGCAAGGAAAGGCCAGACCGTATCAGTGCGAAACAGCTCGGCATCAGACAGATCGATCTGGTCGAGCGGCATGGCATCGGCCAGGTCTTGAGCACGGGTCAGTGCGTTCATGTTGGTCTCCACAAAGAGGCGTCATTGTCCCTCAGTCCGGTGCCGCTGCACAATTGCCTCGAAAGGCAGCCACCCAGAGGCATAGGGGCGCTGCAGCAACTGAGCAGGCGCAGTGTTCACGGGCATGCCGATTGCTTGCTGGCATTGCACCGGGTGGTCTGTCTGAGCGACCCGGTTGGGCGGGCGGGTGCGCCTGTGCTCAGCCGCTGCAGCGCCCCTATGCCTCTGGGTGGCTGCCTTTCGAGGCAATTGTGCAGCGGCACCGGACTGAGGGACAATGACGCCTCTTTGTGGAGACCAACATGAACGC
>CANHUQ010000052.1 GCA_947463885.1 Burkholderiales bacterium
GGAGAACGACCTCGAAGATCCGGGTTGCACGTTGCCCTGGATCAGACAGACGGTCTCGAGCACGGCCGTTTCCTGGCCGTTTTGATCGCATGAGGGGTGCAAGACCCCATTGAAGGCCAAGCGTGCCGTCAGGCGGCAGGCTTGGACTGCACGGGCTGCGCAGCGACCGAATCTAAAGTGTTGGCGGCTTGACCGGGCGATGTGGGATGCGGCTTCCAGCGAGACAGCAGCAGGGCATTCGTCATGACGCTCACCGAGCTCATGGCCATGGCGGCTCCTGCAATCATCGGAGACAGCAGCCCTAGGGCGGCCAGAGGGATCCCGACGATGTTGTAGGCAAAGGCCCAGAACAGGTTCTGATGGATCTTGCGCACGGTACGCCGCGAAATTTCCAGCGCAGCCGGCACCAGGCCAGGGTCGCCGCGCATGAGCGTGATGCCCGCAGTGTGCATGGCGACATCGGTACCCGTGGCCATGGCGATACTCACATCTGCGGCGGCCAGCGCCGGCGCATCGTTGATCCCGTCACCCACCATGGCCACGCGACCGGTCGTGTTGGCTTTCAGTGCGGTGACGGCATGGGCTTTGTCATCAGGCAGCAGATTGGCCACGACTTCGGTGATCCCGAATTGCTCGGCCATCACCAGCGCCGCCTGCCGATTGTCGCCGGTCAGCATCACGCTGCGCACGCCCATGTCGGCCAACCGCTGTACCGCGGCGCGTGAGCCTGGTTTGGGTGCATCGCCAAACCCGAGCACCCCGATCGCGCGAACCGACCCGTCCGGGCGCGTTGCCATCACCCATGAAACAGTGCGGCCCAACACCTGGAGCGCTTCGGCCTGCCGCGTCAGGTCTGGGTCTGCCCCGGAGTTCGGATCGTCACCCGAGACGCCCAGCTCTGCAGCCAGGCGTGGACTACCGATGGTGACCGTTCTGTGGTTCACCTGACCCTCGATCCCCCGTCCGGGCAGCGCACGCACCTCGGCTGCCTGGCGGATCGGTGCGTTGCTGGCGCGGGCCTCAGATAGGGTGGCATGCGCCAACGGATGCTCGCTGCCTTGCTGCAAGGCAGCGGCGTCGGCCAGCATCTCGGCGCGAGTTTCGCCCCGGGCCACCAGCGCTTCAGTGAGCACAGGGTGCCCCATGGTGAGCGTGCCGGTCTTATCGAAGGCCACAACCTTGACCTGATGCGCCAATTCGAGCGCCTGCGCATCTTTAATCAGCACACCATGGCGTGCCGCCACACCTGTGCCGGCCATGACCGCGGCGGGCGTGGCCAGCCCCAATGCACAGGGACAGGCGATGACCAGCACGGCCACGGCGGCGATGATGGCGGGTTCCACCGCATGCCCGCTGAGCAGCCAGCCTGCAAAGGTGAGTACGGCAATGCCGATGACCACCGGGACAAACACGGCGGAGACACGGTCGACAATGCGTTGAATGGGGGCCTTGGCTGCCTGTGCCTCCTCGACCATGCGCACGATGCGCGCGAGAACGGTTTCCGTCCCGATGGCCGAGACGTCCAGTTCAATGCGGGCTGCGCCATTGATCGAGCCTCCCACCACGCGATCGCCAGGCCCGCGCTCGACCGGCAAGGGTTCGCCCGTGAGCATCGATTCGTCGACCTGCGTGTGACCGGCATGCAGAATGCCGTCCGTGGGAATGCGTTCGCCGGGGCGTACGATCAGCCGATCGCCCACCGCGACTGCGCTGAGGGATACGTCGGTCTCGATGCCCTCCAGCAGCCTGCGTGCAGTGTCCGGGCGCAGCGACTGCAGCGCCCGAATCGCTTCGGTCGTCTGACGTTTGGCGCGCGACTCGAGGTATTTGCCAAGCAGGACCAGTGCAATGACCACGGCCGACGACTCGAAATAGAGGTGAGGCATATGGCCGGCATGCGCCCGGGACCACAACCACACCGACAAACCCCAGCCTGCGCTGGTGCCGATGGCGACCAGCAGGTCCATGTTGCCGGTGCCGGCCCTCAGGGCCTTCCAGCCTGCGCGATAAAAGCGCGCGCCCAGGATGAACTGCACCGGCGTGGCCAACGCGAATTGCGCCCAGGCAGGCAGCATGGCGTGGATGCCAAAGGGCGCGAGCAACATTGGGAACACGAGCGGCGCGGCCAGCGCGATCGCTGCAATGAGCATCAGGCGTTCGTGCGCCAGCCGGGCTTCGATGCGGTCAGGTGGTGGGGTGGCCGGGGCATCACTGTCCCTCGCCTGTGCCAAGACCTGTGCCGCTTCGGGTACAGCCGGCACTTCGTATCCGGCATCTGTGATGGCCTTGACCAGCGCCTCGCGTGCGAGGCCGGTACCGCTGACCGTAGCCGCTTCGGTCGCCAGATTCACCGAGACATCGCTGACACCAGGTACCTTGCGCAGTGCGCGCTCGACCCGCGAAACGCATGAAGCACAGGTCATGCCTTCCACGGGCAGGCTCAGCATGGTGCTGGCCTGAGCGTAGTCAGAGACCGCAGCAGACGTACGGACAGCGGAATCGCTCATGATGCGGTCGAGTGTACCCTTGCACCGAACGCCCGATTGGCCTTGGATCAAAGGAAGCGACCATGCAGCAGCAGTTCCATGTGGAAGGGATGACCTGTCAACATTGCGTGCGCGCGGTCACGCGCGCCGTCCAGCAACTCGATGCGCACGCTGCCGTGCAGGTCGATCTGAAGGCCGCCACCGTGACGGTAGACTCCACCCAGCCGCGCCCGCGCATTGCTGAGGCCATCCGCGAGGAAGGCTACAGCGTGGCGGCCTGATTCAAGGACAGAAGAGTGGGTACGACTCGACGCATGGTGCTGGGTAGCCTGGCTGCGGTCAGCGGGCTGGCAGTGGGATGGTCTTTGCTGCCAGTGCGACAGCGCCTGACCGGTCATACGCCGCCGCCTGTCGCCTCGGGGCAGATGCCTTTCAACGGGTGGGTGGCCATCGATGGGCAGGGCATGGTGACTGTGCTCATGCCCAAGTCCGAAATGGGGCAAGGTACACATACCGGTCTGGCGATGCTGCTGGCCGAAGAGCTTGATGCCGACTGGGCGAGTGTGCGCATCGGTGAAGCACCGGTCGACCCGATCTACAACAACCTGGCCACCGTCGTCGATGGGTTGCCGTTCCATCCTGATGACACCGGTCTGCTCAAGCAGTTTGCAGGATGGATGACCGCAAAAGTCATGCGTGAAGTGGGCGTGATGATGACCGGCGGCTCCTCCAGCCTGAAGGATCTCTGGCTGCCCATGCGCCGTGCTGGGGCGAGTGCCCGCGCTATGTTGGTGGGCGCAGCGGCGCAGCAATGGGGGGTGTCACCCGAGCAGATCACGGTCGCGTCCGGCCGAGTGAGCCATGCGTCGAGCGGGCGCAGTCTCGGATTTGGCGAGCTGGCGCAGGCCGCGGGGCGACTCCCGGTCGTACAGGATCCGCCCCTCAAGCCGGCTTCGGCATTCAAGCTGATCGGCACGCCGCAATTGCGGCTGGACAGTGTGGCGAAGAGCAACGGACTGGCCGGGTTCGGGATCGATATGCAACGGCCTGGGATGCGCGTTGCTGCGGTGAGGATGGCTCCGGATTCGGGCGGGCAGGTGGCGTCGATGGATGCGGCCGCAGCGCAGAAACTGCCAGGGATCCGGGCCGTGCTGACCGTGCCTGCGTCGCATGGCGGCAGCGGTGCGGTCGCGGTCATTGCCGACACGTGGTGGCAGGCACACCGTGCCCTGGATCAGGTTCAGATTCGCTGGCAGCCTGGGCCCGCAGCAGGATTGAGCAGTGGGTCCATCACGACCCAACTGCAGGCCGCACTCGCGTCAGGCAAGGCCCATGCGTTTCGTACGGTAGGGGATGTTGAGAGCGCAATGCAGCAGGCCGCCCGTCGCGTGCAGGCCGAGTACCGCGCGCCTTACCTGGCCCATGCGCCGATGGAGCCGATGAATTGCACGGTGCAGGTGGATGCTGATCAGGCAACGGTCTGGGCGCCCACACAAGTCCCCGATCTGGCCCGTGCAGCGGTCGCGCAGATCACCGGTCTGGATGCCAAGCGGGTCACGGTCCATGTCCCTTTCCTTGGCGGAGGTTTCGGTCGCAGGCTCGATGTCGACTTCATCGCCCAGGCCAGCTTCATTGCAAACGCAGTGCGCGGTGTGCCGGTCAAGACCATCTGGTCGCGCGAAGACGACATGGCCAACGATTTTTATCGTCCGGCCTGTGTGGCGCGATTCGAAGCCGGGCTGGATGCGCGCAATCAGCCAGTCGCCTGGCAGCTGCGTACGGCGGGCCAGGCGATTATTCCCGCGTATGCCAAGCGCGTGCTGGGCTTGAGCGTGCCGGGCCCCGACAAAACCACGAGCGAAGGGGCGTTCGATCAGCCGTATGAATTCGCCGCCTGTCGCATCGAGCATGCAGCGGTCGAGTTGCCGGTGCCCATCGGCTTCTGGCGCTCGGTGGGGCATTCGCACCAGGCGTTCTTCAAGGAATGTTTTGTCGACGAAGTGGCGAGCGCAGCCGGACAGGATCCGGTCGCTTTTCGTGCCGCCATGCTGGCACGCCACCCCCGGCACTTGAAGGTGCTGCAGCGGGCGGCGGCGTTAGGTCAATGGGGCTCACGGCTTGAACCCCGCGACGGGATGCGACGCGGTCGGGGCGTGGCACTGCATCAGTCCTTCGGATCGATCGTGGCGCAGGTGGTGGAGGTGTCGGTCGATGCATCGGGTGCGCTGCAGGTGGATCGCATTGTGTGCGTCATCGATTGCGGCCAGGCGGTCAATCCGAATCTGATCGCGCAGCAGGTCGACAGTGCGATTGTTTATGGACTCAGTGCCGCGCTGCATGGGGACATCACGCTAGCCGATGGGCGTGTGCAGCAAAGCAATTTTCACGACTACCGCGTCCTGAAGATGGCTGAATGCCCACCTGTGCAAACTGAGATCATTGCGTCGAGCGAGCCACCCGAGGGCGTCGGTGAGCCGCCGCTGCCGCCGGTTGCACCAGCGTTGGCCAACGCTGTTTTTGCTGCGACGGGCACCCGGCTGCGGTCGCTGCCGCTGCGCTTGAGCTGATCCCCGACGGCTTCAGCGCAGTCTGGCGATCAGCGCTGCGGTAGCCGTGTCCAGTTCGCCGGTGGGCTGACCGGCGAGTGCGCGCTCCACGTTGCTGGCCAGCACTTTGCCCAGTTCTACCCCGAACTGGTCAAAGGGGTTGATGCCCAAGACCGTGGCTGCGGTGTACGTGGCGTGCTCGTGGCAAGCGAGCAGCGCGCCCAGCGTGTGCGCATTCAGTTGCTGCAGCACCAGCGTCGTGCTGGGTCTGTTGCCCGGGAAGTCCCGATGCAGATCGCCTGGCGCAGCCGGTTTGCCCAGTGCCAAGGCGGCTGCTTGCGCGATGCCATTGGCCATCAGGATGCGATGGCGCTCATCCGAAGCATCGACCAGGTCGGCGCGCGGCGAGCGGACCAGCACGAAGTCGACGGGTACGCAGTCCGGACCCTGATGCAATTGCTGGAAAAACGAGTGCTGGGCATTGGTGCCCGAGGTGCCCCAGATGATCGGCGAGGTGGGCAGCATTGCGCGATGCCCGTCCAGTGCTGCCGATTTGCCGTTGCTCTCCATGGCCAGTTGCTGTAGCCAGGCCGGCAGCAATCGAAGCCGTTCGGCGTAGGGAATGAGGGCCTGCGAAGGCAGGTTCAGGAACGCTCTATTCCAGACCGACACCAACCCCATGCGGGCCGGCAGATTCGAACTCAAAGGTGTCTCGCGAAAATGCCGGTCCATGTCGGCTGCACCTGCAAGGAGTGCATCGAAGACCTCCGGGCCGCAGGCCACGGCCACACCCAGCCCAACGGTGGACCACAGCGAATAGCGACCGCCGACCCAGTCCCAGAACTGCAGCAACCGGTCTGCGCGAATGCCCCAGGTCAGCGCCGCTTGCGGGGCCGCAGTCACACCGATCATGTGGGCCGGCCAGTCGGTCGTCGGACATCCCCCCGCTGTGAGCCATTGGCGGGCCGCCTGTGCGTTGGCCAGGGTTTCGCGCGTGGTGAAGGTCTTGGAGATGATGGCAAAGGCCGTGCGCGCAGGGGTCAAACCCACCAGGGCGCGGTCCAGATCTTCGGGATCGACATTCGCCACGAAACGCACATCCACCCCATCGGGCGATGACAGGGCGTCGCACACCAGGCGCGGCCCCAGATCGGAGCCGCCGATACCGATACAGACCAGCGCCTGGAGCGGCTCGCCGGCAAACCCGATCAGTTCCCCCGCGCGCAGCCTGTTGGCCAATTCGGTCATGACGGCGCGCTGCTCACGTACGGCTTGGGCCACCTCAGCCGAGCCTCCCACGCCGCGCAGGGCGGTATGCAGCGCTGCCCGCCCTTCAGTGGGGTTGACGATGTCGCCATCGAAGAGTCTTTGGCGGGCTGCATCAAATCCACAAACCTGTGCCCAGGTCTGTAGGGCACCCAGCACGCGGGTGTCGAGCCGTTGTCTGGAGAAATCGGCGTACACGCTGCCGACCTCAAGCGACAGTGTCTGGCTGCGCTGTGGATCGGCATGTATCAGCTCACGCAGGTGCAGCGCAGCGAAGCGATCAGCATGCTTGCGCAGGGTGTCCACGCAGATTGCGGGTGTGAGGCCTGGATCCGCTGGATGTGCTGTCATGTCCGAAAATGGCGAGCCAGAAAAGTGGGGCGGCTGGATAATGCCGGCATGCCTCAGATGCTGCCACACTCGGTTCGATCCGTACCGCTCCTGGACCCAGCGCTGTGCTGGCCATTGTTGAGTGCACGCGATGACCGCGCAGATGGCAGGTTTTTTGTGGGCGTGGCCAGCACCGGCATTTATTGCCGGCCGATCTGCCCGGCGCGTACGCCAAGGCGCGAACACTGCCGCTTCTACTCGACCGCCGCCGGTGCGGAAGCCGCTGGGTATCGGCCATGCCTGCGCTGCCGACCGGAGTTGGCGCCTGGGCATGCCAGTGTGGACGCGCCGGCCCGCCTGGCGCAGGGCGCCGCAGCACTGATTGAGGATGGCGCTATGGAACAGGGCGGCCTGGCGCATATTGCACAGCGCCTGGGAGTGACCGATCGCCATCTGCGCCGCGTCTTCATGGCTCAATTTGGTGTGACACCGATTGCTTATGCCCAGACACAACGATTACTGCTGGCTAAGCGCCTCCTGACTGATACGCGGCTACCTGTGACCGAGGTGGCCCTCGCCGCTGGCTTTGCCAGCGTGCGCCGCTTCAACGACAGTTTTTCGACGCGCTATCGGATAGCCCCCTCGGCGTTGCGGCGCGTGGCTGCCGGCGCTTCGTCGCAGTTTCAGGGTCATGACCAGCAGGGCCTGGTGTTTCGCCTGGCCTACCGGCCGCCTCTGGACTGGGCTGCGCTGACGTCGTTCCTTGCGCATCGCTGCATCGAGGGCGTGGAGGCCATGGGTAAGGCAAAGGCGCGCCGTGTCCCCCGCGTGTCTGGCGAAGGGACGGTCTATCGACGCATCGTGCGGGTCCCCACGCCGCAGGGCGCGACCGTCTGCGGATGGATCGAGCTGAGCGGCCTGGCCGACCGTGCGGCGGCGGGGCACCTGCTGCAAGTGCGCGTCGCCCCGGCCTTGTCTGCCGCAATTCCCGCTGTCCTGGCGCGGGTCAGGCGCGTGTGTGATCTGGGCGCGAGACCGGATGAGGTGGAGCAGGTGTTGGGGCCCTTGGCTGTCGGGCGCGAGGGGGTGCGCCTGCCGGGCGCCTTCGATGGCTTCGAGATTGCGGTGCGCGCGATCCTGGGTCAGCAGGTGACGGTGCAGCAGGCACGCATCATGGCCGGGCGACTGGTGCAGCAGTGGGGTGAGCCCGTGGCAACGCCGTGGCCTGAGTTGACCCATGCTTTTCCGCAGGCAGCAAGGCTTGCGGCCTGCAGCACCGAGGATCTGCGCAGTATCGGACTGTTGCGTGCGCGGTCAAATGCTCTGATCGAGCTATCCCGTGCGGTCTCGCAGGGCGAGCTTCGTCTGGACCCGGATGTCGATGTACCCGCCACCCTGACCCGGCTGATGGCCATTGCGGGCATCGGCGACTGGACGGCGCAGTACGTGGCGATGCGGGCTCTGGGTTGGCCGGACGCCTTTCCTGCAGCCGACGTGGGCGTCATGAAGGCGCTCGGTGTCAAGACGGCTGCGCAGGCCCGTCGGGCCGCTGAAATCTGGCGGCCTTGGCGCGGCTATGCGGTCATTCATCTGTGGAATGGAGCGACACCATGAACCATGCCCGGCTGCACAGCCCATTGGGCGACATTCTTCTGCACTTCGACGACGACGCGCTCTGGGGCCTGTATTTTGATGGCCAGAAGCATCAGCCTGCGGCGATTGCCCAAGCGCGGCGCGATGATGCGCATCCCGTGGCGCGTTCAACGGGCCTCTGGCTTGAGCGCTATTTCGCTGGTGAACGCACGCAGACGACCCCGCCACTTCAGCTGCATGGCACGCCCTTTCAACGCAAGGTGTGGGCGGCGCTGGCGCGCATTGAATACGGCCGCACGTCGACTTATCGCAGCATCGCGCATGAGGCCGGTTCGCCCGCCGCGGTTCGTGCAGTGGGCGCGGCTGTGGGCCGCAATCCGGTGTCGATCATCGTGCCCTGCCATCGGGTGCTGGGCAGCGACGGATCACTCACCGGATACGCAGGCGGCCTGCCACGCAAAACGCATCTGCTTACGCTGGAGGGTGTGCTGCCGCCCGGCCTGCCAGGAATTCACTGAGCACGCGCCCCGTATGACTGTCAGTGCGCCGCGCCAACTCCAGCGGCGGTGCACTGGCCACGAGGCGCCCGCCCCCATCTCCGCCTTCCGGTCCCAGATCGAGGATCCAGTCGGCTTCTGCCCAGAGGTCGATGTCGTGCTCGATGACGACCAGCGTATTGCCCGCATCCACCAGCCTGTGCAGTACCCGAATCAGCTTTTCGGTGTCGGCCATGTGCAGCCCGACCGTGGGCTCGTCCAGAACGTACAGGGTGTGCACATCGCCACCGCGCCCGCGTACTCCGGCCCCAGGTTCGCGGGCCTTGGCCAGTTCGGTGACTAGCTTGATGCGTTGCGCTTCCCCACCTGACAAGGTGGGGCTGGGTTGGCCCAGCGTGAGATACCCCAGGCCCACATCCTGAAGCAGTCGCAGCGGGTGCGCGATGCTGCGATGCGCCTCGAAATACACCACGGCTTCGTCCACACTCATGGCCAGGACTTCGCCTACCGACTTGCCGCGCATCGTGACCTGCAGGGTCTCCCGGTTGAAGCGCTGGCCGTTGCAGACATCGCACAGCACTTTGACGTCAGGCAGAAAACTCATCTCGATGGTTTGCACTCCCTGACCTTCGCAGGCCGGGCAACGACCCGCGCCGGTGTTGAATGAAAACCGTGCGGAATCGTATCCACGCACCCGTGCCTCGGTGGTGTCGGCAAACAGTTTGCGAATCGCGTCCCAGAATCCGATGTAGGTGGCCGGGCAGGAGCGCGGTGTTTTGCCGATCGGCGTCTGATCGACCTCGAGTACACGCGTGATCGGCTCGGTGCCTTCGATGGCGTCGCATCCGGTGGGCGCAGCGAGCCGGTCTTCTGCAGCCAAGGCACCGGCCTTGCCGCTGTTGCGCAGCGTCACCACGGCTTGCAGATTGGCCAGGAGCACGTCGCGCGCAAAGGTGGACTTGCCTGAGCCGGAAACACCCGTCACGACAGTGAGTCGACCCAGCGGGATGCTGGCATCGATGCCCTGCAGGTTGTGCAAGCGGGCACCCCGGACCACGATGGCCGGGAGATCGGCGTGCACCGGTCGCGCAGGCTGGAGCGGATGCTGCAGCGGATGAGCCAGAAACCGGCCAGTGAGGCTGTGCGGCTGCTTGGCCAGCGCTTCATGGTGACCAGTCGCCACAATCTCGCCGCCCAGACGTCCGGCCCCCGGGCCAATGTCGATGACATGATCGGCTCGGCGGATGGTGTCTTCGTCATGTTCGACGACCAGAAGCGTGTTGCCGCGATTGCGCAGCGCTTCGAGCGTGTCGAGCAGGATGCGGTTGTCGCGGGGGTGCAGCCCGATGGTGGGCTCGTCCAGGACGTAGCACACGCCTTGCAGGTTCGAACCAAGTTGCGCAGCCAGGCGGATGCGTTGCGCCTCGCCGCCCGACAGGGTTGGTGCGGCGCGAGCGAGTGACAGATAACCCAATCCGACATCGGAGAGGAATTGCAGACGAGATCGGATTTCGCTCAGGATGTCGCGTGCAATTTCTGCGTCGCGCCCGGCCAGCGACAGCCCGTCGATCCATTGTCGGGTGTCCTGTACCGGCATGGCGGTGAGTGCGGCAATCGAGTGCTCTTGCAGCCGCACCGCCAGCGCGGTTGGGTTCAGACGCAGGCCTGCGCAAGCCGGGCAGGGCGCGTCGCTGTATTGCACGCCGGCATCGGTAGCGCCTTCCATGCCAGGCGTGAGTTCATCGGTACGGATGCGCCCGATGGTCTCCAGTCCTGCACCCAGGCAGCCCGTGCACCAGCCGTGCTTGGAGTTGAACGAAAACAACCGCGGGTCCAGCTCCGCAAAGCTGGTGCCGCAGGTGCCGCAGGCCCGCCGGGTAGAGTGAATGGAAGTGTGGAGCGGCGCACCGCTGCCGCGGGCGTCCCCCCCCGCGATGGCGACTTCCAGAGCATCGAGGCCGGTGGCCACTTTCACCACGCCCTTGCCATAGTCGAGCGCACTGCGCAGGGCATCGCGCAGCTCCGGCTCGCGGTAAGGAGAGACCACCAGGTCGGCGATCGGCAAGTCAATATCGTGCTCAATGTATCGATCAATGCGCGGCCAGGGTGTGGTGGGCAAGAACGCCCCATCGACACGCAGGTGCGTGAAACCCTTGCCCGATGCCCATTTCGCAAGATCGGTGTACACACCCTTGCGGCTGACTACCAGCGGTGCGAGCAGGCCGATACGCTGGTCGCGGTGCTCGCGCATCAGGCGTGCAACGATCGCATCGAATGACTGAGGCTCGATGCGGGTGTCGCAGGTGGGGCAATGCTGCACCCCGATCTTGACGTAGAGCAGTCGCAGGAAGTGATAAATCTCGGTCAGTGTGGCCACCGTGCTCTTGCGCCCGCCGCGGCTGGTGCGTTGCTCGATGGCCACCGTGGGGGGGATGCCGAAGACGCCGTCCACATCGGGACGCGACGCCGGTTGCACGAACTGGCGTGCATAGGCATTGAGCGACTCCAGATAGCGCCGCTGCCCTTCTCCGAACACCACATCGAAGGCGAGGGTGGATTTACCGCTTCCTGACACGCCGGTGATGACCGTGAACCGGTTGCGTGGTACCTCCACGTTGATGTTCTTCAGATTGTGTTCGCGTGCGTTGTGCACCACGATCGCATCGCGCGCCCGCTTGCGCAGCAGTGTTTGAAGTGGCGCACCGGGGTCGGCGTCTGCCGAATACGCGCTGGCTGCATCGCTGGCGATCACCGCGGCCGCGCCGAGGCGGTCGGTATCCGTGGTGCCTTGCGCTGGCGGTGCCGCATGGGCCCACTGCGTCCGCTGAACGGCATACTCGCGAAGCGATTGGCCCGTGATGCTGGTGGGGTGATCGGTAATGTCCTGCGGGGTGCCTGTGGCGACGACTTCGCCCCCGGCATCACCGCCATCGGGGCCCAAGTCGATCAGCCAGTCGCTGGCGCGGATCACATCGAGGTTGTGCTCGATTACCAGCAGCGAGTGGCCGGCCGCCAGCAGCTTGCGCAGGGCCCGCAGCAGGCGCGAGACATCTTCGAAGTGCAGACCAGTGGTTGGCTCATCGAAGAGAAACAGCGTGCCGCGTTTGCCGCGGGCTTTGTCCAGACCTTTGCTCGCGGCCTCTGCCAGAAAGCCCGCAAGCTTCAGGCGCTGGGCCTCGCCGCCCGACAATGTCGGCACCGGTTGGCCCAGTCTCAGATAGTCGAGTCCGACGTCCGCCAGGGGCTGCAGCCGTGTGGTGATCTCGTAGTCCGCAGAGAAGAAACTCAGTGCTTCGTGTACGGTCAGTTCCAGCACTTCTGCGACCGAGCGGGTACCGCTGCTGCCGCGAATCTGCACTTCGAGAATGTCGGCGCGATAGCGTTTGCCATCGCAGTCAGGGCAGCGCAGATAGACATCGGAGAGGAACTGCATCTCCACATGCTCAAACCCGTTGCCGCCGCAGGTGGGGCAGCGTCCATCGCCGGAATTGAAGCTGAAGGTGCCAGCCGTGTAGCCCCGCTCGCGCGCGACATCAGCCCCGGCAAACCGTTTGCGGATGGCGTCGAATGCGCCGACATAGCTCACCGGGTTGGAACGCGTGGTCTTGCCGATCGGCGACTGATCCACGAAAACCACGTCTTCGATCCAATCGTCGCCCAGCAGCCGGTCATGTCGACCGGGTGCTTCACTGGGTTTGCCCTTCGCCTTGAGCAAGGCAGGCAGCAGCACATCCTGCATCAGGGTGGACTTGCCGCTGCCGGATACGCCGGTGAGGCACACGAGCCGGCCCAGCGGAATATCCACATTGATGGATCGCAGGTTGTGTTCGCGCGCGCCTTCAAGCACCAGCTTGGGCGTGGATGTATTCACCGGAGCGAGTTGCGTGGCAGGGATCGTGCGTCGCCCGCTGAGGTAATCACCGGTGAGCGTATCGGCTTGTCTGAGTCCGTCGGCCGCGCCCCAGTACACGATCTGTCCGCCGCGCTCACCCGGCCCTGGGCCGATGTCGAGCATACGATCGGCCGCAAACATCACCTGCGGATCGTGCTCGACCACCACGAGCGAATTGCCCGCATCGCGCAGCCGCTTCATGACACCAATGACCCGGTTCATGTCGCGCGGGTGCAGCCCGATGCTGGGCTCGTCCAGCACGAACAGCGTGTTGACCAGGGAGGTGCCCAGTGCTGTGGTGAGGTTGATACGCTGAACCTCACCACCCGATAGCGTGCGCGACTGTCGATCGAGTGTGAGGTAGGACAGACCCACATCCATCAGGTAGCGCAGGCGAGCCCGTACCTCGGTGAGCAGCAGTGCAGTGGCTTCGTCCAGCGGGGCCGGTAATTCCAGGCGGGCGAAGAGCGCGGCCACGCGTTCGATGGGCAACAGCATCACATCGTGCACACACAGACCAGGCATGGACTGCAGGACCGGCTCGCTCCAGTTCACACCCGATGGCATGAAGCGCCGATAGCGACCGCGGTCTTTGCCGTCAGCAAAGGCCAGATCGGCGTCGGCCTGCGAGCCGATCCGCCACAGCAGTGCGTCGGGGCGCAGCCGTGCGCCGTTGCACACGGTGCAGGGCGTGTAGGCACGGTAGCGCGACAGCAGCACGCGGATATGCATCTTGTAGGCCTTGGACTCGAGCCAGTCGAAGAAGCGCCGGATGCCGTACCACTGCTTGTTCCAGTTGCCAGTCCATTCCGGACCGCCCTCGATGACCCATTGCCGGTGCGCTTCGGGCAGGTCTTTCCAGGGGATATCCATGGCTACGCCCTGCAGCTTGGCGTGCCGCGCCAGATCGGCTTGGCATTCCTTGAAGCTCTCAGTTTGCCAAGGCTTCACCGCACCGCCCTGAAGCGTGCGTGTGCCATCGGGAATCACCAATCCCAGATCGATGCCGATCACTCGGCCAAAGCCGCGGCAGGTTTCGCACGCACCGATGGGTGAATTGAACGAGAACAGGCTTGGGCTCGGGTCGCTGTAGGACAGTGCGCATTCCGCACATGACAGGGCGCTCGAATATCGCCAGAGCTGCGCATCGTTGCCGTCCTCGCCCAGCACATGTACCGACAAGCGTCCTGCGCCCCGATGCAACGATGCTTCAAAGGCTTCGGCCACTCGACCTGGGTCAGCCCCTGCAAGCCTCAGGCGATCCTGAACCACGTTGAGCACCAGCGGTCGGTCACCATCGGCTGCTTCACGCGAATGCACGCGGGTATAGCCCTGTGCAAGCAGATGGCGCTCAATTTCCTCTTCGCTGAAATTGCCAGGCACCGGGACCGGAAAGCTGATGACCAGTCTTGGATCACCGGCGGCATGTGCGCGTTCGGTCACCGACTCACGGATGCTGGCTACGGAATCGCGTCGCACCGCCACGCCGCAGCGTCGGCAATGCAGTCGACCCGCGCGCGCAAACAGCAGCTTCAGGTGATCGTTCAGCTCGGTCATCGTGCCGACCGTGGAGCGCGAAGTGCGTACCGGATTGGTCTGGTCGATCGCAATCGCTGGTGGCACGCCATCGATCCGGTCGACCTGAGGTTTGTCCATCCGGTCGAGGAATTGCCGCGCGTACGCTGAAAACGTCTCGACGTAGCGGCGCTGCCCTTCCGCATAGAGCGTATCGAAGACCAACGACGATTTGCCTGAGCCGGATACGCCAGTGACCACCACGAGTTCGCGCGTCGGGATGTCGATGTCGAGGTTACGCAGATTGTTTTGCCGTGCGCCGCGAATGCGGATGGGCGGTGTGTCCTCGGGGGATGAGGCAAAGTCGGACATCGTGAGGTGGGGGCGGACGGGAGGGAGCGGGTGATGGTACGGGAATCGGTTGGGACTGTGATGTCGGTGGGATTGGGGCGGTGTGGGTTGGTGCGGGCTGGTGCGGGACGTTGGGGCGGGTGGGTGGCTGGCGCCGACGACCGCACCTTGGCTTCGCCGCGGTGCCCTCGATCGAGCAAAACCGCTGAGGCCGCGATCTGAACTCGCCCCTGCGGGGCTCAGACAGCAGATCGCTGCGGGCCAGCCAAGGCTGACCCGCACCCCAGCGGCCTTGCCCGCTCTCGGTGCGGTCGTAAGGCGCTGCGCCGCCCACCCGCCCCGACGTCCTGCGTGACGTGGTGAGGCAAGACTTCCAACCGCAGAAGCCCTTTTTTTCGGGACTGCATCGCCAAACGTGACTGCACCGGCATTGCCGAGAAACGCGTCGCATCTCAGCACGCGTCCTGGCGCGGTGGGGGTGACCGGGCGCGCAGCGACTTGGCCGCACCGGGCCGTGTGCAGGTCGTGCCGGTGTCGGCCGGCGACCGGCCGACAGGGATCCGCTGTCTGAGCCCCGCAGGGGCGAGTTCGGATCCCGGCCTGCACGATCAAGCACGGCCCGGGAACCCGGCGGCGCAGCCGACGGGGGCGGGCATCGGAGCCAGCGCCCTGCCACCCCCACCGCGCCCGCGCAACCTGCAACCTGCAACCTGCAACGTCCCCCGCAGCTCCCATCGCGCCATCGGCTACCATCGCGCCGATACCGAAGGAGCCCTATTCATGAGCAAGACCATCATCTCGACCGCCGGTGCACCCGCGGCCATTGGCCCTTATTCGCAGGCCGTGCGTGCTGGCCAGACCGTTTACCTCTCCGGCCAGATTGCGCTGGACCCGGTGAGCGGCCAACTCGTCGAGGGTGGGTTCGATGCGCAGGTTGATCGTGCGTTCGCTAACTTGAAGGCCGTTGCGCAGGCTGCCGGGGGGTCACTGGGTGACGTGGTCAAGCTCACGCTCTTCCTGACCGATCTCACGCACTTTCCGCGCGCCAACGAGATCATGCAGACCTACTTTGCCGCGCCGTACCCTGCGCGCTCCACCGTCGGCGTCTCCAGCCTGCCGCGTGGCGCGCTGTTCGAAGTCGAGGCGGTGATGGTGCTGGCCTGACGCGGCGCGCGCGATGAGTGATCTCGCGCGCTTTGCGCGGCTCGGCATTCGCACGGAAGCCGACCTGCTGCTGCACCTGCCCCTGCGCTATGAGGACGAATCGCGCATTCTTCCGATCGGGGAGATCAGTCCGGGTGCCACCTGCCAGGTGGCTGGTGTGGTGTGCCGCAACGAGATCGTCGTGCGTCCCCGCCGCATGTTGCAAGTGGACATCGAGGATGCAACCGGTGCCATCACGCTGCGTTTCCTGAACTTCTACGGATCTCAGGTATCGCAGCTCGCCGTCGGTCGCAGGGTGCGTGCCCTCGGCGAAGTACGGGGTGGGCTGTTCGGGCTGGAGATGGTCCATCCGCGCTATCGCATCCTGAGCGGCGAAACTTCAGCAGCCGACCTGCCGAAGGTGCTGACGCCGGTGTATCCCACGGTCGCGGGCATCGGCCAGGCGGAGCTGCGTCGCACCATCCTGGCCGCACTCTCGCGCGCTGCGTGGGAGGACACGCTGCCCCCGGGCTGTGCGCAACGCCTGGGGTTGCCGGAGCTGATGGCGTCGTTGCGCTGGCTGCACCAGCCTCCACCGGATGCGCCGCTGTCCGCAATCGAAGACCGCAGCCACCCGGCCTGCCGTCGCCTGGCGTTCGAGGAACTGCTGGCCCAGCAACTGTCATTGCGTCGTGCACGGGCCGCACGCGCGCTGCAGCAGGCTCAGCCCTTGCCGGATCAGGGCTTGGTCGAGCGCTTGATGGCGAGCCTTCCATTCCGATTGACGGGCGCTCAGCAGCGTGCCTGGAGCGAGGTCTCACGCGATCTGAGCGGCAACGAACCCATGAACCGATTGCTGCAGGGTGATGTGGGCAGCGGCAAGACGGTCATTGCTGCGCTGGCC
>CANHUQ010000053.1 GCA_947463885.1 Burkholderiales bacterium
ACATAACGCAGGGTGATCTGCGACTTGGCATCGGGGCGCAGCCAGGGCAGGCGGCCGTCGCGACGCAGGTCGGCCTGGCGCTCGACCAGCCGGTGCGCGTAATGAATGGCGGCCGGCATCAGCACCGGGGTTTCGTCGCAGGCGTAGCCGAACATCAGGCCCTGGTCACCAGCGCCCTGGTCCAGGTCGATGCCGCGGCCTTCGTCCACGCCTTGAGCGATGTCCTGGCTCTGCTTGTCATAGGCCACCAGTACCGCACAGCCCTTGTAATCGATACCGTATTCGGTGTTGTCGTAGCCGATGCGCTTGATGGTGTCGCGGGCGACTTCGATGTAGTCGACATGTGCACCGGTGGTGATTTCGCCGGCCAGTACGACCAGGCCGGTGTTCACCAACGTTTCGGCGGCGACACGCGAGAATTTGTCCTGCGTGAAGATCGCGTCCAGAATCGCGTCGGAAATCTGGTCAGCGACTTTATCGGGATGCCCCTCCGAGACGGATTCGGAGGTAAAGAGGAAGTCTTTTGCCACGGTTTGATTGCTCCGGAAGATTGAAGGCGGACAATCGGTACCTAGGCAGGACTTTCCTGCATCGGCACCTTATTCGGCGATGCCATCTTCAGGAGAAGCGGCACGCTTTAGCAGAATTTTTAGACCGCCCTGCAAGTTGTCCCATTAACTCGGCGGTAATGCGGATTATATCCGCACGCATTCGGTTCAAACGTCAATTCCATCACACGGCAGCCAGTCTTCATTCACCTCCATGCTCCTTTGGATCGCTCGACTCCTTGCACGCCTGCCCCTGAGCTGGTTGCAGTCGCTTGGCGGCACACTGGGCAAGCTGGCGCTGGCGCTATCGGACAATTTCCGTGGCAAGTCGCAGACCAATCTGCGCCAGGCCGGTCTGTATGAGCCCACGCTGATGCGTCGTGCGGCAGACCAGTCCGGACAGGCGGTGGCCGAGACCGCACTGTTGTGGTTTGGCGCTCGTGAGCGCATCGATCGGTTGATTCGGGTGGAAAACGGCGAGCTGCTCAGCCAGGCGCTCGGTCATGGCCGTGGCGTGATCCTGCTGACCGCGCATGTGGGCAGTTTCGAGGCTGCTGCACTGGGCTCGGCACGCTTTGGACCGATCACAGTGCTCTACAAGCCGCCGCGGATCGACGCGGTGCGCACGCTGGTCGAATCCGGGCGTGCTGCGCCGAATGTCCATCCGGTGCCGACAACGGCGGCAGGGGTGCGTGGTCTGCTGCGCGCGCTCAAGCGCGGCGAGTTGATCGGGGTACTGCCCGATCAGGTTCCCAGTGAGGGGGACGGCGAGTGGGCGCCGTTTTTCGGCCGTCCTGCCTACACCATGACCCTGCCTGCACGGCTTGCTCGCCTGACTGGCGCACAGGTCCTCATGGCCCATGGCGAGCGGCTGCCCGATGCCGCAGGCTGGGTGGTGCGCTATGAGCGACTACCCGACGCCCCGTCGCCCACCGTCATCAATCAGGCCATGGAGGCGACCATTCGTCGTATGCCTGAGCAGTATTTCTGGGGCTATAACCGCTACAAAACGCCGCCAGGAGTGGCGGCGCCCGACGCCGGAATCGGGAGAGCGGCTTGAACAGATGAACGCACCCGCATGAACACGCCCCCCCCGCAGCAGCCTGCGGGCCACCTGCTGTCGCGTGTGGGGATCGTCCTGCTGCAGACGCTCTCGACGTTGCCGTTGGGCGTGTTGCGCCCGCTCGGTCGCGCACTTGGTTCGGTGGTCTGGTGGCTTGCGCGGCCCCGGCGGCAGGTGACGCTCATCAATTTGCGACTGTGTTTTCCGCAGCTGTCCGAGCGGGAGCGCAGGCGCATTGGCCGCGAACATTTTCAATGGTTCATGTGCAGCATCCTCGAGCGCTTCATCTTTTGGAGCGGCCCGCCGGCGCGGATCGAGCAACTGGTGACGCTGGTCGGCGAGGAGCATCTGCAGGCGCACCTGGGCCGGCCACTGATTTTTCTGGCCCCGCATTTCGTAGGGATTGACGGCGGCGGGATGCGATTGTCGATGCGTACTCCGATGATGACCATTTACGTGCGCCAGAAAAATCCGGTGCTGGACGCGGTGATGTTTGCCGGACGCTCGCGGTTTCCTGGTGCTAGGCCGCTGTCGCGCCAACAGGGGGTGCGGGCCACGGTCCGTCTGCTGCGAGAAGGCACCCCCTTGCATTACTCGCCCGACATGGATCTGGGGCCACGAGAGTCGGTGTTCGTACCTTTTTTTGGCGTGCCTGCTGCCACGGTCACGGGGGCGTCCCGGCTCGCGCAGTTGAGTGGTGCTGCGGTGGTGCCCTTCGTGACCCGCATGACGCGCGATGGCTACGAAGCGCAGTTCTTTCCGGCCTGGGAAGGCTACCCGGGGGATGACCTGCAGGCGGCGGCACGTCGCCTCAACGCTTTCGTGGAAGACCGGGTCCGCGAGATGCCTGCCCAATATCTTTGGTCGCATAAGCGCTTCAAGACCCGTCCGCCCGGCGAGCCCAGCCCGTATGGATCGGATACGCGGGCGGCCGAACGGTCGGTGCCCGGTCAGCCTGCGAAGCCCGGCGATGAGGACGATGATTGAGCGATAATTCGCCCATGCGGTTGAAGTTCACCAAGATGCAGGGCGCAGGCAACGATTTCGTTGTGCTGGATGGCGTGCGCCAGAAGCTCGCGCTGTCCGCTGCGCAATACCGCGCGCTGGCGGATCGGCAGTTCGGGATCGGCGCAGATCAGATCCTGCTGGTCGAGCCGCCTGATGCGCCCGATGTCGACTTCGTCTATCGCATCTTCAATGCCGATGGCGACGAGGTGGAGCAGTGTGGCAATGGTGCCCGCTGCTTCGTGCGGTTCGTGCGCGAGCAGGGCCTCACTGACCAGCACGCCGTGCGGGCGCGCACTGTCAATCGTGTGATCGTGCCGCGCATGGAAGACGATGGCCGGGTCACGGTCGACATGGGCGTGCCAGTGCTCGACCCGGACCAGGTGCCCTTCGATACCCGCGGCCTGGTGTCGCGCACGCAAGGCCGCGACACGCTATGGCCTCTGGTGCTGCCGGGCGCCGAGCGCTGGATCTCGGTCGTGTCGATGGGTAACCCGCATGCGGTGCAGATCGTCGACGATGTGGAGACTGCGCCGGTGGCAGCCGAGGGGCCGCTCATTGAATCGCATACACGCTTTCCCCGCCGTGTGAATGCTGGCTTTTTGCAGGTCCTCTCACGTTCGCAGGCCCGGTTGCGCGTGTATGAGCGCGGCTCAGGCGAGACGCTGGCCTGCGGCAGCGGTGCGTGTGCCGCTGCGGTGGCTGGCATGCTGCGCGGCGTGTTCGACGACCGTGTGGACCTTCAGACGCGCGGCGGGCTGCTCACCATTGCCTGGCAGGGGCAGGCGGTCTTCATGACCGGTCCGGCGCAGACTGTCTTCAATGGCGAGATCGATCTTCAGGCGCTGGTCACCCGTTCGGCGTCCACGGCGCCTGTTGGTGCACAACACGCATTGCAGGGCCACATCCCTGCGCCGTCTGCCTGCCCCACACTGACCGCATTCACCGCTTCCACCCCTTCCACCTCTTCCATTCACCGCCCATGACCGAGCCGCTCCATGCCGATGCGATCGTGCAATACCTGCACGACCATCCGGCTTTCTTCGAAGCCCATCCGGATCTGCTGGTCTCGATCACGGTCCCGCATCCGCACGGCAACCGGGCGGTCTCACTGGTCGAGCGCCAGGTGGACATGCTGCGCGAAAAGAACAAGTCACTGGAGATGAAACTCGCCGAGTTGTTGCGCCACGGGCGTGAGAACGATGCGATTGCAGACAAGTTGCAGCGCTGGTCGCGCGACCTGCTGCGCGCACGCGATGCGCGCCAATTGCCGGCGCTGGTGGTCGATGGTCTGGCATCGGCGTTCACCGTGCCTCAGGTGGCTTTGCGGGTGTGGCAGCTGGCCGCAGACCACGCCGACCTGCCCTGTGGCGCGAAGGTCGAACCGGATGTCATCGCGCTGGTCGACAGCATGCGCCAGCCGTATTGCGGGCGTAACGCCGGCTTTCAGGCGGCGCGCTGGCTGCCTGACGCAGGCACCCGTACCGGTTCGCTCGCGCTCTTACCTTTGCGAGTGGGCGCAGCGCCGCAAACCTTCGGCCTGCTGGTGCTGGGCTCGCCCGACCCAGGCCGATTCGATGCTGCGATGGGCACCGCTTTTCTCGAGCGCATCGCTGAAGTGTCCAGCGCGTCCCTGTCGCGTTTGACGGCCTGAGCCGCACACCGTGAGCGATGAGGCGTCTGCCGAAGCCCGTGCCGAAGCCCCTGCCGAGGCATCGCACGCAGACGTCCTCGCGTATCTGCAGCGCTTGCGCACCGAGCGCCACGCTTCACCTCGCACGCTGGATGGCTATGGGCGCGAGCTTGCGGTGCTCGTGCAGTGGCTGGACGGTCGGGGCTGGGAGCTGCTGACTGAATCGGAGGTGCGTCGGGCGGTCGCCGTTCGCGCACGCGCTGGGCATGCGCCTGCCAGCATTGCCAGGCGTTTATCGGCCTGGCGCGGGTTCTACGATTGGCTCGGCGCACGCGGCGCCGTGTCGCACAATCCGGTGCGTGGCGTGCGCGCGCCACGACGCGCCCGACGCTTGCCTAAGGCCCTGTCACCCGATCAGGCCATGCGATTGGTCGAGCCGGTGAAGATCGCGGCCGATGGCGCGTCGGCGTTGCGGTCAGGCCAGCACCAGACCAGCGATTTCGAGCGGCTGCGCGATCAGGCGCTGATCGAACTGCTGTATTCGAGTGGCCTGCGGCTGTCCGAGCTGGTGGCTCTCGACATCCGCCATGCCGACACGGGCGAGCATCACTCGGTCGGTTGGCTGCAGCGCGACGAGGCTGAGGTCCAGGTGCTGGGCAAGGGCGGCAAACGGCGCACCGTGCCGGTCGGTGCGCCGGCGCTGGCTGCACTGGATGCCTGGACGTCCGCGCGTGCAGCCTGGCTGGCGCTGCATCCACGCGCCGATCGCCATGCCTTGTTTTTGTCGGTACGTGGGACCCGGTTGGGCGCGCGTGCCGTGCAGCGAGTGGTGCAGCGTCTGGGGATCGAGCGCGGGGTGCCCACCCATGTGCACCCCCACGTACTGCGCCATTCCTTTGCCAGCCATCTGCTGCAGTCCAGTGGCGATTTGCGCGCGGTGCAGGAGCTGCTGGGCCATGCCAGCATCGTGACCACCCAGGTCTACACGTCCCTCGATTTCCAGCGTCTGGCCGCGGTTTACGATGCGGCGCACCCGCGCGCCCGCATCCGGCGTTAACCGCAAGCCTTTTTCCGAAAGTCCGACATTCCCTATGGCGCGCACTCCGCCGACCCTGCATCTGAAGCCCGGCAAGGAAAAGTCCCTGCTGCGTCGTCACCCTTGGATTTATGCCAACGCGATCGACCGGGCCAGCGGCGGGCCGGCCTCGGGTGACACCGTGCGCGTGCTGGGCGCAGACGGACGTTTTCTCGCCTGGGCGGCGTTCAGTCCCACCTCGGCGTTACGGGCGCGGGCCTGGAGTTTCACGGAAGCCGAGCATCCCGATGCGGCCTTCATCGCGGCGCGGGTGGCGGCGGCGGTGGCGCGACGCGAGGGCCTGCAGGCCCAGACCGAGGCGATCCGTCTGGTGTTCGGAGAGGCCGATGCCTTGCCGGGGCTGGTCGTTGACCGATACCGTGATCAGCTCGTGGTGCAGTTCCTTGCTGCGGGCGTCGAACATTGGCGGGATGTCATTGTGGCGGCCCTGCGCGAAGTGACTGGCTGCGAGGCGGTCTATGAGCGTTCTGATGCGGCAGCCCGCGAGCGCGAAGGGCTGGTCCCGCGTGAAGGGGTGTTGCATGGTGATTTGCCCGTGCCGCTGGCCGTGAGCGAGCATGGCGTGCGCTACGAGGTGGATGTCATCACCGGCCACAAGACCGGCTTCTATATTGACCAGCGCGACAGTCGCCGACTGGTGGGCGAGCATGCGCACGGCCGGCGGGTGCTCAACTGTTTTTGCTACACCGGCGGGTTCACGTTGGCGGCGCGTCTGGGCGGGGCGGTTGAGGCGGTATCGGTCGACAGCAGCGCCGAGGCTCTGGCTGTGGCGGCACGCAACGAGCAGCTCAATGGCCTTGCGCCCTCAACCTGGCTGCAGGCTAATGTGTTCGACGCGCTCAAGAACCTGCTGGCCGAAGGACGGCAGTTTGATCTGATCGTGCTTGACCCGCCCAAGTTTGCGCCGTCGGTCCAGCACCTGGACCGTGCAGCGCGCGCCTACAAGGAGATCAATCTCAAGGCATTGCGGCTGCTGGCGCCGGGGGGCCTGCTCTTCACGTTTTCCTGCTCCGGTGCCGTATCGGTCGACCTGTTCCAGAAGATCGTGGCTGGTGCGGTCTTTGATGCCCGCACGGACATGCAGATGCTGCGCCGCCTGGCTGCCGGCGTGGATCATCCGATGTCGATGACGCACCCCGAGGGCGAGTATCTCAAGGGGCTGATGCTGCGCCGGATGTAAACTGGCGGGCTTGCGAAAGGAAAACCTTGGCGTCCACCGTCGAACACGCGCGACAACGGGTCCGCTCGACCGGAGCCCGTGTCACGGGTGCGCGCGTGCGGGTGCTGGCCGTGCTCATGCAGGCTGACGAAGCCCTGGCGCATACCGAGGTGCAGCGCCGGCTCGAACAGGGCGAACATCACGAGGTGCTCGATCGGGTCACCTTGTACCGTGTGCTGGATTGGCTGGTCGAAGCTGGGCTGGCGCATCGTGTGGCGGGCCCCGATCGGGCTTGGCGTTATTCCGCGCAGGGCAGCGCCCCCCCGGGCCCGGCGCATCACGGGCACTTCCGCTGCAGGCATTGCGAGCGGGTGGTGTGCATGGACGCGCCGCCAGGCCTGGAGCGCAGCCTGCAGGACATGCTGCCCGATGGCTTTCGCAGCGATGCATTCGAACTCACCCTGCTGGGGCAGTGCGCAGCCTGCGCGGCCGGGTCCGGAATGGTTGATGCGCGAGCCGGCGCGCATCGTGTTGAATCGAGAGACTGACACATGGCTCAAGCAGCACCCGCCCTCGTCCCGGTCACCATCCTGACCGGCTTTCTGGGCAGCGGTAAAACCACCTTGCTCAACCGCATCCTCACGGAACAGCACGGGCATCGCATTGCGGTCATCGAGAACGAATTCGGTGAAGAAGGCGTCGACAACGATCTGCTGCTGCAAAACGCCGACGAGCAGATCGTCGAGATGAACAACGGCTGCATCTGCTGTACGGTGCGCGGCGACCTGGTGCGCATCCTGGGCGATCTGCGTGAGCGCCGTCAGGCGGGCGAGATCACCTTCGAGCGCGTGATCATCGAAACCACCGGCCTGGCCGACCCGGGCCCGGTGGCGCAGACGTTCTTTATTGATGATGCCGTCGCCGAGTACTACCTGCTGGATGCGGTGATCACCGTGATCGACGCCAAACATGCCGACAAGCAGCTCGATGAGCACAAGGAGGCAGTGGAGCAGGTGGGCTTCGCTGACCGCATCCTGCTGTCCAAGGTGGATCTGGTGTCTGAGGCCGAGCAGCAGGCGCTGCGCCGCAGGCTGTCGCGCATCAATCCCCGTGCCCCCATGCGTACTGTGCATTTTGGCAACGCGCCGATCGAGGACATCCTGGATATTCGCGGGTTCAACCTCAATGCGGTCCTGGAAATCGACCCGGAGTTCCTCACGAGTGACGAGCACGAGCACGACGAAGCGGTCTCATCTTTCGTGTTCAAGTCCGACAAACCCTTCGATGCCGCTAAGCTGGAGGATTTCCTCGGCGGTCTGGTGCAAGTTTACGGACCGGACATGTTGCGGTATAAAGGCGTCCTTTTTGTGAAGGGCTCCGAGCGCCAAATGGTGTTCCAGGGAGTCCATCAGATGATGGGTGCAGACCTCGGTCGCCGCTGGCAACCCGGGGAAAAGCAGCAGAGCAAGATGGTGTTCATCGGCCGCAAGCTGCCGAAGGACATGTTCATCCAGGGATTGAAACAGTGCCTGGCCTGAGGGCTCCCGCCGGGGGCGAACAGGGCGCAAGCGGAATAACGACATGGCAGTGACCAAGACCCCCAAGGCGTTGACAGAGTCCGAAATGATCGCCATGCCGGAATCGGCGTACATGAATGACGCGCAGTTGCGGTTCTTCCGTGAACGGCTGCAGCAGATGGAACGCGACATTCTGGTCAATGCCGGCGAAACCACCGAGCATCTGCGCGAAACGGTGATCGTCCCCGATCCGGCCGATCGCGCCACCATCGAAGAAGAGCACGCCCTGGAGCTGCGCACCCGTGATCGTGAGCGCAAGCTGCTCAAGAAGATCCAGCAGTCGCTCTCGCGCATCGACTCGGGCGAATACGGCTGGTGCGAAGAGACTGGCGACGCGATCGGCATCCCCCGACTGCTGGCCCGTCCAACGGCTACGCTGTCGCTCGAGGCCCAGCAGCGGCGCGAATTGCGCCAGAAACTGTACGGCGACTAAGTCTGACTGATCGGGTGCTGCCCGCGCAGCAGGCCAAGGCCTGACGCAGAACAGGTTTTCAACGTGATGATTCGGATGCAGCGCACCGTGGATCATGGCGACTTCCCGTGACTGATGACACCCACAGCGGCTTGACCGTGGACGCATTGCGATTCGAGCGCGCCGGTACGGTGGTGCTCGATATCGCGCACTTCGGCTTGATGCCTGGTGCTCAGGCGGTCGTGGTGGGGCCTTCGGGCTGCGGCAAGACCACCTTGCTGTCCCTGCTGGCCGGTCTGCTGCCGATTCAGCAGGGACGTATCCTGATCGGTGGGGTGAGCCTCAATGAGCTGGCCCAGCGTGGTGCGCGCGCGGTCGACGGCTTTCGTGCCCGCCACATCGGATTGGTGCCTCAGCATCCCCTACTGTTCGGCATGCTGAGTGCGCTTGACAACCTGCTGCTTGCCCAACGGCTGGCGGGCACTCCGACCGATCGCGATGCAGCCCGCAAGCTGCTGACCGAACTCGGGCTGACCGGTTTGGAGCACCGCCGGCCGGCGCAACTGTCTCGTGGGCAACAGCAGCGCGTGGCGCTGGCCCGCGCGCTGGTCAACCGGCCTGCCCTGCTGCTGGCCGATGAGCCGACTGCCAATCTGGATGATGCCCAGGCTGCCCAGGCCATCGATTTGCTGCGTGAACGCGCCCAAAGCCTTGGCGCCGTTCTGCTGATCGCCACCCACGACGCGCGCGTGCGCGATGCCTTTGACACCGTGCTGACGCTGGAGCGGCGATGAGTACGGTGCGTCTGCTGTGGGCCTACTTGCGAGCCCGTCCGCTCATGACGCTGCTCACCACGCTGCTGGTGGCGCTGGGCATGGCGACCGTGGTCATCGTGACGCTGGTGACCGGCCAGTTCGATGAGCGTTTGCGCCGGGATGCGGCCGGCATCGACCTGGTGGTCGGTGCCAAAGGCTCGCCGCTGCAACTCGTGCTCTCTGGCGTGTACCACCTGGATGTGCCGCCGGGCAATATTGCGCTGTCGGCCCTGGATGAATTGAGGGCCAACCGGCTGGTGGCTCAAGCGGTGCCGATCTCACTGGGCGACAGCTTTCGGGGGTTCCGGATCGTGGGCACCGAGCCCGAGTTCCTGGCGATGCATGCCGCTCGCTTCAGCAGCGGCCAGGTGTTTTCGGCGCCGATGCAGGCGGTGTTGGGGGCGCGCGTCGCGGCTGAAGCCGGTCTGACGACGGGCGCGCAGTTTGCTGGAACGCACGGCATGGCGGCAGGCGGGCCGACGCATGGCGATGAGACCTACACCGTCAGCGGCGTGCTGGCGCCAACCGGCGGCGTGATCGACCGGTTGGTGGTCACGTCCACAGCATCAATCTGGCAGACCCACGAACATGGGCATGGCGCGCCGGCCAGCCCCTCGGCCGTCCTGCCGAAAGCCCAGAAACCATCGGTATCGCCCGCACCTGCCCCATCGACGTCGCAGTCTCGGACGCGACCCGCGGAGCAGGCTGACGTCAAACACGCGCACGCGCATGCGCATCGCGAGACCAAGAAGACTGCGCCGCCGCGTGCGGGCGGGTCCAGCGCGGCGCACTCTGCGCCCGCCGCAGCCCCCAGTGTGGGCGCTGCCCGCTCCGGCGAGCCGTCAGCCGACCCCGGTCATGATCACGACCGTGATCACGCACATGACGCCGAGCATGCGCCGGCGCGCGAGGTCACGATGCTGCTCGTGCGCTATGCCAGCCCGCTGGCGGCGGTGTCATTGCCGCGTGCCATCAACGCCAGCGAGCGGCTTCAGGCCGCATCACCCGCATTTGAGTCAGCCCGCCTTGTGCAATTGGTGGGCGTGGGGGTTGATGGTCTGCGCGCATTCGGGTTGCTGATCCTGGCGGTGGCGGCAGGGTCGGTGTTTGTTGCGCTGTTTCAGGCCTTGTCTGATCGACGTCGCGAGATGGCGCTCATGCGCCTGTTGGGCGCCACGCCTGCCCATCTGTTCCGGCTGTTGCTGCTCGAGGGCCTGGCCCTGACTGCGATTGGCGTAGTGGCCGGGTTGGTGCTGGGGCATGTCACGGTCGAGGTGGCGGGCCGATGGCTGATCCCGCGCGGGGAATGGCCGCTGACCGGGTGGGTTTTCGATACCATCGAATGGGCTTGGGTGGCCGGTGCCCTGGCACTCGGTGCGCTGGCGTCGCTGTGGCCTGCCTGGCGTGCCGCACGGACCGGTCTGGCCGACGTGCTGGCTGAAACCTGAAAGCCGGCGCTTGCATTTGCTGATTGGAGTCTGAACATGACCATGTCCATCCCCACCGTGGCCGCACACCCTGCAACGATCTCCCGTCTTGAAGGAGGCGTTCGCGCTGCGGCAACCCTCGTGCGGGCGCTTGTGGTCGGCGGTGTGATGGTCCTGCCCACGCTGTCCGGGGCCTTGGCGCAGTCGCTGTCATCGCCCGCGCAACCGGTCCTGCCGGCTCCGCCAAGCGCGCAGTCAGGCGCCGCACAGACCGGGGGTGCGGCGGGCAAGCCCGGTCTGGTTGAAAATAGTGCTGCACCCGCCGCACTCGCTGGGCAGGCGCAACCGCTTGTGTCGCCGCCTTTGCCGATGGTCCCCGGCGCCGTGCCGTGGGATCTGCTGGGTCAGGTCAAACAGGTGAAGGTCAAGAACAAGGTGCTGCCTGAATTTGCACCTGCGGTAGCCAAGCTCGACAAGCAGGAGGTTAAGGTGGCTGGCTTCATGATGCCGCTGCAATCTGGCGAAAAGCAAAGCCACTTCCTGTTGACCGTGACCTCGCAGACCTGCTCATTCTGTATCCCGGCCGGACCAGAAGGCATCATTGAAGTGCGCACCCGTACGCCGGTGAAGTCCACCTTCGATCCGATCCTGATTGCTGGCCGCCTCGAAGTGCTGCGCGATGACCCGATGGGCCTGTATTACCGCATCAACAACGGCGAGGCCCAACCGATCCGGTGAGCCTGCGCCCGACGCCGAACCTGCGCCCAGCACCGAATCTGCGCACGCAGCGGTCTAGAGTTTGACGCGCAGCCCCGCAAAGACCGACCGCCCGGGCATCGGGACCGTGTCCTTCACGAACGACGTGGACAGGCGGATGTCGGCATTGAGCAGGTTGCGCGCCTGAACAAAGACGCTCACCGAGCCGCGGGCCGTTTGCACGAGTTGTCGGGATAATTCTGCGTCGACCCGCGTGTAACCGGGTGTGGGCGTCTCGAAGACCGACGTGCGGTCCTGGCTGGCCGCATGCATGACCGACAGGAAACCTGCCCAGGGGCCGCCAACGTAATCGGCCGAGAAGCCCAGACGCATGGGGGGCTGACGCGGTGCAGCCCCCAGGCCATCGACCGTCCCGCGCACGGCATCGCCAAAGACCCGGACCCCCCAGGGCGATCCGACCGGGCGCCATTGCACATCGGCCTCCAGGCCCCGAAAGCGCGCCCGTGCCTGCCGGTAGGCGATCTGCGTGAAGTCACCGGCGCCCGGATCTGCCGCTGAGTTGGCGATCTGGCCTGAGTCATCCACCCGGTCGGCGACGCCATCGCCGTCTACATCTGTGCCAAAGGCTGCGATGTAGTTACTGAAGTGCTGCGCAAAAATGCCGACGTTCCATCGCAGCGGGCCGCCTTCACCTCCGCGCAGCGTCCACTCCACGTTGCGTGAACGCTCCTTCCCAAGGGTGGAGTCGCCCAGTTCGAAGGTGGCGGTGGCCGCATGAGGGCCGTTGGCATAGAGTTCCTCGATCGTGGGGGCACGTTCCGAAACACCGATGCCAAGCGAGGTGGATATCGAGGCTGTGACCGGCAGGCGAGCCGCCACCGAGCCCGAGCCTAGCGTGAAGCTGCGCGAGGGCAGGCCGGTTGCAGCTTCAGGATCCAGGGTGGCGCGCCCTGCACGCGCTCCGAACTCCAGTCGCATGCCGCGTGATGCCGGCCCGATCGGCAACTCGCCGGAATAGAAAAGCGCCTGCTCGCGTGACTGGGTGGTCGGGATGTAGGCCTCCTCTCCCGCGGCGGAGAGTTCGCGCTGCTTGAGATGAACACCAAACACACCTCGCACGCTGCCCAGTGGCGCGTGCAGGGCTTCCAGACGCATGTCCTGGCCTTTGCTGCTGAAGGCGGTCCCGATTTCGCCGCTGGCCGCTTCGATTTCCTGGTGCTTGTACCGGACGTCGGCACCGCGCATGCGCAGCGATTCAATCCCGGAGAAGGGTTCGATCAGCTCGAGCAGCGCCTCGGTGCGTCGGTTGTTCAGGTCGATGTACACGCCTTCTTCAGCAGGGATGCCATAGCGGGTATCGAGGCTCGAAGTCGACACGCCCACGACCCCCCAACGGTCGACCCAGGAGACTCCTCCTGACAGTCCATGGCCTCTCGCAAAGCTGTTGGGCAATCGGCCGCTGGCGCTGGACGGGTCATCGCGCACGGCAAATCCCGGGATGGAATAGTCGCCTGCTTCTCGTGCAAAGCCTCCCAGATTCCAGTTCAGACGACCGTCTGCGCCTGCCGAGGCGCCGATCCGTACAGACCCGAGCGTGCCCCGAGACGCCGAATCGCCCGCGAGTAGCGCCTCTGCGCCCAGTGATCGCCTGGCTGTAGTGGGAATCCATTCCGAGACCGCGTTGGCAACCCCTCCGATGGCGCCGCTTCCATAGAGCAATGTTGCTGGCCCGCGCAGGATTTCGACGCGACGCAGGCTCAGCGGGTCCGCGGCCACGGCATGGTCGGGGCTGAGTGCAGAGGCATCGAGCGTGTCCAGACCGTTTTCGAGCACACTCACTCGAGGGCCGCTCTGCCCGCGGATAACCGGCCGGCCGGCGGCGGTGCCGAAGCCGGTCGAATGCACGCCCGGCATGCCGTCGACCGTATCGCCCAACGAAATGGCGCGGCGCCGGTCAAGTTCGATTCCGCTGATGACCGAAACCGGTTGCGACGCATCCAGCGCCGTGTCGGCAGGGGGGGTGCCGGTGATGACGACCGACTGCAGGCTTTGTCCGTGCGCAGCGGTGGGCAGCCAGGCAGCGCACAGCAGGGTGATGGCACTGGCGAGACGGGAGGGAGCAAAAGGCTGATTGGGGTGCATGGTGGATGACTTTGGCCAGGGCTGCTGAGGCCGGTAGACGCACGTCAGTTGAAGATGCAACACAGTATCATAAGATCCGATCCCCTGTTGGGCGACCGCAGGGGGTTGCCGACCGACTCGCGGCGCAAACGCACGGCCAGGCTGGTGTGAGGGCTGCTAGACTGGCGCTAACCCTCTGATTTTCAATAGTGATATTTTCGATCTTCAGCCGTAAAGCGGCACGACTCGCTCAACGCAAGCGCGACCTCGCACGGGAGTCGCAACCGGCGGACGGCGTGCTCAGCTCGGCCGATACCGTGGCCGCCACGACATTGGGCATCGGTCCTGCAACGGTCGATGCCCGTGAATTGGCGCGCCAGACCGCGGCCAAGATTGATGCCATCGAATCGGAAATGATTCATGGCCGGGTCACTCCCGCCGGACCTGCGACCCGCATCGCCCGCACGGGCTTGGCAGGCACCGTGTTCGTGCCGTCGGGGCGCGTTGCTTCAGTGGGCGCGGGTGCGGGCGTGATGTCGCCGACCGCAATGCCCGCCGAGGGCCCAGCCGCGAACGCCATCACGATCCAGGTGCCGTCCAGCGGCGAAACTCTCGAAGTTCAGCGCGAGCATGCACTGCGCCCCGATCTGGAGTTCTCCTCGAGCCCGGGCGTGATGATGTCGTCTGCGCCCGGGATGGGGGCAGAGTCTGCGCAATCCCTTGAAGTCATGCCCATGGGTGAAGCGCTGGCGATGGATGTGCTGGGCTCAGCGCTTGCGCCGGCGCTCGAAGAGGCGGCAGTGCTCTATTCCAACGGGCAGGCTGACGAGGCCGAATCGATTTTGCGCGGGGCAGTGAAGGATCCCTCCCTGGGCGCGCAGGCCCGCCATGCCTGGGGCATGTTGTTCGACCTGTATCAGTGTCGGGGGCGGCGCGAAGCATTCGATGAGCTGGCTCTGGCCTTCAGTACACATTTCGAGACCTCGCCTCCCACCTGGGACGACACGCTGTCGGCGCCGAGCGCCGCAGCGCCGGGCTCGACGGTGCCTGCCGTCGTAGCGCTGCCGGCGTTACTCGACGCACAGTCGATCAAGCAGTTCGAGCAGTTGCGACGCATGGCTCAGCGCGATCGCCCCGTGGCCATCGATCTGTCCACGGTCACCACGGTGGATCCGATCGGTGCCGATCTGCTGCTGCGGGTGCTGGCTGGTTTCATGAAGAGCGCACGCGCACTGGTGGTGATGGGAGCGCAGCCGCTGCTCGAGGTGGTTGCCATGACCACCGAGGCTGGGCGGCGCGACCCTTCCGATGCCTGCTGGATGCTGCAGTTGGAGCTGCTGCGGTTGCTGGGTCGTCAGCAGGAGTTCGAGGACCTGTCGATCGAGTACTGCGTGACCTACGAAGTTTCGCCACCGTCCTGGGAGGCGTTGCCGCCCTCGGTGCAGTTGGCGTCAGCTAAGTCAGCCCGCATGACAGGCGAGCCGCAGGCGGGCGAGGCGATCGTTTCCACTCAGGATGATGGGCTCACGCTTTCAGGCGAACTCGAGGGGCGCATTCAGGACATGGTGGCTGCGTTGCGTGCGCATGCGCAGCACCACGCACTGATTCAGCTCGACTGTGCCCGGCTGAGGCGCATCGATTTTGGCGCTGCAGGCGAATTGCTCAACGAAGTCGTTGCGCTGCAGGCAGCCGGCAAGTATCTTCGGTTCAAGGATGTGAACCATCTGGTCGCAGCCCTGATGTCTGTGATGGGCATCCCCGACCTCGCTGAGGTCAGCATGCGCCGACTCTGAGCGCATCCCTCACACTGGCGGCCCGCCGCCTACACACGACACCCTATGGAACAGTTTCACGGCACGACCATCGTGTCGGCACGACGCGGCGAACGCGTGGCGCTCGGCGGCGATGGCCAGGTGACCCTGGGCAACATCATCATCAAGGCCAGCGCGCGCAAAGTACGCCGACTGCATCATGACAAGGTGCTGGCCGGCTTTGCAGGCGGTACGGCTGATGCGTTCACGCTGTTCGAACGTTTTGAATCGAAGCTCGACAAGCACTCCGGACATTTGCTGCGCGCCGCGGTCGAACTGGCCAAGGACTGGCGAACCGACCGGATGCTGCGCCGCCTGGAGGCGATGCTCGCCGTGGCGGACGTTCACAACTCACTGGTCATCACCGGCAATGGCGATGTCCTGGAGCCCGAGCTTGGTTTGATTGCGATCGGGTCGGGTGGCCCCTATGCCCAGGCTGCAGCCCGGGCGCTGCTCGATAACACGCAGCTGGGTCCCGAAGATGTCGTGCGTAAGGCTCTGACCATCGCCGGCGATTTGTGTATCTACACCAATCAGACCCACTCAATCGAGACGCTGGGCTGACCCGAGCGCTCCCTAGAAGCCATCGCCACCCTAAGCGAGTGTGGCCCGAAGCCATCGCCACCCGAAGCGATCGCCACCCGAAGCGCGCCTGAGCCACACGGGCAAGTCCGCGGAGCGGAATGCCGGTGGGGCACAGGCCACCCCGCCTCCGAACATCAACGGCACCCGAAGCGATCGCCACCCGAAGCGGGCCTGAGTCACACGGGCAAGCCCGCGGAGTGGGGTGCCGGTGGGGCGCAGGCCACCCCGCCTCCGAACATCAACGGCACCCGAAACCATCGCCACCCGAAGCGGGCCTGAGTCACACGGGCAAGCCCGCGGAGCGGGATGCCGGTGAGGCACAGGCCACCCGGTATCCAAACGACGAACTCCTCGCCTGCGAACATCAACGCCCCCTCAGAGCACCCCCAGGATCGGCACTCCATCACGATCAGTTCCGATACATCATGCCGACTTCACGCCGCGCGATCGCATATCAGCGCCCACCCACCGAAAAACTACCTTTGATTACACGTAGGTTTTTGTAGTCAGGCATCCGTTTTGCGGTGTGGATGCCAGGATTCTTGACCATGC
>CANHUQ010000054.1 GCA_947463885.1 Burkholderiales bacterium
CACCCGACGCCTGCGCATGCGGCCGGTGCGGCGCCGGTTGCTGATGACGCACTGCTGCAGGCCGATACCGCGCATGACGAGGCACAGGAGCAGTTGCAATTGCAGCAGCAGCATGTGCTCCAGACCCGGCAGGCGCTTGTTTTTGGTGAGCAGAGCGTGGCCACCTTGCGCGCTGTGCTCAGCACACACGGTGTGCCGCCCGATCAGATCCGCGCGCAACTCGAGACAGCACGTGCGCAGCTGGTTCTGGCTCGCTCGGCGCATTCATGCCTTGCGGACACTGAGAGGGTGTTGGCCGAACTAACCCAGGCAGTGCAGCAGGCCGAGATGGCTGAGCAGTTGAGCCAGCGCCGGCTGAGCGCTGCGCAGGCGCAGGCCAGCGCCAGTGCCGCAACGCTGGCGGCGCGCGAAGAGGGAATGCCGATCGCCTGGGCCAATCTGGCCCAGCTGCAAGCGGAGCATCTCCAAGCCGTGGCGCTGCGTGAACGGCTGCATGCCGCGCTGCAAGCGGCGGCTCAAGCGTTATCGGCAGCCGCCTCGGAGCACACGCGTATGCAGGCGCAACTGCAGTCGGCGCAGGCTGCGCAGCAACGCGCACAGGTGGCTTTGGTTGGCCGTGAGCGTGAACTGTCTGAACAGCTTGCGGCGCAGGGTTTTTTCAATCTGGTTGGCTGGCAGGCTGCAGTGCTGGATGAGGTGCAGGTGCAGGCGCTGGATGAGACCATCAGGGCGCATGAGGCTGATCTGAGCGCGGGTCTGCTGCGCATGGAGCGCGCGCTGTCGCAGACGCGCGGGTGCATGCGCCCTGACCTCGAAAGCTTGAAGGCGAATCAGGCAAGCGCGCACAGTAGCCATGTGCAGGCAGTGCGTGCTGCGCGTGCGGCTCAATCGGTGCTGGAGGTAAGCCGGGCAAGTTTGCAGGCCCTGCAGAACCATGATGCGCAGTTCAGGCAGATGGAGCTGCGGTACGGGCTGGTCAAAAAAGTCTCGGATGTGGCCAGCGGCCACAATGTGCAACGCATTTCTTTTCAGCGGTACGTGTTGGCCACCCTGCTCGAGTCCGTCTTGTCGGCTACCACGGTGCGTTTGCGTGCGATGACGCAGGGTCGCTACGAGATGCGCAGAAAGCCGGCGCCGGCCGACCAGCGCAGTGCAGCGGGCCTGGATCTTGAAGTGATGGACCAGCATACCGGCATGGCGCGTGCCGTTCAGACGCTATCGGGTGGCGAGTCATTCATGGCCTCCCTCGCCCTGGCACTGGGTCTGTCGGATGTGGTGCAGGCTTATTCGGGTGGTATCCGTCTGGATGCGATTTTTGTGGATGAAGGATTCGGCACGCTGGACAGCGAGGCGCTCGACCTGGCTGTGCGGGTGCTCATGGATCTGCAGCAATCAGGCCGCATGGTCGGCATCATTTCTCATGTGGCTGAACTCAAGGAATGGATGGAAGCACGCCTGGAAATCCGAGCCTCAAGCACGGGCAGCTCTGCGCGCTTTGTTGTGTAGAGCCTCGAGATTGAATCGTCTTGAGAGGACACAGTGCAATGAATGAGCGGAGCGCTCATCGCCCCGAGCTTTCTCATACGCTATCAGCCGATACATTTCGTCGGTGGTACTGGCTTAAGTCCGAACTCTTGGCGTTTTGCCGCCAGCAGGGTTTGCCGGCCAGTGGTGGAAAAGAGGCTTTGGCGCAGAGGATTGCTTCGCACCTTGAAGCGGTGCCGGTGCATGGCCCAGCCGTGGTCGGTGTAAAGCGCGCGGTCATGCCTGATCATTTTTTTGCGACAACGATCATTGGGTCGGGCTGGCGATACACGCAGGCTCTGCGCAGCTATTTTGAGTCCGTCCACGGACCCTCGTTCCGATTCAACGAAGCGTTGCGGATGTTTATTGCTCAGGGTGAGGGGCGGACCCTGGCAGAGGCTTCAGACCACTATCGCAACAGTCTGTTGCAGGTAAAGCGCCCGATTCCTCGGCAGTTCGAGTACAACCGCCATATGCGGGCCTTTTATGAGGCCAATCCGGGGGCCAGTCGCGAACAGGCCCTTGAGAGTTGGTGGGCCAGACGGGCCAAGCCTCAAGCTTGAGCCCTCGACACGTGGGCTCAAGTTCATTAGGCGGCTTAGTGAGCGCCGGCCCGGTACATCAGGGCGTTGCGATCAACAGATTGAATGCTCAGTCGCAGCAATTCGCCGTCGCGGCCCACTTTCAGTGGCACCTCCACGCCCGCCGGGCCGACCGCCCAGACCGTTCGCAGGAAGGTGGCCAGCGAATGCACCCGATGGCCTGCGACATCCAGGATCAGATCGCCCTGCTGCAGGCCGGCTTTCATGGCGGGGCCCTTGTCTGCAACACCGCCCACGATGACCCGGCCCTCGTCTTCGGCTGCGTACAGCCCCAGCCAGGGACGCGGTGGCAGACCGCTCTGACCGGTCTTCATGAGGTTGTCGAGGATGGGCTCGAGCAGCTCAATGGGCACGACCATATTGCCTTGACCGGAAGCGGCGTCGGGGGCGTTTTCAATCGCTTCTTGCAGCAGCAGCGACCCAATGCCGATCAGTTCGCCTGCCTGGTTGAACAAGCCCGCGCCGCTCCATTCCGGATGGGGCGGTGTGGTGTAGAACGCAGCTTCGAGCAGGTACTCCCAATAGCCGGCAAAAGGGCGTCTGTCGGCCAGACGTGCCTTCAACGCATGCCGTGATCCGCCATGGCTGATCAGGAAGACCGTGTCGCCGACTTCAGCACAAGGGCCCTTTGCCCGCCTGGCCGGGGTTGCCTTGAGTGGGCCGAGTGCCTTGAGCAATCCAAAGCCTGTGACCTGATCGTAGGCCAGAGGAACCGCCTGGACCACCTGGCCTGAGCGCGTGGTCAGGAATGCGGTGTGAGCCTCGGTCGTCAGATAGCCGATGGTGAGCACCGTGCCCCGATCATCGAGCACCACCCCACTGCCGGTTCGGGAGGTGCCTAGTGTCTGGGCGGTGAACGCCTGCTCCGGCACCTCGGCTCGCAAGGCAACGACTGAGTCGAGCATCGCCTCGAGGTCGCCACTCAGATCATCGGCCTGAGGCAGCAGGTCCATGGGAAATGACCACTCTTTTTGTTGGCTCATGAGGCGTGCTTTGCTCCGGGGTTCTGCATTGAGCGATCAGTCGACGCGCGCACCCGATGCCTTCACGATCCGGGACATGCGGGCGGTTTCACTGCGGATTTGCGCGGAGATCTGCTCGGGCGACAGTGTCATGGGCATCATGCCCTGCGAAACGAGTTGCGCAATGAATTCCCGGTTGCCCAGCAGCTTGGCCACGGCGGTATTGAGCCGATTGACCACGTCGCGCGGCGTGCCTGCGGGGGCGAGGAAGGCATACCAGGCACCGATGTCCATGTCCTTGTAGCCCACCTCGGCAAAGGTGGGGACGTCGGGCAGCAGCGGTGAGCGCTTGTCGCCCGAGATAGCCAGCATGCGCACCTTGTCGGCTTTCAGGAAGCCCTGAACCGTGGTGAGCGCCGGAAAGGTGAAGAGCACCTGACCGCCAATCACGTCTGCCACAGCCTGTGCTGAGCCCTTGTATGGCACGTGAACCAGATCGGTACCGCTGATCTTCTTGTACATCTCACCCATGAGGTGGGCCTGGCTGCCTACGCCATAGGAGCCATAGCTGAGCTTGCCGCTGCGTGCGCGGGTATAGGCGACGAGTTCAGAGAAGCTGTTCACGGGCAATGTGGACGAGACTGCCAACCCAAGATTGAGGTACGCGACAGTGGCTACGGGTACGAAATCCTTGCTTGCGTCGTACGGCAGCGAGGAGAACAGCACCGGGTTCAGCACGAAGGTGGCGTCGTTCGTGAAGAGCAGGGTGTAGCCATCGGCTGGGGCCTTGGCGACGATCTCGGCACCGATCCCCGAATTTCCACCGGCCTTATTGTCGATGACCACCTGTTGCCCTAGCACTTCCGTGAGGCGTTGCGCGACCGTGCGCGCCATGATGTCGGTGGCGCCCCCTGGGGGATACGGCACCACCACCCGGATGGGTTTGCTGGGGTAGGGCGCCTGTGCGAGGGCTGCACTGCCCATGCCCAGCAGCAATGCGCCGCAAACGATGGCGCGACGGACGAGGGTGTGCATGCGGGGCAATGCGTTCATGGGGGATCTGTCCTTGATCGGGCGCAGCCGCTAGACCGCATCAGGCGTGGCGCCCCCGGCACGAATCGAACGTGCGACCCTCCCCTTAGGAGGGGGATGCTCTATCCACTGAGCTACGGAGGCGGGTACCGAACCAGGTCGTGAGTTTACCGTGACACCGTGAGCAGGATCTGACTGCGTGCGCCCTTGACGCGATCACCTTGAAGTGGGCCTGTGCCCCCGCGCCGCGCCGGCAGGGCGCAATGAGAGGAGGCAAAGAGAGTCCGTGCCTTGACGGTCGCTGAACTCCTCCGTATACCCACTACATCAATGCCCAGCGCCCCTCTTCCGTCGATCCTGACAGTCCTGATCACCCTGCTGGCTGGCCTGGGACTGATTTTCGTCGGAACCCATTTCCTGACGGTCAACATGAAGCAGGCGGCGGGGCCGAGCTTCCGCAAGCTGGTGCGCCGCGCCACCGAGAGCCCGTTCAAGGCCGGGCTGGTGGGCTTCGGCTCGGGCGCGCTGATCCAGAGTACCAACGCAGTGACCTACATCGTGGTCGGGCTGGTCAGCGCCGGCGCGATCACGGTGACGCAAGGGCTGCCGATCGTCACGTGGTGCTACACCGGGACGACGTTGCGGCTGTTCCTGGTCTCACTTGACCTCAAGGTGATCACGCTGGGGCTGGTCGCCGGCATCGGCATCCTCTACGGGCTGGGCTACAACAAGTCGCCCAAGCACGGCTATCTGGTGGCGGCCGGGCTGGGGCTGGCGCTCCTGATGCTGGGCGTTGACCTGACGGCGCGTGCCGGCGAATCCCTGCGCGATTCGCAGGGCATCCGCAACGTGCTGGCGATGGCCGACCAGTTCTTCCTGTGGGGTCTGATCGCCGGCACCGTACTCGCCTCCTTCATGCAGGGCATGACGGTGTCGATCATCGCTCTGGCGCTGGCGCAGGCCGGCGTGCTCCCGATTGAGCAGGCGATGATGATCGTGGTCGGCGCCAATCTCGGTTCCGGCATCATGAGCGCGGTCCAGGGCGCCGCGCTCAAGGGATCGGAACGGCAGCTCACGCTCTACCAGGTGGTGCTGAAGGCCATCGGGGCGGCGGTGATGGTGCCGCTGATGACCCTTGAGCACTACACCGGCATCCCGACCGTGCGCGGGCTGATCATGGCGATCACTGGTGACGTGGCGTTCCAGCTCACCCTGGTGCACTGGATGTTCCAGATTACCGCCGCACTCGTGGCGAGCCCGCTCAACCCGGTGCTGGTCCGCTTCGTCGGCCGCCTGAGCCCTCCGTCCGAGGAGGAAGCGCTGTCTCGGCCGCAGTTCCTCACCATCGACGCCGAGGGCCGCCCGGCCGAGGCGCCGCAGCTGGTCGAGCAGGAGCAGCTACGGCTGGTGCGACGGCTGCCTGATTACCTGGCGGGTCTGCGCAAGGAGGAGCACGGCGAGGCGGCCAGTCTTAAGGCATTGCAAACCTCCGGCAAATCGCTGATCGGCGACATCGACCGCTTCCTCAAGTCGGCACTCGCCGCCGATCCGCAGGAGCAAGAGCTCAATCGGCTGCTCCAACTGTGGAACGCCGCCGACACGCTGGGCGCCTTGCAGGAGTCGGTGGCCGGTTTCGCGAACGCAATGCCGAAGCCGGGGCGCGACCCCGTGGTCGATCGCTTCATCGGCAGCCTGACCGAGGGGATGCACGCCATGCTGGAGACCGCCACCCTGGAGCTGGAGGAAGGCGAGCGGGTCGACGCGGTGCTGATCGACCAGTTGACCGCCGACCGCGCTGAGCTGATGCAGCAGATGCGAGACGAGCAGACTCGCCAGGACCCGCCGCTGCCGGCCGTGGAGCGCCGCGCGCTGTGGCAGGCGACCGAGCTGTTCGAGCGGGTGACCTGGCTCTTGCGGCGCTACGCCTGGAACCTGGGGGCCATCAGCGCCGGGGCGCCCACCATCAGCGAGCCGGCGGTGGCCAAGACAATGTGACGAATGCCGGCCGAGTGTCTGCAATCGTTGCCGACGGGCGCTTCTCGGGTCGCCTGATTGCACCCAAGTCCTTCGGGCCATGCGCCCCGGGCCGCTGACATGATCGCGTACTATTTTGCGACCCATTCCCCTTCAGGAGACCCTCATGATTGGCTACACCTGCGTTGGCACCGATGACCTCGATCGCTCGGTGGCGTTTTATACCGACCTGTTTGCGCCACTGGGCGCCAAGGTGTTTTTCAAGACCGATCGTGGCGTGGGTTGGGGCGTCAAGCCTGGGCAGCCGATGTTCAGCGTCATGAAGCCTTTCGATGGGCAGCCGGCCACGGCTGGCAATGGCACCATGATTTCGCTGCTGATGCCCGACGCGGCCACTGTCCAGGCGTTGCATGCCAAGGCACTGTCTCTGGGCGCGCGTGATGAAGGCGCACCGGGTGCCCGCTCCAAGACCTTTTACGGCGCGTACTTTCGCGACCCTGACGGCAACAAGCTGGCGCTCTACTGCATCACGCCCGCAAGCTGAGTCTGCTGCGTTTTAACCCTGCCCGCCCGAAGGAGCCCCGCAATGGGTCGCATTGCATTCACTCGAGCCGTCCTGTTCGATAGCGTCGCAGGCGTCCTGCGCCCCCATGCCACCGTCGTGGTGCAAGACGATCACATTGCCGATGTGCTCTTTGGCGATGTTCAGATCGACGACGCGCGCATTGTGGATGTCGGTGGTCGCACGCTCATGCCCGGTCTGATTGATGCGCATGTGCATGTGACCTCGACCGTGCCCGACTTCATGAAGCTGGGCATGATGCCGCCCTCACTGATTGCTGCGCAGAGCAAGGACATCGTGGAAGGGATGCTGGAGCGCGGCTTCACGACGGTGCGCGACGCCGCAGGCGCGGATCACGGGCTGGTGCAGGCGATCGAGCAGGGCTACTTTCAGGGGCCGCGCTTGTTCATCGCGGGCCAGGCCATCTCGCAGACGGGTGGACATGGTGACACGCGGCCGATTGGCGTGAAAACCATGATCTGCACCTGCGCCGGACTGGGCATGCTTGGCGCGATCGCTGATGGCGTGGGTGAAGTGCGCCGTGCGGCGCGCGAGCAGATCCGCAATGGCGCCCACCAGATCAAGGTGATGGCCGGGGGCGGTGTATCGAGCCCCACCGACCCGATCGACGGTACGCAGTATTCGCTCGAGGAATTGCGCGCTGTTTGCGAGGAGGCCGATGCGGCCAACACCTATGTGATGGCCCATGCCTACTCGCCCAAGGCGATCATCCGCGCGGTGCAATCGGGCGTGAAATCGATCGAGCATGGCAACCTGCTCGACGAAGCGTCCGCTCGCGAAATGCGTCGTCAGGGCGCCTGGTACGTGCCGACCCTGGCGACCTACGACTCGCTCGCACGAGAGGGTGCCTCACTGGGCTGGCCGCAGGCCATGCTGGACAAGCTCGATCGGGTGAAGGCGCGCGGCCTGGAAGCGATTCGCATCGCGCATGCCGAGGGCGTGCCGATCGCTTTTGGCACCGACCTGCTGGGCAGCATGCACGATGATCAGAGCAACGAGTTCACGCTGCGTGCCGAGGCAATGGGCGCTGCCGCCATCCTGCAGGGGGCGACCTCGATTGCCGCGCGCATGATGGGGCAGGAGGGTCGGCTTGGGGTCATTGCTGCCGGTGCGCTGGCGGACCTGATCGTGGTGGACGGCGATCCGTTGGCCGATCTGACGCTGCTCCAACAGCAGGGCGCGCATGTGCCGGTGGTCATGAAAGCTGGCCGTTGGGTACGCAATCGGCTGGGTTAGGACGCCCCGTACTGTGCGAAAGCACGCGTAAAAAAACCCGCCGAAGCGGGTTTCTTGGGCCGGTGCCGAAGGCCGATCAGCGCAGGATGCCGCCGAGCATGTTGGCGGCGCTGCTGGCGTTGCTGCCATTCAGGAAGTTGCCCATGTAGCTGGCCATGGCGTTCATCTGGGCCGGGCTCACATTCAGCTTGGACATGGCGCTGTTCACCGCGGCCAGCGAATTCAGCGACGAGGGCGACACGCCCAGCAGGCCAGCACCCTTGGTGGCCAGATCGGGCAGGCCAGGCAGGCTGGTGTTCAGACGGGCAAAGTCGGCCGGGCTCAACTTGTTCTGGGCCAGGGCGGTGAGGGCGCCTGCGCCAGCCGTGGTCTGGTCAAGGCTGGTGCCCATGTGACGCTGCAGGCCCGAGAGCATGCCGTTCAGGCCGGAAGCGGGCGGGTTGAAGCCCAGCGGAGCAGCGCAGCCGGCGACGATAGGGGCCGCAGCGGCGGCGAGGAGCAGTGCACGACGGTTCATGAAAATTCTCTCTTGGTAGTGGTGGAAACGGCCTGGACGCGGCGCGCGAGCGGCGCGGGCAGCGGATTGTAGACGCAGAAGAAAGTTTTTTCGATCTTCAGCCGTAGACAGGTCTGTCTTGTTCGGGAGCGGTGCGTTCCGTTCAATTGCGAGAGCGCATCGGTTCACCCCTCAAGGAAGGGGTGGTTGCCCGCCAGGGAGAGCCCTGGCGAGCATTCGCGACAGGTCGGGCTCAGCTACCCCCGACGCTGGTGAAGCGGGCCTCAGGACGGTCGTCCGAGCGGTGCACAGTGCTCACGTTCTTCTTCATGGCCCAGGGGCGGATCTGATGATGGATGGGCACATAGTACGCATTGTCCATGGTGAGCTTCAGCCCCTCCTTGAGCAGGGCGTCACGCTTGGCTACATCGGTCTCGGACTTGGCGGCATCGATCAGCGCGTCGAGCTTGGGATCATTGACGCGGCCCAGGTTGAAGTTGCCGTCTGCGCCTGTGGTCTTGGTGCGTACCAATGATTGCAGCGAATAGAGCGCATCGTAAGTCGCCACGCCCCAGCCCAGCATGTAGGCGCTGCTCTCGTGCTTTTGGATCTTCGGTATGTAGGTGGCGAACGGCATGGCATTCAACTTGACCTTGAGCCCTGCACGCGCCCACATGCCTACGATGGCCTGGCAGATTTCCTCGTCGTTCACATACCGGTTGTTCGGGCAGTCCAGCGTGAACTCGAAGCCGTTCGGATACCCGGCATCGGCAAGCAGCTTTTTCGCGGCATCGATGTTGGCGGTCACCGGCTTGTCGGCTTCCTTGGTGTAGCCGTTGACGCCAGGTGCCACCATGAGCATGCCGGGGACCGACAGGCCGCGCATGATGGTGCGCTGGATGGCCGTACGGTCGACAGCCAGGTTCAGGGCCTGGCGCACGCGCACATCCTTGAAGGGGTTCTTGCCCTTCACATCGGAGAACTGCAGCTCATTGTTGTGCTGATCCAGACCGATGAAGATGGTGCGCACTTCAGCGCCCTCGAGCACCTTCAGGCCAGCGTTCTGCTTCAGGCGTGCGACGTCCTGAGTGGGCAGGTCGGTGACCATATCCACCTCGCCGGACAACAGGGCTGCCACCCGGGTGGCATCGGCCTTGATCGGGGTGTAGGTCACCCGATCAACGTTGCCGCTCTTTTTGCCCCACCACTTGGTGTTGTCAGAC
Organism: Burkholderiales bacterium; assembly: GCA_947463885.1. Lineage (GTDB taxonomy): Bacteria > Pseudomonadota > Gammaproteobacteria > Burkholderiales > Burkholderiaceae_E > UBA4615. Next base: position 9,633 of record CANHUQ010000054.1, read on the forward strand.
ATCACGATGCGCTGGTCAGGGGACCAGCCGTTGATGACGTAGGGGCCGGTGCCGTTGGTATTGCGCGACGCGAAGGTATCTTCGCGTGCCTTGTAGTCCTGCACTTTTTCGGACTTGTTCTTGACCGCCCATGACCTGCTCATGATCCGGAAGTCGATGATGTTGCGCAGCAGGATGGGGACCGGAGCATCCAGAATCATGTCGACGGTATGGTCGTCGATTTTCTTGACTTCCTTGATGCCGGTCACATAGACCTGCATGGTGCCCTGCGGCTGACGGATGCGCTCGAAGGAGAAGACGACGTCATCGGCCGTGAAGGGCGAGCCGTCATTGAAGCTCACGCCCTTGCGCAGATTGAAGCGCCATTGCGTCGGGCTGATCTGCTGCCAGCTGGTGGCCAGCGCCGGCTCGACCTTGTAGTCCTTGTCGTAGCGGGTCAGACCCTCATAGGTGTGCATCATGATCGCATTGGTGGTCGCATGATTCTGCGAATGCGGATCCATGGTGAGAATGTCGTTCTGTGCACCCCAGCGCAGTGGCTCTGCGGTAGCGCTGAGCGGGCTGAGGGCAGACACGGCCAGCGCAGAGGCCAGGGCCAGAGCATGCAGGGTCGGCCTGAAAGACCGGAAGGTATCGGGCTTCATCGGGAAGTCTCCTTGACGTGCATCGCAGGGATGAATGCCGCGGCAGGCGGCATGCGCGGGGACTCTATCACGCGGTGCGGGCAACTGGACCGGAGTCCATGTGGCCTCTGAAGGGACCCTTAGGATGCGTCCCTTAAGCCCTCGGCCGTTGAGTTGACCCGTGGCCGGCGCACCCAGGTGCCGATCGCATAGGGCAGTCCGGTGCGGCTGACCGCAGGCTCCAGCGTGATGCGCTCCCACAGGGCGAGGTCGGCCTGCGGAAAGAACACATCGGCCTGCCCGTCAGTGTCAACCTCGGTGATCAGCAGCCGGTCGGCCTGAGGCAGCGCACTGGCGTAGAGCTGCGCGCCGCCGATGACGAAGAGTTCAGGGGCGTCCTTGCACAGGGCGCGCGCTGCATCGAGTGAATCGACCCGCTCGCAGCCCGCATGGGCCCAGCCTGCATTGCGCGTCATCACCAGATTGCGTCGGCCGGGCAAGGGCTTGCCGATCGATTCGAAGGTGAGCCGCCCCATGAGGATGGGGTGGCCGAGCGTGGTCGCCTTGAAATGCTGCAGGTCTTCGGGAAGATGCCAGGGCAGGGCATTGTGGCGCCCGATGCCGCCGTGCCGGTCGCGCGCCACGATCAGAGTGATGCGGGGCGCTGCCATCAGACGGCAACCGGGGCCTTGATGTGCGGGTGGGACTGATAACCGGTGATGGCAATGTCCTCGAAGCGGTAGTCGAAGATTGAAGCCGGTTTGCGCCGCAATTCCAGACGAGGCAGGGGATAGGGTTCACGCGCAAGCTGTTCGCGGGCCTGGTTCAGGTGGTTGTTGTAGAGGTGGCAATCGCCGCCAGTCCAGATGAAGTCGCCGGGCTTCAGGTCGCACTGTTGGGCCACCATTTCGGTCAGCAAGGCATAAGACGCGATGTTGAAGGGCACGCCCAAAAAAATGTCTGCACTGCGCTGATAGAGCTGACAGGACAAACGCCCGTCGGCCACATAGAACTGAAAGAGCGCATGACAGGGCGACAGGGCCATCTTGGGCAGGTCGGCAGGGTTCCAGGCCGATACGATGAGCCGGCGTGAATCAGGATCTGCACGCAGACGCTTCATCAGATCAGTGATCTGGTCGATGTGACCGCCTTCAGGGTTGGGCCACGAACGCCACTGATGACCATAGACCGGGCCGAGTTCGCCCTGAGCGTCGGCCCACTCGTCCCAGATGGTCACGCCATGCTCACGCAAATAGGCCACGTTGGTCGATCCGCTCAGGAACCAGAGTAATTCGTGGACGATCGACTTCAGGTGCAGCTTCTTGGTGGTGACCATGGGAAAACCATCGGCCAGATTGAAACGCATCTGCCAGCCGAAGACCGATCGGGTGCCGGTGCCGGTGCGGTCTGACTTCGGCGTGCCGTGTTCCAGCACATGACGCATCAGGTCCAGGTAAGGGCGCATGAGAGGGTCTCCTGGGAATTCAGGCGGCAAGCCCGTGAAAGCAGCCGGCAACGATCTGCTCGACGATGGCTGCATCGTCCATCGAACCGCCGGCCTTCAGAAAGTCGAGGGTCGGGTCGCAGGTCCGGGCATAGAGGGTATAGAGCACAAACTCGTCGCGCAGCTGGGCATGCAAACTGCCTTGGGCGCGGGCTCGCAGGATGATCGCACCGATCCGGTCGGACAGGCGCGTGAGGTGGTCCATGTACGGCCGGCTGGCAAAGAGCGCCTGCTGCAGGGCCGGGCTGGTGGAGGGCAGGTGCGGCACGCCACCCGCGAGCCGCTGGTGCAGCGTCCAGCGCAACAGCGCCTTGAGCTGCTCGATGGCCGGGGTTTGTTCAGGCACCTCGCTCAATGCCGCTTCGGTCTGGGTCAACAGCCGAACCATAACCGCTGCAGCCAGGGCCTCCTTGGACTCGAAGTGTTTGTAGAGGCTGCCTTTGGCAATGCCCACCTCGGCCGCAATGTCGTCCATTGCCATGGCGTCGTACCCGCGTCCGGCGAGCAGCCGGTTCGTGGCATCGAGGATGGCGGCCTCGCGCTGCTCAAACTGAGACTGGCGCAGACGTTTGCGTGGTGGGGAGTCGGGCACGGGGCAAGGCGGTGGACCGCCCGGGGCGGATAGCGGCACATTGTAACGCCCCGCTTATCGTGCCCCGCTCAGGGGGCTGCCGCGACGCTATGGCCGGATGGTGACACCAGGCAGTCCGGTGCCCGGCATGACGGCGGCGCCGGGCGGCATCGGGTCTTGCTGGGGCAGCGGCGGATCGGTGGGAGCCAGCGCGGGAGCCGGAGGGGCTGGGGGGGCAGGTGGCACGTTCAAGGGGCGCCCGCCACCCGGCGTGATGGGGCCAGCGCCAGGAACGCCCGGGGCGGGCAGGCTGCCGATGACTGCATTGGGGGGCGCTTGCGGTGCTGTACCGGGCGCAGTTGCACCGGTCGCCGGTCCGCTGGTCAGGACAGCCAGGTCGGGGCGCTTCGGTGCCGGCGCCTTCACGCGCTGGCCACGACGCTCCAGGGTCACGGCATCCGCAGAGACTGCGGCCACGGTGGTCTCGGCATCGACCGATTCACCTACGGCAAAGGGTTTAGCTGGACGACCGTTCACGGCCAGCAGTGCCACGCCTCGAGAACCGGCTGCCATGACCCCTACGACCTGGATGTCAGCAGGGCCCACCGCTGCAGCGCTGACCTCCTGAGTCGCTTGCGCACCGAAGAGCCCGGAGGCCTGGCGCAGATCGACCGGTGCGCCGCTTTGCGCGATAGTTCCGGCGGGCGTGACCGGCGAGCGGGGCGCCAGCAGCGCCAGCGCCCAGGCGGCGCAGATGGCACACAGGCCGGCAAACAACAGCACCGAGGCCAGCGGAGCCAGAGGAACGCGGAGTCGCATGGTCGAAATAGGCCGATGGGCGTCAAAGCGTGGCAAAAGTGCCTTCAATACCCACTGTTATCATAGATTCCTTATTCTCGGGTGACGCGGCGGGGCAAACAGACAATGCAGACAGGACGGACGGCCGCTTTGGCAAACACTTCGCGCAGCATGCGCGGCTTCACGCTCATCGAGCTCATGGTGGTCATCATGATCCTCGGTGTACTGGCCGCTCTGGTGGTGCCGCGTGTGATGAGTCGTCCTGACGAGGCCCGCGTGGTGGCTGCGCGTCAGGACATTGCTCAGGTGATGCAGGCGCTCAAGCTCTATCGCCTGGACAACTCCCGCTATCCCACGACCGAGCAGGGCTTGCAGGCGCTGGTCGTGCGACCCACCGCCGGGCCAGTCCCCGCGAACTGGAAGTCTTATCTGGACAAGGTACCCAACGATCCCTGGGGCCGTCCTTACCAGTATCTCAACCCCGGTGTGCGGGGTGAGATCGATGTGTTCAGTCTGGGCGCCGACGGGCAGGCCGGTGGCACCGGTGTCGAGGCCGACATCGGTTCGTGGGCCCTCTGATCGGGCAGCACACCGTGTGCGGCAGCATGTTCCGCAGGCATTCGCCGCACGGGGCCAGGGCTGTCAGTCAAGCGTATCGACCGGGGAGCCGTTCGCTGGCCCGCACGGCCGGTTTCACGCTGATCGAACTGATGGTCGTGCTCATGGTGATTGGCGTGGTGGCGGGCATGGTCACGATGTCGGCTGCGCCCAGCCCTCAGCGTGAATTGCGCGCCGATGCCGATCGACTGGCACAGCTCTTGTCCCTGGCGCGTGAAGAAGCGCAGGTGCGTGGTGCGCCGATTCGCTTTGAGGCGGACGCCAGCGGCTTTCGGTTTGTGGTCTTTCGCGACCGCGAGTGGCGACCGATCACCGATGACCGCGACCTGCGGCCACGACCCTGGGCCTCGGAAACGCGCGTGGCGGTTGATCGGCCCGATGGGCGAAGGGTGCTGGAGTTCGGCCGTGATCTCGTCGAAGCGCCGTATCGCGTGGTGCTGCAGCGCCCCGAGGCGGCAGTGAGCATCGTGGCCAATGGTCTGGGCGCCTTTGAAGTCGTTGACTGAGCGCACACGCAGGCCACACGTCCCGAAGGGCGGTGGTCGGGCGTACAGGGGCTTCACGCTGGTCGAGGTCCTGGTTGCCCTCACGATTGTGGCTGTGGCGCTCATGGCGTCTTTACGCGCCACTGCGTCGATGTCGACCAGCGCGCTCGACTTGCGCCAGCGCACGCTCGCGCTCTGGAGCGCAGAAAACCGTCTGGCTCAAATTCGCATTCAGGGTGAGTTTCCCAACCAGGGCCGACGCAGCTTCGATTGCACACAAGCCGAAGTGCAAATGGTGTGCGAGGAAGATGTATTTGCCACACCGAATCCGCAATTTCGTCGCGTGGAAATCAGTGTGTATCCGACCGAAGGGGCGCGGGTGCGGCTGTCGCGGCTCGTAGGCTTCGCCACCAATCTGCCGTGACGATACTGAACGCATCAGCAACGGTGGATACCGTCGCCCGCTTTGTGCGGTGCGCCGAGGCTGCGGACAGCGATGGGCGGTCTGCCTGTTCACCTGCGCGGCGAGGCAGCGCTGGGTTCACGCTCATCGAACTGCTGATCGCGACGACCTTGTTGGCGGTGCTGGCACTGCTGGCCTGGAGAGGACTGGATTCGGTGCTGACCTCCCGCCAGCGGATCGTGGCGGCTTCCGACGAATTGCGTTCCATGACGCTTGCCTTTGCGCAACTGGACGATGACCTGCGCAAGACCTGGTCGGTGCGCCTGTTGCGGCTGCCCACGCCCGCCATCAACTTCACGGTCTCGGGCGAGCAACCTGCGGCCTCGCTGCTGCTGTTGCGTGAGTCCGGCAGAACTGCCGAGCCCACGCAGGTGCAGCAGGTTGCCTGGCGTTTGCGCAATGGCGTGCTTGAGCGTGGTTTTGGCGCCTGGTCGGTGCCGACTGTGGACGGGGTGATGGGGCAACCTGCTGCACGCAACTCCGCGCCTGCCGATGCGCCGGGGCGGGCTGCAGGCGGCCTGGATGCACCGGCGGCAGATGGTCTGGTTTGGCAGCCGATTCTTGGCCGGGTTGCCTCGATGCAGATGCAGGGCTGGATTGCAGGGCAGGGCTGGGTGGCTGCGGAGAGTCTGGTGGGGCAGCTCACCGTGAGTCAGCCTGCTGCGCCGACCGTGCAGCCCGGTGAGCCTCAATCGGCCCCGCCAACGGCGCCCCAAGCAGCGGCTGCGCCCGGCACAGGCAACCCGGCGGGCTCGGTGCAGGTCACCGGATTGCAGGTGCGTATCGTGCGCGACGATGGCCAGGTGCTGCAGCGCATCTTGCCGGTGAAGGATTGAGCATGCGGGGGCGCACGGCACAGCAAGGCGCTGCGATCATCACCGCGATGCTGGTGGTCACGCTGGCGTCGATCGTCGTGTCGGGGCTGTTCTGGCGCGAACACGTTGCAGTGCGATCGGTTGAAAATCGCCTGGCCATGTCGCAAAGCCGATGGATCGAACGGGCAGCACTGGACTGGGCCAAGGTGATTTTGCGGTCTGACCTGCGCACCGGGCCGGTCGATCATCTGGGCGAGCCTTGGGCGATTCCTGTGGTGGAGACCCGGCTGGATGAAACCGTGACGGCCGGTGCAAAGCTCGACGAAGGGGCGCGTAACGCCGTGCTGGCGGGGCGGATCACCGACGCCCAGTCACTGTTCAATCTGAATGCGCTGGCCGCGGGCGCCGGTCAGGCGTCTGACCTGCATATGGCGGCCCTGCGCAAGCTGCTCACGACAGTCGGTCGGCCCGAGTCGATGGCCGATCTCATCGGGCGGCGTGTGATGCAGTCGATGCCCGCCGTGACCGAGGGCAAGACCATTCCGGCTACGCGCCTGCCGATCACGCGTGTGGCCGATCTGCTCGATATCAACGGGATCGATCCCACGCTGGTGACCTCACTCGAGCCCTTCGTGACGGTGCTGCCGCGTGGTACCCCGGTCAACATCAACACTGCGCCAGCAGAGGTGATCGCTGCGCTGGTGCCATCGCTTGACCTGGCGGGGGCTCGCCGCTTCGTTGCCAGGCGTGAGCGGACCTTCTATCGCACCCTCGAGCAAGCGGCCAATGATATGGACAGCCGACCGGTGCTCAACCCCACTCTGCTGGCCGTCGGTTCGTCATTCTTCTCGGTGATGGGGGTGATACGCTACGAACGAGTTGAATCGCAAAGCGAGACCTTGTTGGAACGTACAAACGATCGAGTCGAGGTGCTATGGCA
>CANHUQ010000055.1 GCA_947463885.1 Burkholderiales bacterium
CCACCGGGCATGCCGCCCTTCGCGCAGCAGCTCACCGACCGTGAGGTGGGCGCGGTGGTGAGTTATGTGCGCAATGCCTGGGGGCATCGCGCATCGGGTGTTGAGGTGCGCGCAGTGAACGTGCTGCGCCCGATTCCGGTGGATTGAAACAATGGCCGCGCATGCAAAGTCGAATCGCCGCGCATCGCGCAGGCCAGTGTTAGCCTCGTTGCCATTCGACCCCTGACCTGCTCACGATGCCCCCAATCTGCAGCACTGACCTGACGTCTGCCTTGTCGCACGACTGCTTGTTCAGCGGCACGGACGCCCATCCGATTTATGTCGACCGTTTGCGCCGCACCGATGCCGTGCCGAACGCGCCGGGCGCTGCACCGATCGTGATGCTGCATGGTGCGTTCCATACCGGTGCCTGTTACCTCACTACGCCCGATGGACGTGAAGGGTGGGCGCCGTGGTTTGCACGGCAGGGACGTACTGTCTATGTCGTTGACTGGCCAGGCCATGGGCGCTCGCCTCGGCGCGATGATTTCGCGCAGCTCTCCGGACGCACGATGGCCGACGCGATGGCGGTGCTGGTGCAACAGGTGGCGCGGGATGACGCCGCGCCGGTGGTGATGGCGCATTCAGCGTCCGGGCCAATGGCCTGGTGGCTCGCCGAGCAGCATCGCGCATCGGTGGCGGCCGTGGTGGGGGTGGCGCCCGGAGCGCCTGGGAACTTATTGCCCGAATTGCCAGATGATCCGCTGCGCATTGCAGCGCTGAGCCACGATGAGTCGCTGGGTTGCCCGATGTACAGCCCGCTGGATCGGCCTGTGCAGGTCGGGCCCGAGTTCATGCGCAGCTTCTGGGCGAATGCACCGCGTTTTCCGCATGCGGCGTTTCAGGCCTACGCCCGATCGGTGGTGGCCGAGAGCGCACGGCTGGTCAACGAGCGCTTCAACATCGGCGGCACGGCCCTGCGGATCGAACGCCCCGAGCGGGTGGGCGAACGCCCGCTGCTGGTGATCACTGGCCCGCTCGATCCGCGCCATCCACGCGTTGCCGATGAAGCGGTGGCGAGGCTCTTTGGCGGTGAGTTCATGTGGCTGCCTGACCTGGGCATCGATGGCAATGGCCATATGCTCATGATCGAAGACAACAGCCTGCTGATTGCCGAGCTGATTCAGCGCTGGCTGTGTGCCCAGGGGCTCTAGGAGCGTCTAATGTTTGAGGCGGATAAGTTTGAGGCGGATAACTCGGCTTCGTGCCCGAGATGGTCTTGCACCAGGATCTTGGCTTCTGTGCGCACCATGTCCATGAATGCCCGTGCCGAAGGCGAGAGCTGCTTGCCCACTGGGTAGACGAATTGCCAGGGCCGCTGGATGGGAAAACCGCGGATGTCCAACACGGCCAGATGGGGATTTTCGGTGTCCAGACCAAGCGTGTAGCGCGACAGGATCGATACGCCCAGACCGGCCAGGATGGCCTGGCGCACCGCTTCATTGGTCGAGAGCTCCATGCGCACACTGGGCTCGAAGCCCGCACGGTCAAAGGCTTCAAAGGCGACCATGCGGGTGCCTGATCCGGCTTCCCGCATTAGGAAGGGTTCATCGATCAGCGATTCAATCGGCAGCCCCCGCTGGCCAGCGAGCGGGTGGTCGGCCCGCGCAAAGACCACTAACGGGTTATCCAGGATGGGCTGGCAGACCACTTCCTGGTCAGCGGGTGGATTGGCGAAAATGTACAGATCGTCTTCGTTGCGTGCGAGGCGCTCGATCAGACCCTGACGGTTGTGAATCTGCATGGAAATTTCCACGCCCGGATGCTGTGCGATGAAGCGAGCCAGCAATCGGGGTGCAAAGTATTTGCCGGTGGTGCTGACTGCGAGCTTCAGCCGCCCACTTTCCAAGCCGCGCAGGTGCGCCAGGTTGTTGTCGATTTTGGAGAGCGTGTCAAAGATTTCAGTACAGCCGTCATAGAGCACCCGGCCGGCGGCTGTCAGGTGGATGCGTTTGCCGACCTGCTCGAACAGGGGAAGGCCTAAGGTATCGGACAGCTTCTTGATCTGTGTGGAGACCGTGGGCTGCGCCATCTGCAGAGACTCGCCTGCGCGCGTGAAGCTGCCCAGGCGGGCCGCTGCTTCAAAGACCGCCAGCTGGGGCAACAAGCCGTGGCGAAGCAATTTGCGGATATTGCTGTAGGGCATAGAACGCCTTTGCTGTGAGACAAAGGTCTTGCTCGCCCAAACACCGACCGATCCGGTAAGGGGCCCAGGGGACCGGGGCGAACCCGTATTGACGATCCCGTGGCACAGGTCGGGTTGACCCGGAGCTACTCCCGCTTTGCTGCACCACGGATACTAGGCCCAACGAGACCGCCGTTCACGCTAAACCCCTATGCCATGACCGGTGACAGGGGGCCTAAACATGGCCGATAGCGCCTTAAAACACGGTATTTCGTAATACACTTACGGGTTGATTGCGGGTTGTTATGTCAGGCATCGCGAAATAAGACTGTACGTGGTGCCTTCAGGTCGAAAACAATCCGCTCATTGAATCAGGTGAGGGTGTAGCCGTGGATGTCTTGTTTTCTTCTGAATTTTTGTCTGCCCTGCTGGCCATCGTCGTCATTGACCTTGTGCTGGCCGGAGACAACGCCATCGTGATTGCGCTGGCTGCACGCAACCTGCCAGCCGACCTTCAAAAGCGCGCGATCGTCTGGGGCACCATGGGTGCCATCATTGTGCGCAGCCTCATGACCGTCGCAGTGGTTTGGCTGCTGAAGATCCCGGGGCTCATGCTTGCGGGCGGCGCGCTGCTCGTCTGGATCGCCTACAAATTGCTGACCGACGACGGCGGTGATGAATCAGAGCACGGCGCAGGGGCGACGACATTCTTTGGCGCGATGAAAACCATCGTGATCGCCGATGCGGTCATGGGGCTGGACAATGTCCTGGCGGTGGCCGGGGCGGCCCAGGGCAGCTATCTGCTCGTGGTGCTCGGACTGCTCATCAGTATCCCAATCGTCATCTGGGGTTCCACATTGATTTTGAAGTGGGTGGAGCGCTATCCGGCCATCGTGTATGTGGGCGCAGGCGTGCTGGCCTGGACGGCGGTCAAGATGATGACCAGCGAACCGCTCGTGAAACCGGTGCTTGAGCAGCATGGCTGGATCGCACCGCTGGCCTATGCGGTCGTGGTGGGCGGGGTGCTGGGCGGGGGCTGGTTGGCCCAGCGCCGGCGCAAGCTGGCATCCGCCGCCGCGACGTCTGTCACGTCCCGACACTAACCCCCGCGCACGGGCCGCTTCAGTTCACGGGCACGAAGCGGTCGTTCACCAAAGTGGTGAGTACACCGCTGCGGATGTCGAAGCGAAAGCCCTGCAGTTTGAGCGTACCGGCCGAGACTGCGTCGGCGATCCAGGGGAAGGTGGCAAGGTTCGCCAGTGACAGGCGGACCACCTCCAATTCGCAGCTGTGCAGCATGTCATCAATGCTGAGCTGGCGTGGCACAGCGTCGAGCGCGGGCTCTGCAATGCGCATCCAGGGCTCGACGAAGTCACGGGCTACGCCGGGCGCGCCTTCGACCATGGCGCGAATGCCCCCGCACAAGGCATGACCCAGCACGGCAATGCGTGCCACCTTCAGCACCCGCACACCGAACTCAAGCGCCGCGCTGGTGCCGTGATAGCCCGCATCGGGGGTGTAAGTGGGCACCAGGCCTGCCACATTGCGCACCACGAACAACTCGCCCGGGCCGGCTCCGAAAATGGTTTGCGGATCGACGCGCGAATCGGAGCAGGCGATCACCATCGTTTCTGGGTTCTGGCCCCGCTGCGCCAGCGCCACATAACGGTCGCGCTCGGCAGGCCAGGTATTGGCGCGAAAGCGCAGATGACCTTCGATGAGTGGATCCACGGCGTCAGGTGTCTGCACGTCGGGCCAGTCGGACGGGCAGATGGCTGGGGTTCATGGTGAGCGCGAAGATTTCTTCGACGCTCGACGGATCGTCTTCAAAAGACAGCTCAAAGTTTTTCACGATCATCGAGGTCGCCATGCGAATTTCGCACAGGGCGAGATAACGGCCCGGGCACAGGCGCGGGCCTGCACCAAACGGGAAGATCTTGCGCCCCTGTGATTCCAGCCCTTCGGGTCGCTGGAGCGGTTCGGCGTGGTTCGTCGAGGCCAGCCAGCGCTGCGGATCAAAGCGCTGCGCGTCGGGGAAGTGCGCATCGTCCAGACCTGCGCTGCGCATCAGGCCGAATACGCGCGCGCCCTTAGGCACCGAGACATCTCCGATCACCCGATCTCGTAAGACTTCAAATCCGGCCAGTGGCGCGACCGGTTTGATGCGCATGGCCTCCATCGCCGCCGCCTCGATGTAGTTCAGGCCACCCAGCAGGTCGAAACGCTCGGCCATGGTCGCGTTGCCCAGCACCGCATCGGTCTCAGCGCGCGCCGCCGCGGTGGCGTCGGGATGCGTGGACAGGAAATAGAGCAGCCAGCCCAGTGTGGTGGCGGCAGTGTCTTCGCCCGCAAAGACCAGTGTGATGGCATTGCCGATCACATCCTCATCGGTAAAGCCCGAGCCTGGCTCGTCGCGCGCAACGACCATCGCCTCGAGCATGTTCGACGGCCGCACGCGCAGGGCCGGGTTGGCCGCCAGGCGCGCACGGGATTGGGCAATGAAACCCTGCACACGCTCGGTGATGCGTCCGACCATACGGTCGGCTTCGCGGTCGATCGGCAGCTTGAGCCAGTTCCAGTAGCGCACAGGCAGCACCATGCGCCGCCCGATCATGGTGAACATGAGCTCGACATCGCGCTGCAGCGGGTCGTCGTCGCTTTGCAGGACATTTGAATCTGCGCCGAAGGACAACGCCATGACAATGTCCATCGCCCAGGCTTTGAGATCGCGTGCGACCATGGGCTGACGACCTGCGTCAAGCGCCTCCTGCCAGCGCTGCAGCAGCCTGCCCGTCATGAGCTCCATGGTGGGGAAAAAATGCCTCACGGCTTCGGGCGTGAGCGCACGCATGACCAGTTTGCGCTGATTGCGCCACCGCTCACCTTCGGCGCTGAACACGCCATTGGCGCCGAGCTCGTCTGCAGTCAGGCGCAGCGTGCGGCTGCGTGCCAGGCCTTCGGGACGATCACGCAGCAGTTCGGCCAGCAGCCGGTGGTCGTTGATCACCATGACCGATTCGCCGAGCATGCGAAACCGGTACAGCGGGCCGTATTGCTTCGCCCAACCCTCGAGCGTGCTGTGAAATTTGGAAGGGGTGATCTGCCGGGCGTTGCCCAGTAAAGGTAGCCCGGGTGGGCAGGGCAGATCGTCGACGCGTCGCAGCGCGGGTTGCGGGGTGGCTGCCATCAGCCGAGCGTGACGCGTCCGCGCGGTGTCTCGAGGCTGGCCGACAGGCCGGGCTCGTCCGACTGCTCCCAATCGATGGGAATGGGCGAAACGATGTCTGGGCGCCGTTCGATCACGCCGTTTGCGCCGCGCACCGTGAAGCGGGTCAGCCGCACACCGGCGTCGGGCAGACGCGCGGCAGGATGCTGGTCGGCGGGCACATCCCACTGAATGAGCGTGGGCAGCAGACCATCGGCGGGCGGGCGCCCGCCTGTGGAGGCACAGATACGCCAGCGCAAGGCACCGCGCGTCATGGGGATGGGTGTGCCGGGCAGGTACTTCAGGCTGGCGAGCGCGGCGTCCATGTCATCGGTGCGGCACAGGAAATGCACCAGCTGTGGCGAACGCTTCAGGCGCGCCTGCATGGCCGGGTCATCGAGCATGAACGAGCGTGGCTGTGCCGGATCAGGTTGAGTCGGGTCAGCTGCGATCAGTTCGAGGTAAGTGCCCGAGCCCAGTTGCAGCAGCTTGTTGTGGGTGCCGCGGCCTTCGTGCTGCCCGCCAGCGGACAGCGGCACGCCTAAGCGCTCACGCAGCCAGGCTTCGCCACTCTCCAGGTCGGTGGCAGCCACCACCAGATGGTCGAGTTCGATCTTCATGCGGCGCCCCCAAGTAGAATGCAGGGATGTTAACCGAACACAAAGAGCGCCTTGCGCAGGCTCTGGAAGCTGCGGCAGCGCAAATGGCCAGCGCCTCGGGCGATGCACAGACCATCGAAACAGTGGGGCGTGCCCGCGCCTTGTTGGAGCGACCCAAGCAGAGCGGCCACGGCGACCTGGCCTGCAGTCTTGCGCTGCAGGTGGCCAAGCCCCTCAAGAGCAACCCGCGTGCCGTGGCCCAGTCGTTGCTCGATGCGTTGCATGCCTCGCCCGCAGGCCCGCTGATCCAATCCGCCGACATTGCCGGACCGGGCTTCATCAATCTCACGCTCACCGCGCAGGCCAAGCGCGAAGTGCTTGGGCGGGTGTTGGCGGGCGGCGAAGGTTACGGTCGCCATGCCACGGGCGCAGGCAAGAAAGTGCTGGTGGAGTTCGTCTCGGCCAACCCGACCGGGCCATTGCATGTGGGCCATGGTCGCCAGGGCGCCCTGGGCGATGCCATTGCGGCCTTGTACGAAGCGGGTGGCTGGGAAGTCCAGCGTGAGTTCTACTACAACGATGCCGGGGCACAGATTGCCAATCTGGCGCTGTCGGTGCAGGCGCGCGCCAAGGGGCTGACGCCTGAGGACCCGAGCTTCCCGGCCGATGGCTATCGCGGCCAATACATTGCCGAGATTGCCCGCGACTATCTTGCGGGCCGCACGGTGTCGGCGCGCCGCGTGGAACCGGTCACCGGGGCGGGCGATGTTCAGGATCTTGATGCCATCCGACGCTTTGCCGTGGCCTATCTGCGCCACGAGCAGGACCTGGATCTGCAGGCGTTCGGCGTGCAGTTCGACATGTACTACCTCGAGTCCTCGCTCTACACCGAGGGCAAGGTGGCGGCTGCGGTCGATGGGTTGGTGAAGGCAGGCCGCACCTATGAGCAGGATGGCGCGCTGTGGCTGCGCTCAACCGACTACGGCGACGACAAGGACCGCGTGATGCGCAAGTCCGAGGGCGGGTACACCTATTTCGTGCCTGACGTGGCCTATCACGTCAGCAAATGGGAGCGGGGCTTCACTAAGGCGGTCAACATCCAGGGGTCTGACCATCACGGCACCATTGCAAGGGTGCGCGCTGGGCTGCAGGCCCTGAACATTGGCATCGCACCGGGCTTTCCCGATTACGTGCTGCACAAGATGGTGACCGTGATGCGCGGCGGCGAGGAGGTGAAGATCTCCAAGCGTGCAGGCTCATACGTGACGCTGCGCGATCTGATCGAATGGTCGGGTGGCATCGGCCCCGATGGTGCCCTGCCCGAGGGTTTGAGTCGCGACGACGCTTTGCGGCGCGGTCGCGATGCCGTGCGCTTTTTCCTCATCCAGCGCAAGGCCGACACCGAGTTTGTCTTCGATGTGGACCTGGCCGTATCGCGTTCCGACGAAAACCCGGTGTACTACGTGCAATACGCGCACGCCCGCATTTGCTCGGTCTTGGCGCAATGGCAGGCGGCCCATCCGGGTACGCATGAAGCAGCGTTGCAAAGCGCAGACTTGAGCGCTCTTGAGGGCGCTCGCGAATTTGCGCTGATGGGGCGTCTGGCCGAATACCCCGATGTGCTCAAGGCGGCAGGCGATGAATTGGCCCCGCACACGCTCGCCTTCTGGCTCAAGGATTTGGCAGCCGACTTCCACGGGTACTATAACGCCGAGCGTTTTCTGGTCGACGATGCCCGAGTGCGCGATGCGCGCCTGGCCCTGCTTCTGGCCGTCAGGCAGGTGCTGCGCAACGGCCTGTCCCTGATCGGTGTCTCGACCCCCGAACGCATGTGAAGGCGAGGACATGGCGAAACCAATGCGACAGGACTCCCCCATGAAAGCGTCGCCTCGACCGGGCGCTGTGAATCGGTCGCGCGGCAAGGGAGGCGTCATCGCAGGCGTGTTGATTGGCCTGCTGGTGGGGCTTGCGCTGGCGGTTGCCGTCGCGGTGTACATGTCGCGTACGTCGTCGCAACTGTCTGACAAGACACGCCGCGCGCCTGAGCGGGTGGGCGAACAGGCGCCGGGGCAGGAGTTGCCCGATCCTAATCGTCATGCACAGAGCGTGAAGTTGCCGCAAACCGAGCCGCCGGTGGCACCCGAGCCGCCGGAGCAGCCAGCCGAGCCGGTCGCGGCGCCTGCACCGCCTGCGGCGCCGGGCGAGTCGACTGATCCGAACAGCCCACAGCCTGGCGCGGCTGCAGGCGCTACGCCTACAGAACCGCCGCCCTGGTCACCCCCGGCATTACCAGGGACAGGACCGTCTGGCACTGCGGCCCTTGAAAACCCGGCTGACAAGTCCACTTACGTGTTGCAGGTGGGCGCCTTCAAGGGCCAGGAAGATGCCGAGAGCATGAAGGGCAAGCTCGCCCTGATCGGCTTTGAAGCGCGCATTCAGTCGGCCGAAGTCAACGGGGTCACGTTCTACCGCGTTCGGGTGGGTCCCTACGGGCAGCTTGACGACATCAACCGCGCACGCAGCCGCCTGGCCGAGAACGGCATCGAGGCATCTGTGGTGCGACAGCGATAAGGACATCCGCATGAAACGATCTGCACGCCGCGCAGCGGTGGCCAGCCTGGGCCAGGCCGCTCTCCTTGGCCTGATCCCCAGCCTGACACCGGGCATCGTCCTGGCACAGGGCGGCACCGGTGACGGGTTTGAATTCAAGTCGGTCAAGCCCGCTGCGCCCGTGGATGCAGCGGCCGGCAAGATCGAAGTGGTGGAGTTCTTCTGGTACGGCTGCCCTCACTGCTATCAGCTGGAACCCGCGCTCAAGGATTGGGTCAAGCGCCTGCCTGCAGATGTGAGCTTCCGAAAGATGCATGTGCCCTGGCAAGTGCAGGCCCATCAGCAGTTGTTCTTCACGCTCGACAGCATGGGTCTGGCCGATTCCATGAGCGACAAGGTGTTTGCGGCCATTCACACGGACCGTAACAAGCTCGATACGCCCGAAGCCATGGCCGATCTGTTGGCCAAGCACGGTGTCGATCGCAAGCAGTTCCTCGATGCCTACGCTTCCTTCGGAGTGCGCACAAAAGTGCAACGTGCGCGCGAGCTCGCTGCGGCCTACAAGATCGAGGGTGTGCCCACGTTCGGTGTGGCCGGGCGCTTTGTGACTTCGCCTTCGATGATGGGTTCGAACGGCGCGGCACTCAAGATGGTCGAGACCCTGGTCGATCGGGTGCGCAAAGGGGCCTAAGCCTCGTGCGCACGGTGTGTCGATATGGTGGTCTGGAGGTTCGGCGACCGTCCCGGTGAGCCGCTTTTAGAGCGTGCGCAGCCGGCCGGGCCTGTACGTATTGTGAGCCTCGTCCCCAGCCTGACCGAGCTGCTCTTTGCGCTGGGGCTTGGCCCGCAGGTGGTGGGGCGCACCGGATTTTGCGTGCATCCGGCTCATGCCGTGCGAGCCGTGCCCAAGGTTGGGGGTACTAAGTCGGTGGATGTGGAGGCGGTGCTCGCCTTGTCGCCCACGCATCTGATCGTCAATGTCGATGAAAACGAACGGCCGACCGTTGAGCGCCTGGCACGTGACGTTCCCGAGGTGGTGGTCACCCATCCGCTCACGCTGGCAGATAATCTTGCGCTCTACGAATGTTTTGGCGAGCGCTTCGGTCGTGAGCGAGAAGCGCGCGGACTCGCCGACCGCTTTCATGACGCACGCCAAGCACTGGCGGCGCAGCACTGGCCGCAGCGCGATGCGGTCTACCTGATCTGGAAGGACCCCTGGATGACCGTTGCCCCAGACACCTACATCGCCGACATGCTTGCGCAAGTCGGACTGCGTGCGCTGGCGCCCGAGTCGCAGCGTCGGTATCCGCAAGTCGATTGGGCGCACTGGCCGGCTTGGAACAGCGCGCGGGCGTCGCATTCGGATACGTCCGCGGTCGTGTTGTTCTCAAGTGAGCCGTATCGATTCTCTGCACAGCATGCGCAGGCCTTCGCGCAGCAGCAGGGTATCGATCCGCAGCGCTGTGTGCTGGTCGATGGTGAGATGCTGTCCTGGTACGGGCCGCGTGCCATCGAGGGCTTGCATTACCTCGGCGCACTGCGTGCGCGCATTGAAGAGCGTGCGCCATGATGCGCCGCCTTGCACGATGGCTGAGCCCGCGGGCGGCGTGGGTCGGCGTACTGGGTGGCCTGGTGCTGTCCGGATGCAGCACAGTGGCGCCGGTCCCCAGCGCTGCAGCCCATGTCGTGCCCGACGCATCGCGGGTGTCTGCGCAGACCGGCTTTGCCGCATCGACCGAGGCTGCGCAGCCGGTGGCCGCCTCGGCAGCGTGGCCAGGTCTGCCTGCGGGGCCATCCTCGGGCTTATCGCAGCCGGGCTTATCGCAGCCAGTCATCGCGCAGCCGGTCATACAGGCGGGTGCTGAAACATCGGCAGGCGTGCCGTCTGCTCCAGAGGCCGTCTCGCCGGCCCCGATCGCTGCGCCTCCGGTCTCGCCTGCGTTGGTGCTCTCCGACACCGACCCGGTGCCACGGATCGAGCCCGCGCATCGTGGGGCCAACCGGCCTTATCTGGTGGCCGGTCGACAGTACGTGCCGCGCACCGATCTCACCGAGCATCGTGAGCGTGGAATCGCTTCCTGGTACGGCCATGCGTTTCACGGGCGACCCACATCCAGTGGCGAGCGCTTCGACATGCACGGGCTGAGCGCTGCGCACAAGACCTTGCCCATCCCGAGTTATGTGCGCGTGACCCATGTACGCAACGGGCGCAGCGTGGTGGTGCGCGTGAACGACCGCGGGCCTTTTTCCAGCGATCGGGTGATCGATCTGTCTTTGGGCGCAGCGCAGCGACTGGGCATCACACAAAGCGGCACGGCAGAAGTCGAACTGCAATTGCTGGCCGCACCTCAAGGCTTCTCAAGCGCCATGGTCGCTCGGCGCGCGGGCGCGCCGGTCGCGGCAAGCGCCGGGGTTGCAGTCCGAACCAGCTCGGTGGCGGGCTCCGAGATGCGCGCGCCGGCGGCTGCACCGACCGACATGACGCAGCCGGTGGCTGATGCCTCAGTGGCAGCCGCTGCACGGACCGTTGAGTGGTCCGCAGGGGCAACCGATGGCGACGGGACTGCGACTGAGCTCGCGGTCATGCCAACGCCAACGCCAACGCGCTGATCGGCCTCTCGCGCCTGCGAGGGTGCGTGCAGTTCGACCTATGCCTGATCCGCGTCGTCGGTGACATCGGTGTCGGACAGATCGGCCTCGGTCGCTGCGCGTCCGCGCAGCGCCACCGCGCGCTTGTACAGATCGTTGGCCCGTAGCCCGCTGGCCTGTGCCGCCACGCGAGCGGCCTGACGTACCGGCAATTCAGCACACAGCGCACGCAGCAATGCGTCCATCGGCACGGCGTCAGTCGCCTGCAGGGTGTCCGCAGGCGGGGCCGCATCCAGAGCGATCACAAACTCGCCGCGTCGTCGGTCCGAGTCTTCAGCCAACCATTGGGGCAAGGTGCTCGCAGCCGCGCGGTGGATCTGCTCAAAGCGCTTGGTGAGCTCGCGACCGATCACCACCACGCGCTCCGGCTCCACGGCATTGGCCAGATCGTCCAGCGTCTCGACAATGCGATGTGGCGATTCATAAAAGACCACCACGTCCTGGCTGCCAGCCAACTCCTGAAGCCGTTCGCGACGCGCAGTCGCGCGGGCCGGAAGGAATCCTTCGAAGCGAAAGCGCGGTTCCAGAAAACCCGCCGCTGACAACAACGTGATCACGGCAGACGGACCCGGAACCGGGATCACCGGCAGGCCAGCGGCGTGCACGGCGGCTACGACACGCGCACCCGGATCGCTGATGCCTGGGGTACCGGCGTCGCTGATCAGCGCCACCGCCTGACCTGTGCGGATCCGCTCTACAAGCGCCTGTGCAGTGCGCGCCTCATTGTGCGCATGACACGCGATCAGGGTGGGGCGTGCACCGATATGGTCCAGCAACTGGCGCGAGACGCGCGTGTCTTCGGCCCCCAGCGCATCGACGCGTCGCAAGACATCGGTCGCTCTAAGACTGAGGTCTGAGAGGCGGCCGATCGGCGTGGCCACTACGTATAATCCGGCGCTGAGCGCGTCCGGTTCAGGGCGAACAGAATCTTTTTCCAGAGGCGTCATGCGATCTCGTCGTTCGGTGCTGAGCGCCATCCTGATGGGCGGACTGGCCGGTCCATTGTCGGCGCTTGCGCAGACACGAGCAAACAACGGAGCATCCGTTGTGCGGGCACGCTTTGGCAGCGGCGCCACAACCGTTGCCGTGCTGGTGCCACCCAAGGGCGGGCTGTTTGATCGCGCCACCGATTGCCTGCTGGCGGGCATTCGCGCAGCCCATGCCGTCGATGGCACCGATGTCAGCGTGCAGGTCATCGAAACCCAGGACGAGCCCATTGCATTGGGCGAGACCCTGGCGCGTCTCAAGGAGCAAGGGGTGGCCATGGCGATCGGCCCCATCACCCGTAACGGCGCCAACGGACTGCTCACCTTGGGTGAGCTGCCTGTGCCCACGCTTGCACTGAACCTGCCCGAAGGCGACATCCCGCCCGGCTCCCAGGCGGTCTATCTGAATCTCGCCACCGAGTCCGAAGCGCGCCAGGTCGCTGTATTGGCGTTTGCGCAGGCGCTGCCCAAGGCGGCCAGCCGGCGACCGCGGGCGGTCACGCTGGTGGCCGACGCGCGGGTGGCATTGCGAAGCGCTGTGGCGTTCAGTGACGAATGGGTGTCCCTGGGCGGTGAACTGATCGACCCGATCGAGTTCGAAGGCCAGCGCCCTCCGCGTGACCTGCGTGCGCGTTTCGGCGCCACCGCCCCGGACGTCGCCTTCGCGGCCATGACTGCAGAGCAGGCCCGTACCCTGCGCCGAGATCTTGGCAAAGACATGGCGCTCTGGAGCACGTCCATGGCCAGCATTGGCGCCAATCCGATCAGCCGTCTCGCCGAACTCGACGGCATGCGCTTGCTCGAGATGCCCTGGAATGTCCAACCCGAGCATCCGGTTGTCAAAGCCCACCGCAAGGCACCGTCCAGCTACACCATCGAGTTGCAGCGTCTATACGCCGTTGGCATCGATGGCTATCGATCGGCGCGGCAATTACTGATCGAGCCCAAGGCGTTCGAACTCGACGGGGTCACCGGCCGCCTGCGCTTTGATCGTTCGCAAGCGGCGCGCATCGATCGCACCTCGGTTCCGGTCGTGTATCGCGGCGGCAAGGTGATCGCCGACAAATCGATCAACTGACCGCCGCTGGTCGCAGCTGATCGCGTCTCATCCATCCCACTGCATCTGCCAACGTGCCGGCCCCATTGCAGGCACGTGGTTTCGACGCCGAGGCGCGTGCACTCGAGCTATTGCGTCGTCACGGGTTGCGCCCGGTGGATCGCAACGTGCGATTCAAGGCGGGCGAGATCGACCTCATCATGCGAGACGGCGTTGAATGGGTGTTCATTGAAGTCAGAAGCCGTGGCCAGGCGCGTTTTGGGGGCGCAGCCGCAAGCGTCGGATGGCGCAAGCAGCAGCGGGTCGCCCGTGCAGCACAGCTCTATCTGCTGCGCCGATTCGGTCAGTCTCCTTGGCCTGCGTGCAGGTTCGATGTCGTGGCCTTCGAGGCCGATGAGCCCTGCTGGATTCGTGCGGCGTTCACGCCCGGTTAATCGCACCGGGCCCAGACCGTTTGCGCCGATATAATCCGCCCGCGCGTCTTGTCGGCCTCAGCGCCTGTGCTGCCGTGCCAGACTGACCGTTCTCATTCGGAGCGAATGTATGCATCCTCATCGTCGACGCTTCACCACTGCGCTGGTCTTGACCCCGATGGTTTTGTCGGGCTGCGTGCCAGTTGTGGCCACGAGCATGGCGGTGGGCAGTTTTGCGGCCATCGATCGCCGCACGCTGGGCACGCAGACCGATGACGCTGAAATTGAACTGCGGGCTGCGGGTCGATTGCCCGATGCCATACGGGGTGCCCGCGGCGTGTCGGTCACGAGCTTCAACCGCAGTGTCCTGTTGACCGGACAGGTGCCCGACCCTGCCGCGAAGGCCGAAGCAGAGCGCGCTGTGCGCCAGGTCAATGGCGTCAAGAACGTGTTCAACGAGCTGGAGGTCGGCCCGCGCGTGTCTTTCACCACCATCGCAAACGACACTCAGCTCACCGCTCGCGTGAAGGGCGCGTTCCTCGAGCAAAAGGTCCTTGATTCCACTGCGGTGAAAGTCGTGACCGAAAACGGTGTGTCCTATCTCATGGGGCTGGTCACCCAGCGCGAAGGCCCAGCCTATGCGACCGCGGCCAGCCGTGTGTCAGGTGTGCGGCGAGTCGTGACGCTGTTCGATTACATCAGCGACGAAGACCTCGCGCGGATTCGCGCGCGCTGATCCTGGGCGCTGTGCGCGCCATTGCGCGCGCTGGGCATCCGGCCGTTCAATCGCTGTAATCGTACGTCGGTCGTGCGTGTGTGCACTGCGCACGCCTCGTTTCGGCCAAGCGCAACCGTCAATCGGTCTGCGCATCGGGCAGTTCCAACCCCTTCATTAGGCTTGCGCTTCGATCAGCCTTGGTGCACTGCTGCGCCACATCATGTCGACGTGACCTGGACCCAATTCGTTCGCCAAGTCGGCCAGGCCGAGCGGGCTCTGCGCAAACAGCGCCGCCTGCACGCAATAGTCAGTCTGTTGCGCCTGATTGCGTTCGCAGGATTGGTCGGTTTGGCTGCAGATCTTGCGCTGGCACCTGTCCTGTGGGGCCTGGCATTGGGGGGCGTGGTGATTGGCTGGCATGCCTGGATGGCCTGGCGGCATCACACACGGATGCGCCATGACTTGCCAGATGTCATGCGCAGGCTCGGTGCGCAGCCCTTGGATACGCTCGGTAACCCGCTTGAGCGCAGGCTGCAAAATCTGCTGGAGGAGCTTGCGCTGGCCGCACATGTCGGCGTGCCCCGCGGGTTCGTGATGGACCAGCCGGATGCCATCGATGGGCTGACGCTGGGGCTGGATCGCAACAACACGGCGGTCGTGGTGACGCGAGGCGCCTTGACCCGACTGACACGCGAAGAGTTGCGCGGATTGCTTGCGCACGAAATGGCGCATGTGGTGAACGGCGATGCGTGCACAGTCACCTACACGCTGTGCCTGAATCGGGGTCTGCGGTGGCTGGCTGCGCGGGGCTGGTCCTGGCATGCACAGCCCCGCGGCCACGTTCTTCAACGCATGCTGGGACGCGTATGCATCGTGCTGGGTGCGCCCGGGGTGGCTGCGGCACGTCTGATCGAGGCGGGCCTGCCGTCAGAGCGCGATCTGCAGGCCGATGCGCTGGCGGTTGCACTGGTCGGGGATGCACATGGATTGGGATCTGCATTGCGCAAGGCCTGCGCCGAAGGCATGGCACAAGGGCCCGCGAACGCGCCCCGCGCCATGCCGATGCCCGCTGACTGGTATGCGATGGGCATGCTGCGCTTTTCAGCGCCGAGTGGCTGGGCGGATGGATCTGCAGCGAATGCCTGCCTCACCGAGCGCATTCGCTTGTTGAGCGCCGAACAGGCCATGCCAATTGCCGCGACGGTGGAGGCCGCGCCCAGCTCTGCGTTGGCATCCATGTCGCAGGAGCCGGCCTTGCCGGTTCTGGAGGTGATACGGGCAGCCGGTGGGGCACCTCGGAGCATCCATGAGGCCGCAGCGCGCCCGCGCCGGGTCTGGTTGGAGGGCCCCGAGCCGACCCTGTTGCTGGGTGACGAGATGGCCCAGGAGCCGACATCGTCGACCGCGGTGATGCGACTGATGCGTGCCACGCGTGAGCCCGCTGGCGCGGCTGCGCTGGCGGTTTCTCTAGTGGCCGACTCCCCTCATGGTGTGCATGCATCGCTTGAGCAGCCTGCATGGGGTCATGCATGGCTGGTCGCCGCGCAGCGCCACGGTGCTATTCGTACGGCCCTCGCGGAATTGCCGGAGGCTTCTTTTCAGGCCTTGCGGTGGCCGCTGTTGGAGCTGGCCAGCGGCCGCTTGCGGCCGCTCTCGCGTGCTTCGCGCCATTCGCTCAGCGTCTTGGCGCGCAGGCAGGCTGGGGGTGCGGGCGACTTTGCCCCGCGCGCTTGGATTCATTGCGTGCTGCTTCAGCGTCGCCTGGGTCTGTTGCCTGCGGGTGCACGCAGTGCAGCCTTCAATGAGTCCATGGATGCGCGTTCCGTGCGCGTGCTCTGCGCCATCCTTGCACAGGACGCTGGCCTGGGCGAAGTCAAAGCGGATCGCGCGGCCAATGCCGCGATTCGCGACCTCGCCCTGCCCCCAATCGGTGGCAGTCC
>CANHUQ010000056.1 GCA_947463885.1 Burkholderiales bacterium
ATCCGACGCATCGGTCTCAGGCGCAGGCGCGGATCAACGCGAAGTAGCGGCCATGCGTGCGGCCGGGTGGCGTGGTGTGCTCCATGAGGCCGGGCGCTGGGCGGTGGTGGCGTCATTGTTCTGCGTCCCGCTCAACAAGCCCGCCACCAGCATTGCACTGGCGTTGGCGCTGTTGTGCTCCGTGCTGGCTCCCGATCTTCCAGGACGCCTGCGTACGGGTCTGCGCCAGCCGGTGGTCAGGGGTGCGCTGATCTGGATGGGAGTTCTGGCGCTGAGTGCACTGCATGCAAAGCTGGCGCACGGCAGTTCATTTCCGCGTGGCTCCACATTGTTCGCGCTGGCCTATCCGCTGCTGGTGGCCACATTGCTGGATAGCAATCGCTGGAGACGACGAGCCGTCCTGGCGTTTTGCATCGCTGTCACCGCAGTGTTGTTGATTTCATGGGGGCAGGCTCTGGGTATCGTGCCCCAGCGTGACCTGGCGTTACCTGAGTCGGGCGCGCGGATGCGCAACACGGTGTTCAAGGAATACACGCAGCAGGGCCTCACGTTCCTGATTCTGGCCAGCATCGCTTTCGCTGCTTTCCTTGGGACGCATGCGCGTCGTACGCGCCTCGTGCTGGCTGGCGTGGTGCTGCTCGCGACTGCGAACGTGCTCTTTCTGATTGACAGTCGAACCGCGCTCATCACGATTGTGATGGTCATGACCTATTTTGTCTGGCGCCTGGCCGGACCACGAAAAGGGCCTGGCATTCGTCAGGTCGTGGTGCTGGCGATCAGTCTGGGGCTGGGGGCCACCACGCTCTGGAGCCTGCCCGTTGTGCACGACCGGGTGGTGGCGGTACAAAAGGAAATCAATGTGTACGCTGCAGGCCGTCAACCGACGCCGACCGGTATCCGCATGGAAATGTGGCGCCATACGGTGCCGATGATTGAGGCGTCGCCGCTGTGGGGGCACGGACTGAACCGCTGGGGGCCGATGTACCGTGACGCCATTCGTGACCTGCCTGACTACCCAGCCTTTGTGGCAGACCATCCGCACCAGGAATACCTGTGGATCCTAGCGGAGGAAGGCATAGCAGGACTGCTGGTGTTTGTCGTGCTCATGATGGCGCTGGCTCGCCACCTCGGTCGCCTGCAGGCCTCCCAGCGCGATGCATGGGCCTGTCTGATGATCATCTATCTGACGGCCGGGCTGGCCAACTGCCTGTGGTTTGATTTTTCACACCGACACGTCTTCATCCTGCTGTTGGCATGCATCCCTCTGGTGACACCCGCCGGCGATCAACAACGGGGTTCGCCGGCATGACCGATGGCCTGGAGGATGTGACCGTGGTCTGCGTCACGTACCGCAGCGCATTTCTTGTGCCAGCGCTCGCGCGTACCCTGCAAGGCCTGGGTACCAGTGTGATCGTCGATAACGCAAGCGACGACGACACGGTACCGGCGCTGCGCCGGGCACTGCCGCAGTCCACCGTGATTGCACGCACGACCAACGCCGGGTTCGGGGCTGCCAACAATGAGGCCATGCGTCAGGTGAAGACCCGGTACGCATTACTCATGAACCCTGATTGCGATCTGACCCCCGACGATGTACGTACGATGGTCCGTACGCTGGAACGTTATCCCGATGCCGGTGCGGTAGCACCGCAAAGTTGGCGTGCGGATGGGTCAGCACAGATGTGCTTCAGGCAGGCTTTTTTTGAACCCCCCGTGCGCACGCCCTACGCCGTGCCTGAGGCCACCTGTTGCGCGCGCTGGTTGCATGGCTGTTGCCTGCTGGTACCCACCGACGTCTTCAAGCGCATCGGCGGATTCGATGAGCGCTTTTTTCTGTACTACGAGGATGACGATTTGTGCCTTCGTATGCAGGAGGCTGGTCATGCATGTCTGTTTGAGCCGGCCGCACAGGCGCGACATCTGGGCGGCGCTTCTTCGGCCCCCGACTGGCGCATTACATTGCGCAAGCATTATCACTACTTGCGATCGCGTCATCTCGCGATAGAAAAGCATGTCGGCTCTATGGCTGGTCGCGTGTACCTCGCCAAGATGATGCTGGCCGCCCCCCTGGCCGCAGTGGCTTACACGCTTCTGCTGCAGCCCAAACACATCCTCAAGTGGGCAGCCTGGGCTGCAGCAGCCTGGCGGGGTGCTGTTGACAGACTGCTGGGCAGGGCATCGATTCCTGGCGCTCGGTCTTAGTCGCTTCCGTCTTCGCAGGGCGGGGTCGTGTTGTTCGAATCGAATTGACACAAAGCGGTCGCAGGATTGGCGCGCTGTGTTTCGAGGGCGATCTTAAAGCGGTCGGGTTGCCCCGAGGGGCCGGCTAAGTTGCCAAACTTGACGGATTTCCACGTGAATTTCCAATGTCGTCACGGGTTGAAGGCGTTTTGTCACGGAGATCACACAATAAGCGACTAAAATCTTTTTCGCTTGTACCCGCTCACGACGCGGTGCTCCTTGATACCAAACCCCTTGCTTCCCCATTCTTGCAATCAGGTCAGTGATGAATACGCGTGTAGTTGCTTTTGAAGAGGTCTCGCCTGCAACGGTGCAACGCCGTTCGATCTGGACGACTGTCTTCGCATGCCTGCTGATCGTGCATGCAGCGCTGGTACTCGGTGAAGTGCTCGCGGGCCCCACTTGGCTGGCCTGGGTTGAGTGCATGGTCGCATCGCTCTTTGGCCTGGTGGGCCTGCGTGAGCGCGCGTCCGAAGCCGAGCCCCAGGCCGCTCAGCAGCCCGCACAAGGCATCGCAGCGCTGGTGGCTACGCCGGCACCCCTGCCGCGTCGTCCGTCCTGACTCGGGGCGTTGCCAACCGGGGCCCCAACGCGGGCCCCTGAGTTCAGAGCGGCATGGGTTGGCCGTCGTTCAGGCGCAGCAAACCCTTGATCATCCGGTAGAGAAACCACACGCCCGGTACCAGGAACAGGAAGCTCAGCAGCCCAAAACTCACCACGGTGAGCAGGCCCGCCGGGATGGCAATCGCTACCATCCAGAACAACGTCCACCAGAACGTGCGGATCATCCAGTCCATGTGGCTTTCGTAGATCGTGCCGCGGGCGTTGTCGCGCTTGACGTAATTGACGATGAGCGCAATCACTGAGAGCAACCCGGCAGACAGCAGCGCACCGGCAATGTGCAGCAGGTAGTCGAACAGGCAGATTTTACGCAGTGCCTCCAGGCGCTCCGCGTCTGCTCCGGGGAGCTTGGATGAAGATACTTGGCTGAGATCGGTGCTCATGAGAAGCCCCTGCGGGTCGCGTCACGACGACGCTTCGCCATGATGGGGGTGCCCGTGCTGTCATTCAAGCCATGCCCGACCGCTCGGGGACCCCTTGTGTCTTCGTCAGGCGGTCACTCCACCGCCTTGACCATATCCTCGACCACTTTCTTCGCGTCGCCGAAGACCATCACGGTCTTGTCCATGTAGAACAGCTCGTTATCCAGTCCTGCATAACCCGAGGCCATGCTGCGTTTGTTCACGATCACGGTCTTGGCCTTATAGGCCTCGAGAATGGGCATGCCGGCGATCGACGACTTCGGATCTTTGGCTGCAGGATTGACCACGTCGTTGGCCCCCAGGATCAGCGCGACATCGGCCTGACCGAATTCCGCGTTGATGTCTTCCATCTCGAAGACCTGATCGTAGGGCACCTCGGCTTCAGCCAGCAGCACGTTCATGTGGCCAGGCATGCGGCCCGCGACCGGGTGAATGGCGTACTTGACGGTGACACCCCGCTCGATGAGCTTTTCGGTGAGCTCCTTGAGCGCATGCTGGGCACGTGCCACGGCCAGGCCGTAGCCCGGCACGATGATGACCGAGTCGGCGTTGCTCATGAGGAAGGCTGCGTCGTCAGCCGAACCGCTCTTCACGGGCCGCTGCTGTTGCGCGCCGCCCGAGGTGGCTGCGGCGGCATCGCCACCGAATCCGCCGAGGATCACGTTGAAGAACGAGCGGTTCATGGCCTTGCACATGATGTAGCTCAGGATGGCGCCCGAGCTGCCCACCAGTGAACCCGCGATGATCAGCATGCTGTTGTTCAGCGAAAACCCGATGCCTGCCGCCGCCCAGCCCGAATAGCTGTTGAGCATGGACACCACCACCGGCATGTCGGCGCCACCAATCGGGATGATGATCAGCACCCCGAGAATGAACGACAGCGCCAGCATGGCCAGGAAGGCCGGCCAGCTCTCGGTGAACGTGAACACCAGGCCCAGCGCCACGGTGGCCAGACCCAGCGCCAGGTTGAGCATGTGCTGACCGGCAAACACCACCGGTGCACCCTGGAACAGGCGGAACTTGTATTTGCCTGACAGCTTGCCGAAGGCGATCACCGAGCCGCTGAAGGTAATGGCGCCGATGGCTGCGCCCAGGAACAGCTCAAGACGGTTGCCCAGCGGGATGGGCGGGCGGGAGATGATGTCGGCCACCACGGCGCCAGCCGGCGTTTGCGCGCCGATCAGCAACTCCTTGGGATAGCCAGTGATGCCGAAAGCCCAGGGTTCTGCGACTGCCGCAATGGCGATGCACACCGCGGCCAGACCGATCATGCTATGCATGAAGGCGACCAGTTCGGGCATCTTGGTCATCTCGACGCGCTTGGCCATGATGGCCCCGGCCGAGCCACCCAGCAGCAGACCGAGCAGCACCCACGCCAGTCCGCCTGGGGCGACTTCAGCGCGCAGCGTAAAGATCAGGCCGACCGTGGTCAGTGCGGCAATCGCCATGCCGACCATGCCGAAGACATTGCCTCGAATGGAGGTGGTCGGGTGCGAGAGCCCTTTGAGTGCCTGGATAAAGCAGATCGAGGCGACGAGATACAGCAGGACGATGATATTCATGTTCATGCCTGGCCTCCATTGCGAGGCGATTGGCCGGAAGAAGTTCGGCGTGCGCCGAGGTCGAGTCGACCGGTGATCCACCCGATGCGCCCCAGCAGCCAGGCAACGGGCGCGACCACAGCCGCGGAGATCACCAGGACGGTGAAGGTGCGCTCAAGCCCAGGGGCCGAAAACCCCTGAGCGAGCCGGTCTGCGAAAAAGATCGCGACCAGCGTGACGATCAGCAGAACAATGAAGGCGCGCACGGTCATTTGGCATGCCCCTTCGCGCCTGCGCGATCTTTCTTCTTGAACATATCGAGCATGCGTCGCGTGACCAGAAAGCCACCGAACACATTGACCGCTGCAAGCGCCACGGCGGCCACACCCATGAACTTGCCCAGCGGCGTTTGCGTAAGTGCTGCCGCGAGCATGGCGCCGACGATGATGATCGCCGAGATCGCATTGGTGACCGCCATCAGTGGCGTGTGCAGAGCGGGCGTGACGTTCCAGACCACGTGATAGCCGACGTAGATGGCGAGCACGAAAATGATCAGGTTGATGACGGTGGGATTGATGGCTTCCATGGGGTGTTCTCGCCTGAGTGTGCGTGGAGCAGTGCCTGAGCCCGGTGGGCTCAGGCGCGCAGGACCTGCCCGTCGCGAGCGACGAGGCAAGCCTTCACGATGTCGTCTTCCAGATCGACCTTGAGCTTGCCGTCGGCATCGACCACGAGCTTGAGAAAGTCGAGCACGTTGCGCGCGTAAAGCGCAGAGGCATCGGCAGCGACCATGGAGGGCAGGTTGGTCTCGCCCACGATGTGCACGCCATGCTTGGTCACGGTTTTGCCAGGCTCAGAGAGCGGACAGTTGCCGCCTTGCTCAACCGCCATGTCAATGATGACCGAGCCGGGCTTCATGGACTGCACCATCTCTTCGGTGACCAGTACCGGAGCTTTGCGCCCCGGAATCAGTGCAGTGGTGATGACGATGTCGGCCTGCCGGATACGCTCGGCCACTGCTGCTGCCTGCCGCTTCATCCAGCTCTCGGGCATGGGGCGGGCATAGCCGCCCACGCCCTTGGCGATTTCGCGCTCTTCGTCGGTTTCGTAGGGCACGTCGATGAACTTGGCGCCCAGCGACTCGACCTGCTCTTTCACGGGCGGGCGCACGTCGGAGGCTTCGATGACCGCCCCCAAGCGCTTGGCGGTGGCGATGGCCTGCAGACCTGCCACGCCCACGCCCAGGATGACGACGCGCGCTGCCTTGACTGTGCCGGCCGCCGTCATGAGCATGGGCATGAAGCGCTGATACGTGTTGGCAGCCACCATCACGGCCTTGTAGCCCGCAATGTTGGCCTGCGAGGACAGTACGTCCATGCTCTGGGCGCGCGTGGTGCGTGGCGCTGCTTCCAGTGCGAACGCAATGGCACCGGCCTGAGCGAGCTGCTCCAGCCCGGCGCGATCGAAGGGTTCGAGCATGCCAACCACGGCGGTGCCGGGGCGCATCTGGGCGAGCTCTTCGGTGGAAGGACGACGCACCTTGAGCACCATGTCGGCAGCCAATGCGCTGGCGGCATCGACGATGCTGGCACCCGCCGCGACGAAGGCTGCGTCAGGTACGCTGGCACCCACACCTGCGCCCGATTGAACGAGGACCTCGTGCTTGCTGGCCACCAGTTTCTTGATGGTTTCAGGCGTTGCGGCGACGCGGGCCTCGCCGGGCCGCGTCTCGGCCGGCACTCCGATCTTCATGCTTGACGCTCCAAAGGTGGGGCTTGCAAACCGTCGAGGATAACCCGCACCGTCATGCAGCACCGCTTATTCCCACCTCGGGGCTCGGGTAGCTGAAGGCTAAAATGCGTTATGGATGACTGGAAGCCTCATGTCACGGTGGCCGCGCTGATCGAGCGTCAAGGTCTGCTGCTGATGATCGAAGAGCACACGCCCGAGGGCCTGAAGCTGAATCAGCCTGCCGGGCACCTGGATGCGGGCGAGAGTCTGCAGCAGGCGGTGGTGCGCGAGTCGCTCGAGGAAAGTGCCTGGCATGTCGAGCCGGTCGCACTACTCGGGATGTACATGTCGCGTTACATGCATGCCGCATCCGGCACCGACGTGACGTATCTGCGCCATGCATTCATCTGTCGCGCGCTGCACGAGATGCCCGGGCGCGTGCTCGACGATGGAATTGAGCGCGTGGTCTGGATGACCCCGCAGGCTGTGCTCGATTGCCCCGAGCGACACCGCAGCCCGCTGGTCTCGCGCACCGTTGAGGATTATCTCGCCGGCCGACGCTATCCGCTGGATGTCATCTGGACGCACCCCAGCGCCCTGTGGCGCGAGCTTGGGCCCACGACATGAGTCGGCCGCGCGTCGTGGTGGGCTTGTCAGGCGGGGTCGACTCGGCCGTGTCGGCGTGGTTGCTGCGTGAACAGGGCTGGGAGGTCATCGGTCTGTTCATGAAGAACTGGGAGGATGACGACGACGACGCCTACTGTTCGACCCGCGAAGACTGGATTGATGCGGCAAGCGTGGCCGACCGTCTGGGCATTGAACTGGAAGCGGTCAATTTTGCGGCCGAATACCGGGACCGCGTCTTTGCCGAATTTCTGCGTGAATACTCGGCCGGACGCACACCGAACCCCGATGTGCTGTGCAATGCCGAGATCAAGTTCAAGGCGTTTTTGGATCACGCCATGCGCATGGGCGCCGAGCGCATCGCCACCGGGCATTACGCGCGCGTGCGCAGCGTGACCGATGCGCAGTACCCAGGCGGACTGCGCCATGAACTGTTGCGCGGCACCGATGTCACCAAGGATCAGAGCTATTTTCTGCATCGGCTGAATCAGGCCCAACTGGCCCGCACGCTGTTTCCGGTGGGTGAGCTGCCTAAGTCCGAGGTCCGCGAGATTGCGCGGCGTATCGGTTTGTCGAACCACGCCAAGAAGGATTCGACCGGCATCTGCTTTATTGGTGAGCGGCCGTTTCGAGCGTTTCTGTCGCGCTATTTGCCCACCGCACCGGGCCCGATCGTCACCGACACCGGACAGTGTGTGGGCGAGCATGTCGGCCTGTCGTTCTACACGCTCGGCCAGCGCAAGGGGATCGGTGTGGGCGGCCAGCGTACTGGCTCGGGCGAGGCCTGGTATGTGGCGCGCAAGGACATGGCGGCCAACACCTTGTACGTGGTGCAGGGCCATGATCACCCGTGGCTGCAGTCCTGCGCGCTGCGTGCGCAGGATGCGCACTGGATTGCGGGCACACCGCCCGCGCTCAGCCTGGCATCCGCCGGTGCCGTGCTGAGCGCCAAGACACGGTATCGGCAAAGCGATGCGCCGTGCGTACTCCACACCGACCCGGCTGATGCGACGCATTGTTCCGTGGTGTTCCCTGCGCCGCAGTGGGCGGTGACGCCCGGTCAGTCGGCTGTGCTGTATCAGGGCGAGGTCTGTCTGGGCGGAGGGGTCATCGAATTGACGGCCACGGCGTATCGGCCCGAACAGGCTGTCATGCCGGTGCGCGCTGTCGAGGGCTAAACTGCGCCGTACTTTGTGCGGCAGGAATCGAGATGAGCGGATATGCACGTTATGGGGCGCTAGGCGCTGCGGCCCTGGCCATGCTGGTTCTGGGGGCCGCCTGGCTCGTCGGACATATCGCCTGGATCTGGCCGCTGGCCGCGCTGATGCTCACGGTCATTGGCGTGCATGACCTGACGCAGACCCGCCATTCAATTTTGCGCAACTACCCGATCGTCGGGCATTTCAGGTTCTTCTTCGAAGAGATTCGCCCCGAGATTCGTCAGTACCTGATCGAGTCCGACACCGAGGCGGTCCCGTTTTCGCGTAACGAGCGCGCCATCGTGTACCAGCGCTCCAAGCAGGAACTCGACAAGCGGCCCTTTGGTACACAACTCGACGTCTACGCCACCGGCTACGAATGGATCAGTCATTCGCTGGCCCCGGCACCAGAGGCTTCGCATGATTTTCGTGTGGCCATTGGCGCCGCTGCCTGCACGCAGCCGTACAACGCATCGATCTTCAACATTTCAGCGATGAGCTTCGGTGCGTTGTCGGCCAACGCCATTCGTGCGCTCAATCAGGGCGCGCAACGAGGCGGCTTTGCACACGATACCGGTGAGGGCTCGATCTCAACCTATCACCGTGAAGCCGGTGGCGATCTGATCTGGGAGATCGGGTCGGGTTACTTCGGATGCCGGGATGCGCAGGGCGGGTTTGATGCGCAGAGGTTCATTGACAATGCGCTCGACCCTCAGGTGCGCATGATCGAGATCAAACTGTCGCAGGGGGCTAAGCCAGGGCATGGCGGTGTGTTGCCGGGCCCGAAGGTGTCGCCCGAGATTGCCCAGGCGCGTGGTGTGCCCGCGTGGGAAGACTGCGTGTCGCCCGCCGCGCACTCGGCGTTTTCCACGCCGATCGGGCTGCTTGAGTTCGTACAGCGCTTGCGCGAACTGTCGGGGGGCAAACCCACTGGGTTCAAGCTCGCCATCGGCCATCCCTGGGAATGGTTCGCCATCGCCAAGGCTATGCACGAGACCGGAATCACCCCGGACTTCATCGTCATCGATGGCAAGGAAGGGGGCACGGGTGCGGCGCCGGTCGAATTCATCGACCGCATGGGTGCGCCGATGCGCGAGTCACTCATGCTGGTGCATGACACGCTGGTGGGGCTGAACCTGCGCGATCGTGTGCGTCTGGGGGCGGCCGGCAAAGTGATCAGCGCCTTCGATGTGGTGCGCACCATGGCGCTGGGCGCTGACTGGTGCAACAGTGCACGCGGCTTCATGTTTGCGGTGGGCTGCATTCAGGCGATGAGCTGTCACACCGGGCGGTGCCCCACGGGAGTGACCACGCAGGACCCGGTGCGCCAGCGTGCGCTGGTCGTGCCCGACAAAGCCGAGCGCGTGTTCAACTTTCATCAGAACACGCTCAAGGCAGTGGCCGAGATGGTGGCGGCTGCGGGGCTCACACACCCCTCGCAGTTTCGGCGCGAGCACATCGTGCGACGCGTTAACGGCAATGAAGTCCGCACGCTGGCGACGCTATATCCGCCGATGCGTGCAGGGGCCTTGCTTGAGGGTGATCTGTCGAGGTGGCCGATTCACGCCGGCTTCTGGGCGCGGGCGCGAGCGGAGTCGTTTGCGCCGGCCTGAGGTCGGACTCA
This sequence comes from Burkholderiales bacterium, assembly GCA_947463885.1. Taxonomy (GTDB): domain Bacteria; phylum Pseudomonadota; class Gammaproteobacteria; order Burkholderiales; family Burkholderiaceae_E; genus UBA4615. Next base: position 10,004 of record CANHUQ010000056.1, read on the forward strand.
GACCTTGGGTGGCGCGGTGTCCAGGAACGATTGGCGCGCCAGCATCTTGTCGGCATGACGCGAGAGGTTCTCGTGGCGAGTCCGCCAATCGATCTGTGGGAAGCGGAAGTCAAGATACCCGAGCGCGCATCCCACAGCGATATCAGCGAGTGAATATTTACCCCCGCTGCAAAACGCCTTGTCTTCGAGCCCGTTGGCCATGGCGGCCAATGCGGCATCGACCTTACCGGTCTGACGTGCAACCCAGTCTGCGCTGCGCAGCGCTTCCGGCCGCTGGGTGGATTCAATGCGAATCAGGATGGCCGCATCGAGTAAGCCATCGGCCAACGCTTCCCAGCAGCGCACTTCCACGCGTTCACGCCCGGAGGGCGGAATGAGTCGGGCAATGGGCGTCACGGTGTCGAGGTATTCGACGATCACGCGGGAATCGAAGACAGCGGCGCCGTCATCGGTCACAAGCGTGGGCACCTTGCCTAAGGGATTGGAGTGCGGCACCACTGAATGCGGCGACCAGACATCGTCGCGGACGTACTGGTAGTCGATTTTCTTTTCGGCCAGCACTACCCGAACCTTGCGCACGTAGGGACTGCCGTCTGAGCCGATCAGCTTCATCTTTCGGGGCTGCGGGGGGGTCGAAGAGGCCGCCAATATAGCGCAAAGGCTCCAGTGTGCTTGGGTGGCCCTGTCCGGGCGCTATCATTTGCGCCCATGAATACACCTTCTGCCGCTACCGATACCGCCCACGCGGCCCATGACTTTGCCCTTGAGGCGCTCTCGCCGCTCGATGGTCGCTATGCCGCCAAAGTGCATGCGCTGCGGCCGTTGTTGTCCGAGTCGGCCTTCGTGCGACACCGTATACAGGTCGAGATTGAATGGCTGGTGGCGCTCTCTGATCTGGGGTTGCCGGAACTGCCGCCTTTCTCGACGCATGCGCGTGAGCGCTTGCGTGGCATCGTGCAGACGTTCGGCGCTACGCAGGCCACGCGGGTCAAGGCGATTGAAGCCGTCACGAACCATGACGTCAAAGCGGTCGAGTATTTTCTGAAGGAATGTGTGCAGGGCGATGCCGAACTCGAGGCCGCCTCCGAGTTCATTCATTTCGCCTGCACGTCTGAAGACATCAACAACACGTCGCATGCGCTCATGTTCCGTGCGGCGCGTGATGAGGTCATGCTGCCCGCACTCGATGCGATCGTTGCGACCTTGCGCACGATGGCGCATACGCATGCGTATCGTCCGATGCTCTCGCGTACGCACGGCCAGCCCGCCACGCCCTCGACGCTGGGCAAGGAAATCGCCAACGTGGTGGCGCGTCTGAAGCATGCGCGCGAGCGCCTGGCTGCGGTCAAGCCCCGCGCCAAGATGAACGGCGCGGTGGGCAATTTCAATGCGCATCTGTCGGCGTATCCCGAGGTTGACTGGGAAGGCTTTGCGCGCGGCGTGGTCGAGCGTGCGCTGGGTCTGGAGTTCAACCCGTGGACGATTCAGATTGAACCGCACGACTGGATGGCCGAACTCTTCGATGCCATGGCCGGCGTCAATACGATCCTGCTCGATCTGGACCGAGACATTTGGGGCTACGTCTCGCTGGGCTACTTCAAGCAGCGGCTGAAGGCAGGCGAGATCGGTTCATCGACCATGCCGCACAAGGTCAATCCGATCGACTTCGAAAATTCGGAGGGCAACCTGGGCATTGCCAATGCGCTGCTTCGGCACCTGTCCGACAAGCTGCCGGTGTCGCGTTGGCAGCGAGACCTGACCGATTCCACGGTGCTGCGCAATGTGGGCGTGGCGTTCGGTCACACCCTGCTGGCCTGGGATGCCTGCTTGCGTGGTCTGGGCAAATTGGAGGTCGATGAGCTGCGCCTGGCACAGGACCTCGATGCCTGCTGGGAAGTGCTGGCCGAGCCGATTCAAACCGTGATGCGCCGCTACGGCGTGCCCAATCCGTACGAGCAACTCAAGGAGCTCACGCGTGGCAAAGGTATCAGTGCTGAAGCGCTGGCGAACTTTGTCGATGCGCTCCCCATTCCGCCATCGGAGCGCGAGCGGCTGCGCGGCATGACCCCAGCGTCCTATATTGGCAAAGCGGCTGAGTTGGCCCTGCGGGTCTGAGGTGGGGGGCGCCCCCTGAGTCGCCCCTCGATGCCGGTCGGGCTATCGACCAGCCGGCAGCCTCGCTGATACAGTGCTGCTTGTAGTGCCCTCATCCCGAGGCGACAGCGGCCGCTGGCTCTTGACGCCGCCGCTCACCTGACCCGATCTTTTCCGGAGTGCATCCCCATGAAGACCCTGTTTGCCGTTGTGGCGACCGCCGCCGCCCTGTCCCCGCTGGCCGCACAGGCGCAGTTTGCCAAGCCCGAAGATGCGATCAAATACCGTCAGTCGGCGTACTCCGTCCTGGGCACCCATTTCGGGCGTCTGGGTGCCATGGCCAACAACCGTGTGCCTTTCGACGCGAAGGTCGCCACCGAGAATGCCAACCTGGTCGCCACCCTGGCTAAGCTGCCGGGCGCAGCCTTTGGCGCAGGCACTGAGACGGGTCTGAACACCCGCGCTAAGCCTGAAATCTGGCGTGACAGCGCCAAGTTCCAGGCGGCTTACGAAAAGATGCTGACCGAAACCGCCAAGCTGCCGGCAGCGGCGGCCGATGCCGCCACGCTGAGAACCCAGTTTGCGGCCACGGGCGCCACCTGCAAAGGCTGCCACGACGACTTCCGTCGCGACTGAGTCCTGCTGATCGGTTGAGGGCTGTGGCCTGGGCGGGTGCGCGCGACTCAGTTGCGCACCAGCCAGGCCACCGCCAGTGCGCACAGGGTGGCAATGATGAGCGCCCGCGCGCGCGTGCGCAGATCGTCTTGTGCCCCTTCCACACCCGCGGGGTGGGTGGCGTTGCCGTGAAGCATCGGGCCGATCAGGTCATGACGCTTGGCCACGCGGTAATACACGATCGCTGCCACATGCAGCCCGATCAGCGCCAGCAGCACGTTTTCGTTGCCCCGATGCAGCGTCGTCAGCAGACTGGTCAGACTGCCTGAGACCCGATGCGCCAGCGGCCCTTCGAAGGCAATGTCGTCATTGGTGAATAGGCCCGAGACCGCTTGAAAGCTCAAGGCTGCCAGCATGGCCAGCACCGAGAGGGCGCCCAGCGGGTTGTGTCCGGCGCCGCGCCACTCGCCTCGCAGATAGGCTCTGACCGAACCTGGCCCGCGCACAAAAGCCGAGAAGCGCGCATAACGGCTGCCGGCAAGGCCCCAGACCAGCCGAAACGCCAGCAGCGCCAGGGCCACGCAACCCAGGCGCTCGTGCCACACCATGTGGCCGACCTTGGCTGAGATGAACGACCCGAGTACGGTCGCGGCCAGCAGCCAGTGAAACAGCCGCAGGGGGAGGTCCCAGATTCGGATGGGTTGCTCAGCCAGAGGCCTGCGGGCGGAGGACTGCGTCATGGCGATCGGACTCCGTTGAGCGAAGGGTTGGATGGGTCCGGCTGACAGCGGTGAACTCAGTGTGGCTCAGGCCAGCAGATCGGTGTGCTCAGGGTGGCGGCGCATCCAGGTACTCACATACGAGCACAGGGGCCGGATCTTCAGGCCTTCGCTGCGCGCATGAGTCACCGCCGCCTGCACCAAAGCGCTGGCAATCCCCCGGCCTTCCAGTGCCGGCGCCACTTCGGTGTGATGGATCGCCATCACTGCACCATGCAGCCGATAGTCCAGACGACACAGCTGCCCCTCGATGCGGGTGTCGAACCGTGAAAGCTCGGGGCGATGGGCAATGGGGGCGGTTTGCGTCATGGCATCGTGCCGGTGCTTCAGGGCAGCTCGGCTTCCGCGCCTTCCTTTTTCACAACCGGCTTGATCAGATCCTCGCGCTTGACTCCCAGCCACATGGCAATGGCTGCGGCGACGAACACCGAGGAATAGATGCCAAAGCAGATACCGATGGCCAATGCCAGTGCGAAGTAATGCAGGGTGGGGCCGCCGAAGAACAGCATCGCCAGCACCATCATGAGGGTGCTGCCGTGGGTGATCATCGTGCGCGAAATGGTGCTGGTGATCGCATGGTCGATGACCTGCACGGTGTCCATGCGTCGCTTGCCGCGGAAGGTTTCGCGGATCCGGTCGAAGATCACCACCGACTCATTGACCGAATAGCCCAGCACGGCGAGCACGGCGGCCAGCACCGACAGCGAAAACTCCCACTGAAAGGCCGCGAAAAAACCCAGGATGATGATCACATCGTGCAGGTTGGCAATGATGGCGGCCACCGCAAACTTCCACTCGAAGCGAAAGGCCAGGTAGATCATGATGCCGACCACGACAAACAGCAGCGCAAGCGCGCCATCGGTGGCCAACTCCTTGCCCACCTGCGGCCCCACGAATTCGACTCGACGCAGCTCGACTCCGGGTGTGGCCGCCTTGAGGGCGGTCATGACCTGCTCGCTCTGTTGAGCCGAGGTCACGCCCTTTTGCACCGGCAGCCGGATCATGACGTCGCGGGCCGTGCCAAAGTTTTGAACCTGCACTTCGGAAAACCCAAGCCCACCGACGGTCCCGCGCACCTGCTCGATGTCGGCCGCCTGCGGATAGGCCACTTCCATGACCGTGCCGCCGGTGAATTCAATGGAGAAATGCAGACCGCGCACGGCAAGGAAGGCCACTGCGGCCAGGAAGGTCACCAGCGAAATGACGTTCAGCACCAGCGCATGGCGCATGAACGGGATGTCACGCTTGATCCGGAAAAATTCCATGGCCTCAGGCTCCCTTGGGTTTCCAGACTTGGCCGATCGAGATCGTGGACAGCTTCTTGCGCCCGCCGTACCAGAGGTTGACCAGGCCGCGTGAGACCACCACCGCAGAGAACATCGAGGTGAGAATGCCCAGGCAGTGCACGACGGCAAAGCCGCGCACCGCCCCTGACCCGAAGACCAACAGCGCCACGCCTGCAATCAGGGTCGTGATGTTTGAGTCGAGGATGGTCCCCCAGGCGCGCTCGTAGCCGGTGGAGATGGCCGCCTGAGGCGTGGCGCCGTTGCGCAGTTCTTCGCGGATGCGCTCGTTGATGAGTACGTTGGCGTCGATGGCCATGCCCAGCGTGAGCGCAATGGCGGCAATGCCGGGCAGGGTGAGCGTGGCCTGCAGCAGCGACAGCAGCGCGACCAGAAGCAGCACGTTGACCGCTAGCGCGATCGTGGAGAAGACGCCCATCAACAGGTAGTACGCGATCATGAAGATGGCGATCGCAATGAATCCGTAGAGGGTCGAGTTGAAGCCCTTGCGGATGTTCTCGGCACCGAGGCTGGGGCCGATGGTGCGCTCTTCGATGATTTCCATGGGGGCGGCAAGCGCGCCCGCGCGCAGCAGCAAGGCCAGATCGTTGGAGGCTTGGGGCGACTCCATGCCGGTGATCTGAAAGCGCGAACCCAACTCCGACTGGATGGTGGCCACGGTGAGCACTTCGCCACGACCACGTTCGAACAGCACGACCGCCATCGGCTTCTTGATGTTCTCGCGCGAGACCTCACGCAGCACCCGGCCGGCGGCATCGTTCAGGCTGATGGCTACCGCAGGTCGCTGGTTTTCGTCGAAGGTGGCGGCTGCACTGGTCAGCTGCTCGCCCGTAAAGATGGCCTGCTTGCGCAGCACCACTGGCGCACCACGCCCCTGGCGAAACAGTTCGGAGCCGAAGGGCACCGGGCCCTGTTCGGCCACGGCTGCCTGGGCTTCCTGGCTGAGGTCGACCAGGCGCGATTCGAGCGTGGCGGTGCGACCGAGGATGTCCTTGGCGCGTGCGGTGTCCTGCACGCCGGGCAACTGGACCACGATGCGGTCGGCGCCTTGCTGGGCAATAACGGGTTCCGATACGCCGAGTTCGTTGATGCGGTTGTGCAGCGTGGTGATGTTCTGGCGCACCGAGTTTTCGAGTAGGGTCTTTTCCGCAGCAGGCTTGAGGGTGACCGCGAACTTGAACTCGCCGGCTTCGGCAGGCACATCGGTGAGCGCCAGGTCGGCATTGGCATCGGTGATCAGGCTGCGTGCGCGCGCCGCGGTGGCTTCATCGCGAAAGCGCACTTCCACCGCATTGCCGTTGCGTACGATGCCGGCGTGGCGCACGTTCTTGTCGCGCAGCAGGGAGCGTAATTCCCC
>CANHUQ010000057.1 GCA_947463885.1 Burkholderiales bacterium
ATCTGGTGGTAGCCAAGCAATGCCAGCGGCACCCTGATTTTCCGGAAGGCGTGCGCGCTCTGCTGATCGACAAGAGCCGCGACGCGAAATGGTCGCCGGGTGGGTTTGAGGGGGTGAGTGCTGCGCTGGTGGAGGGATTCTTTTCGTTCTGAGGTGACCGCCAGCAGGCTCAGGAAGGCTCACAACATGGACAACGCACTGGCCGCCAGCGCCGCGCCCATCGTCCAATTGAACAACCTGAGCCGGGTTGGGTGGGCCAGCCAGCCCTGCAACGCACCACCCACGTTGGCCCATAGCGTGATGCTCGCTGCGCAAATCAGGGCAAACACCACAATGTGCAGTGCCAGGGCGGCGTACTGACCAGCAAGCGTGGTGAACCAGGTGCCCGCGACCGAGATGGCGAGCATCCAACCTTTGGGACTCACGAACTGGATCAGGGTGGATTGCCAGACAGCCAGCGGTTGGCTCAGCGACTTGCCGTCGGGCCCATGACTGTTGGCCAGGCGCCATGACAGCCAGAGCAAGTAGCCCACCCCCAGCGCGCGTAGCGCCCCTTCAATGCCCGGCATGGCGAGCAAGGCTGCCAGGGCACCGACGCTGGCCAGCAGCAACATGCTGGAGAATCCCAGCATGGTGCCCAGGGCATGGGGCGCCACCCGCCGTGCGCCGAAATGCACGCCCGTGGCCAGCGCGATGGTGTTGTTGGGGCCAGGCGTGAAGGCACCGACCACGGCGAACACCAGGAACGAGAGAAAATCGGCAGACATGAGCGCGGGCGCCGTGGGACTTGAAAAGTGAGAGGACCAGCCCCAAGACTGAAGATTTTACGGCTTCAAACCCTGACTTTTCAAAACGACTGGCGATTCAGACATGAGTGACACCAAGCAAACCCTGGGCTTTCAGACCGAAGTGACGCAGCTCTTGCAGCTGATGATCCATTCGCTCTACAGCAACCGCGAGATCTTCTTGCGAGAGCTGGTATCCAACGCTTCGGATGCCTGCGACAAGCTGCGCTTTGAGGCGATTGACCATCCGGACTGGTACGGCACCGACACTGATCTGCAGATTCGCATCGAGCACGACGCGGCCGCCCGCACGATCACCATTACTGACAACGGTATCGGACTGTCACGGCAGGAAGCCATCGATAACCTGGGCACCATTGCGCGCTCAGGCACCAAGGAGTTCTTCTCCAATCTCACTGGCGACAAGGCGCGCGACGCCAATTTGATCGGTCAGTTCGGCGTGGGTTTTTATTCGTCCTTCATCGTGGCCGACCGGGTGACGGTGGAATCGCGCAGAGCCGGATTGACGCCTGAGGAGGGTATTCGCTGGGAGTCGGAGGGCACGGGAGAATTCAGCATCGAGCCGATGACGCGCGCTGAGCGCGGCACCCGCGTGACCTTGCACCTGCGTGCCAAGCCGGAAGACGACGACGCCTCAGACCCGGCTGATCTGCTGAGCGGATGGCGCTTGCAGTCGATCATTCGGAAGTATTCCGACCATATTTCGCTGCCGATCCGCATGAAGCAGGAGGCCACGAAAGAAGGCGATGCGGTGGAGTGGGAGACGGTCAACCAGGCCAGTGCATTGTGGACGCGCAGCAAGTCCGAGATTGAAGACGAGCAATATCGTGAGTTCTACAAGCATCTGACCAATGACGCAGACGCGCCCCTTGCCTGGACGCATAACCGCGTGGAGGGGCGCAGCGAATATACCCAGCTGCTGTATGTGCCCGCCCGTGCGCCCTTTGACCTGTGGGACCGGCAGCATCGTCGCGGCATTCGGCTGTATGTGCGTCGCGTATTCATCATGGACGACGCCGAGCAACTGATGCCGGTGTATCTGCGCTTTGTGAAGGGCGTGGTCGATTCAGCCGATCTGCCGCTCAATGTTTCGCGCGAAATCCTGCAGGAAAGCCGCGATGTGCGCGCCATTCGCGAGGGCAGCACCAAGCGCGTGTTGTCGATGCTCGAGGACCTGGCCGAAAACAAGGCCGAAGACTATGCCAAGTTCTGGGGCGAATTTGGCCAGGTGTTGAAAGAAGGTCTGGGCGAGGACTTTGGCAACCAGGAGCGTCTGGCGAAGCTGTTGCGTTTTGCGTCCACCTCGACGGCGTCGGGTGAGCAGACCGTGTCACTTGCGCAGTATGTGAGTCGCATGAAGGAAGGCCAGGACAAGATTTACTACGTGACCGCGGAAAACGAGTCGGCCGCCCGCAGCAGCCCGCATCTGGAAGTGTTCCGCCGCAAAGAGGTTGAAGTACTGGTCCTCTCAGACAGGGTGGACGAATGGATGCTGTCGTTCCTGAGCGAATTCGATGGCAAGCAGTTGGTCTCTGTGGCGCGCGGTGGCCTCGACTTAGGCAGCCTGCAGGATGCAGAAGAGAAGGCCAAAGTTGAAGAGGTCGCAAAAGACTTCGCTGATCTGGTCGCGCGCATGAAGACCGCCTTGGGCGAGAAGGTGAAGGATGTGCGGGTCACCGACCGCCTAACCGATTCCCCGTCATGCCTGGTATCTGATGAAGGCGAGATGAGCGGCACGCTGGAGCGCATGCTCAAGCAGGCCGGGCAAAAAGCCCCTGAACGCAAGCCGATCCTGGAGATCAATCCCTCGCATCCGCTGGTGGCGCGTATCAAGGCCGAGGCGCAAGGGGCTGCGGATGCCGACGGCTGGTCGCATCTGCTGTTCGATCAGGCCGTGCTGGCCGAGGGCGGGCAACTGGAAGATCCTGCTGGGTTTGTGAAGCGCTTGAATGCATTGTTGCTGGGGGTGGCACACAGCTGAGATCGGCGGCAGGCGTACCACCGGCGTGGGTGCGGCTCGCGTGAGTGCGGCCCGCGTGAGGGGGCTCTGACCCGACCGTCGGGTTTCCCGCCCGTTTGTCCGTGTCGCCGTCGCCCGCCTGATCGGCGCCGCTAAGCTTGTTAGGTGATGGAGCCTGCACCCACGCCTCGAACCTTGCCTGGCTGGCCGGTCGGCCACCGTTTGTCGGTGGCTGGCCTTCTGCCCGCACTGATCGAAGACGGGCTGATTGCGCGCGATGAAGGCCAGCGCATTGTGCAACAGGCATCGCTTGCAGCGGGGGCCTTGCACCCACTGGTGTCGCTCTCGCAGCGGGCCTTGACTGCCCCTTCCACCGGCAAGGCGCTGACGCTTGAAGGGTTGACCGAGTGGCTTGCGCAGCGCAGCGGGCTGCCATATCTGCGTATCGATCCGTTGAAAGTGGACTTCGCACGCATCGCAGAAGTCATGTCAAGTCAGTATGCGAGCCGTCATGGCATCTTGCCGGTGTCGGTACGTGACCATGAAGTGGTGGTGGCCACGGCCGAGCCGATGGTGACCGACTGGGTCGATGAGCTCTCGGGGCTGCTGCGCCGTGAGGTGCGGCGGGTGGTGGCTAATCCGCAGGACATTGCGCGCTACATCGTCGAATTTTTCAGTCTGGCCAAGTCGGTGCGCGATGCGCAGCGCCGCGGAGGCGCCGGGCCTGCCGGCAACTTCGAGCAGCTGGTGGAGTTGGGGCAGGGCGGTCGCAGCCTCGATGCGAACGATCGGCATATCGTCACGATTGTGGACTGGCTCTGGCAGTACGCCTTCGAGCAGCGTGCCAGCGACATTCATCTTGAGCCGCGCCGCGACACGGGTGCCGTGCGGTTTCGCATCGATGGTGTGCTGCATACGGTCTATCAGGTGCCGGCCCCGGTGATGGCCGCGATGACCAGTCGCATCAAGCTGTTGGGCCGCATGGATGTGGTGGAAAAGCGCAGACCCCAGGACGGGCGCGTGAAGACCCGCATGGCTGATGGCCGCGAAGTGGAGTTGCGTCTGTCGACGCTGCCCACGGCCTTTGGCGAAAAGCTGGTGATGCGCATCTTTGATCCGGAAGTGCTGCAGCGCAGTTTCGCGGACCTGGGCTTCGCGCCTGAAGACTTGACTCGCTGGTCGCGCATGACTGCCCAGCCCCATGGCATTGTGCTGGTCACAGGACCGACGGGCTCTGGAAAGACCACCACGTTGTATGCCACGCTCAGGGAATTGGCGACCGATGAGGTCAACGTTTGCACGGTGGAAGACCCGATCGAAATGGTCGAGCCGGCCTTCAACCAGCTGCAGGTGCAGACCGGCATCGACTTGGGCTTCGCGGAGGGTATTCGTGCGCTGATGCGTCAGGACCCGGACATCATCATGGTGGGCGAAATCCGCGACCTGGCCACGGCCGAGATGGCGGTGCAGGCTGCGCTGACCGGCCACTTGGTGTTAGCCACCTTGCACACCAACGATGCGCCCAGTGCGATCACCAGGTTGCTTGATCTGGGCGTGCCGGCGTTTTTGTTGAAGGCGACCTTGGTGGGCGTGCTGGCGCAACGTCTGGTGCGCAGCCTGTGCGCGCATTGCAAGGCGCCCACTGAGGCTCCGGCCGAGGCGCAGTGGGAAGCCCTGACTCGCCCCTACCGTGCGCGGCGCCCGCAGACCGTCTGGAAAGCCGTGGGATGCATGGAATGTCGCAATACAGGGTACGCAGGGCGAGCTGGCCTGTATGAGTTGCTGGAGATGAGCGAGTCTGTGCGCGACTGCGTGACAGACACGCTCGAGCTTGAGCCTTTGCGCGACGCCGCGATGCGTGAAGGGATGCGGCCCTTGCGCGTCTCGGGCGCGCTCAAGGTGGCATCGGGGCAGACAACGATCGAGGAAGTGCTGCGCACAGCGCCAGCGGCTGCACGCTAAGACAGCCGTGGCGGCGAGGCGCTGGCATTGGCCGCCCGACTGGCGCCGCCATGTACCACCCAAGCACGACCGCACCGAGCCATCGCCAAGCGATCGCCGAGCCATCGCGGATCAGGCCCGCTGTGACCCTCTGTTAACCTGTGCGCGATTCATTGATCGTGCAACGTGACCACTTCTAACGCACCGCCTGCTGCTTCGTCGCCTCAACGCCTCTCTGGTCTGAGCCGCTTGCTGCCGTGGCTGCGCCCCTACGCCGGGCGCACAGCATTGGCGATGATGTTTCTGTTGGCTGCCGCCGCAGCCACACTGGTCGTTCCAGTGCTCTTGCGCGGCGTGATCGATACCGGGTTTGGTGGCGATGTACTTGCCCGCCACGATGCGGTACGCCGCAGTTTTCTGATGCTGTTCGGTGCTGCGCTGCTGATGGCCGGATTTACGGCAGCCCGCTATTACATGGTGACCTGGTTGGGCGAGCGGGTGATCGCGGACCTGCGCAATGCGGTCTATGCACGGGTGCTCTCGCAAAGCCCGCAGTTTTTTGAGACCACTCAAACAGGCGAGGTGTTGTCGCGCTTGTCTGCAGACACGACGCTCGTGCAGACCGTGGTCGGGTCCAGCTTTTCGATGGGATTGCGTAGCGCGGTCATGTTTGCAGGCAGCCTGGGGATGCTGCTTTTCACGGTGCCCAAGCTTGCGGGTACGGTGATTGCCCTGCTGGCGTTCATTGTGTTGCCCTCGATCTGGATCGGGCGTCGGGTGCGCAAGCTGTCGCGGGCCAGTCAGGACCGCCTGGCCGATTCCAGCGCCATCGCTGCGGAAGTGCTCAATGCCATCCCGGTGGTGCAGAGCTATGGCCAGCAGTCACGCGAGGCCGATCGATATGCGCAGTCCAACGCGTCGACCTTCGAGACCTCGATTCGGCGCACCCGCGCGCGGGCATGGCTCACGGTGTTCATCATCGCGTCGGCTTTCGGCTCGGCGATTTTCGGGCTTTACAGCGGCACCACTGCGGTGATGCGCGGCGAGATGACCGCAGGCCAGTTGGGTCAGACGCTGATCTATTTCGGCATGGTGGCCTCCAGCGCAGCGGTGCTGGCGGAGGTGTGGGGCGATCTGCTGCGTGCTGCAGGCGCCTCGGAGCGGCTGGATGAGTTGATGCGCGCACAGCCCGTGATTCGCTCGCCGCAGTCACCTGAGCCGACCCCCGCCCCTGCGCCACAGGGCGCTGCCATTGCGTTCGAGGCGGTGCAATTTGCCTATCCTTCGCGACCCGAGCGCGCGGCCTTGAACGCGTTCACGCTGGATATCCCTGCGGGTCATACCGTGGCGCTGGTGGGGCCGAGTGGTGCAGGCAAGAGCACCGTGCTGCAATTGCTGCTGAGGTTCTATGACATCTCGGGCGGCAGCCTGCGCGTGGACGGCGTGGAGATGTCGCGATGGGACTTGGATGCGCTGCGTGCGCGCATTGCGCTCGTCCCTCAGGATGCTGTGATTTTCTCGGCCGATGCGCTCGAAAACATACGTTACGGACGCCCGCAGGCCAGTGAGTCCGAGGTGATTGCAGCGGCGCAAGCGGCGCAGGCTCACGGTTTTCTCAGTGAGCTCCCCCAGGGCTATCGCACCTTCTTGGGTGAGCGAGGCGTGCGACTTTCGGGCGGACAACGCCAGCGTATCGCCATTGCGCGCGCCATCCTCAAGGACGCGCCGCTGTTGCTGCTGGACGAAGCCACGAGTGCGCTCGACACCGAGAGCGAGCGGCTGGTGCAGCAGGCGCTGGAAACCGCGATGCGCGGACGCACGACCATTGTCGTGGCGCATCGCTTGTCCACCGTGCAGCGTGCGGACCTGATCGTGGTAATGGATGATGGGCAGATTGTTGAGCAAGGACGCCATGCCGACCTGCTTGCGCGCGGCGGTCTGTATGCAAGGCTCGCTCGTTTGCAATTCGATGCCGCCTCAGACGGTCAGGCGGTGTCCTGACGCGCCTGCGACACCGTGGTGTCCGACGCTCCAGCGATGTTGGCCAGCCAATTGAAATTGAGCGCTTTTTGATGATTTCTGATCATTCCGATGTGACCTTGTCTGAAGAAGGCGGGGTGCGGTATCTGCATTTCGGCACGCCCTGGATTCAAGGGGCGATGCGGGTGTCGCGGCCGTTCGACATCGAGCTCGATTACGTGCGACGCATGATGGCCTGGCTGCTCTTCATGTCGCCCCCGGACGAGATCCTGCAACTGGGCCTGGGGGCGGGCGCGCTCACGCGGTTTTACCATCGTCGCCTGCCGAAGACGCGGATCACAGTTGTGGAGCGCGACAAGCAGGTGATCGACGTGGCGCGGCTGTGGTTTGCGCTGCCTGAGGACGATGCACGTCTTGAGGTCCTGCATGCCGACGCTGCGCGGGTGATCCGCGCCCCAACATCCATCGGCCGGTTCGGTGTGGTTCAGGTCGATGTGTATGACGAGCACGCGCGCGGGCCGGTCCTCGATTCGCTGAGCTTTTATCGACACTGTCGGCGTGCCATGACGGCGCCCGGCATGCTCGTGGTGAATCTCTTTGGCGCATCGCACGGATTTGCAGACAGTCTGGCGCGAATTGGCCGTGCCTTCGATGGTCGCGTGCTGGCCATGGCACCCGTGCCAGCCGGTAACCGGGTGGTGCTGGCCTTCAATGGTCCGCCTTTGTCGGCCACAGGCCAGATGCTGTGGTCACGCGCTGCGGTCGTTGCGCGGCGTTACGGTTTACGTGATGCGCGCACCGACTGGCTTGGCGCCTTGGCTGTTCGCGGTCAAGATACAGTACTGATTTGACCGCTGCGATTCGAGTGGTGGTCCTCCTGAGGAGTCCATCCATGTACACACCGCTCTTGCATCAGTCTGTTGTCCGAAGCCAATCGACCCGCTCGGTGGTTGCAGCGGCGCGTGCCGCCATGCTGGGCCTGCTGGTGACGGGTACGAGCCAGGCATACGCCCAGCATTTCGACCGCGATGCGTGGCTGCTTGTGTCGGCCTTCCGGCCCACGATCGATTCCAAAGTGCGCATTGACGGCAGCCTGCCAGGCAGCGGTACACAGGTCGATCTGGAAAGCGACCTGGGTTTGCCTGACAAGAAAACCCTGCCCTCGGCGCTGTTCGGTTGGCGCTTCAGCCAGAGCTTTCGGCTGGAGGTGGAATACCTGAGTCTCAAGCGCAGTGGCACCCGCACGATCGATCGCGACATCACCTGGGACGACACGGTCTACCCAGCCTCGGCGACCTTGAGCGGCTCGTTCAATACCGACGTCTATCGCGCCAGCGTGGGCTGGTCAGCCATTCGCACACCGACCGCGGAGCTGGGTGGGTCACTGGGTGTGCACGTCACACGCTTCGTGGCGCTGGTATCAGGGCAGGGCTCTGTGAATGGCATCAGCAGCCCGTTTGCTGCGCAGCGTGAAGATGTGCTGGTGCCCTTGCCGACCGTGGGACTGTTTGGTGCGATGAGCCTCACACCTGAATTGCGTCTGACCGGGCGGGTCGACTTCTTTTCCTTGACCTATGGGGCGTACCAGGGCGGCTTGCTGAATACCGAAGCTGCTCTCAGCTGGCACTTCACGCCGAATTGGTCGGCTGCGCTGGGCTATCGCTTTGTGCGTTACGACCTGGATGTCAGCAAGGACAGCCTGGTGGGGGCGATGAAGTACCGCTTCAACGGCCCCAGCCTGGGCGTGGCGTTCGCGTTCTGACCTGCCTTATTTCGACAGCTCGCGCATGGCCTTTTCCAGGCCGCCGAGCGTCACCGGGTACATGCGGTTGGCCAGTACCTGACGAATGACTGAGATGGACTGGCGATACTCCCAGACGCCTTCGGGCTCTGGGTTGAGCCAGGCGAATTTCGGGAACCGCTCGGCCAGGCGCTGCAGCCAGATGGCGCCGGCTTCTTCGTTGTTGTACTCCACCGAGCCGCCAGGCTGCAGGATTTCATAGGGGCTCATCGTGGCATCGCCCACGAAGATCAGACGGTAGTCGGCGTTGTACTTGCGCAGCAGGTCCCAGGTGGCCATGCGCTCGGAATGGCGCCGCTTGTTGTTCTTCCACACGAAGTCATAGACGCAGTTGTGGAAGTAGTAAAACTCCAGATGCTTGAACTCGGTCTTGGCGGCTGAGAACAGCTCCTCGGTGCGCTTGATGTGGTCGTCCATCGTGCCGCCCACATCCAGCAGCATCAGCACCTTGATGGTGTTGTGCCGCTCGGGGACCATCTTGATGTCTAGATAGCCGGCGTTACGCGCGGTACTGGCGATGGTGTCGTCCAGATCCAGTTCGTCTTCAGCACCCTGGCGGGCGAACTTGCGCAGCCGGCGCAGCGCCACCTTGATGTTGCGGGTACCGATCTCGACCTGATCGTCATAGTCTTTATAGGCGCGCTGCTCCCACACCTTGACCGCGGTGCGGTTGCCTGAGGGCGGGCCGCCGACGCGGATGCCTTCAGGATTGAAGCCGCCGTTGCCAAAGGGCGAGGTGCCGTTGGTGCCGATCCATTTGTTGCCGCCTTCGTGGCGTTCTTTTTGTTCTTCGAGCAGTTGCTTCAGACGTTCGAGCAGCTTGTCGAGCCCACCCATGGCTTCGATCTGGGCTTTTTCTTCCGCAGTGAACTCTCGCTGCATCTGCCGCTTGAGCCAATCCATCGGCACATCAAGATCGATGCCCGGCATCTCGGACACGCCTTTGAAATAGACCCCGAATGCTTTGTCGAACTTGTCGAAGTTGCGCTCGTCCTTAACCAGCGTGGCGCGCGACAGGAAATAGAAATCGTCCAGTGACTGGCTGATCACGTTCTTGCGCATGGCCTCAAGGAGGGTCAGATATTCCTTGATGGAAACGGGCAGCTTGGCCTGGCGCAGGTGAAGAAAGAACTCGATCAGCATGGTGGCTCCAGAAAATGAACGGCGGTGATGCGGTCAGGGTGGCCGGCTCAGGGAGCCGGCAAGCGCGCCTGCCGGACCTGCAGGTGGCGTCGCACGGCGGGCCACTCGCTGTCGATGATGGAAAACACGACGGTATCGCGCAGGCTGCCATCCGGCAACCGCTGGTGCTGGCGCAGCACGCCATCTTGCTTGGCACCCAAGCGTGCAATGGCTTCGCGCGAGCGATGATTGAACCAGTGCGTGCGAAATTCCACAGCCAGGCAGTGCAGGGCCTCGAAGGCATGCGCGAGCAACAGACGCTTGCATTCGGTGTTGAGCGCACTGCGTTGCACCGATGCGCTGTAAAACGTGGTGCCGATTTCAAGCCGACGCTGGGCAGGCTCGATATTCATGTAACGAGTGGAGCCGACGATGCGCGCATCGCGCAGACGGCGCACGACGAAGGGCATCGCGGCGCCCGCCTCGCGGGCCTTCAGCGACGTGGTGATCCACGCATCAAGCGACTCCGGGGGCGGCACGATGGTGTACCAGAGCGTATGCAATGCACCATCCGTGATGGCGTCTCGCAAGCCGCTCGCATGTGCGGTGGACAGCGGTTCGAGTTGCACGAACTCGCCCTGCAGCGTGACCGCCTGGGGCGGCCAGGGCGCAGCGGGGGCGGCTGCGCCAGCAGTGCGGGCTGAGTCGAGGCTCATGCGAGGCCGCTCGGTTTTAAGTGGAGCGGGTGGACAGCGCCAGGCCGCACACACCAAAGATGATCAATACGATACTGCCGATGCGCAGGGCGCTCATCGGTTCCTTGAAATACGTCATGCCGACGATGGCCACCAGTGCCGTGCCCATGCCAGACCAGATTGCATAGGTGACGGACAGATCGAGCCGCTTCAGGGCCATGGCGTTGCACGCGAAGGCTATGCCATAGAAAAAAATCATGCCGACAATCGGCCAGGGTCTGGTCAGACCCTGGGATAGCTTCATGGCTGTGCTGCCGCCGACCTCGAACACGATGGCGGCCGCAAGGTAGTACCAATGCATGGATGCGACTGAAGAAACTGCAGGTTGAGATCAGGACCGGGCGATGCGCATGCGTCATGCCCGGCTCGGCCTGTCAGCGGTTGTGGCGCGCCATGAAAATCAGGCGCTCAAACAGATGGACGTCTTGCTCATTTTTGAGCAAGGCCCCGTGCAAAGGGGGAATAGCGGCCTTGCCGTCCTTGGATTGCAGCGCCTCTGCCGGAATATCCTCGGCCATCAGCAGCTTGAGCCAATCAAGCAACTCGGAAGTGGAGGGCTTTTTCTTGATGCCGGGCAGCTCGCGGATCTGGAAGAAGCTTTCCATGGCTTCCTTGAGCATGTCCTTTTTGATGTTCGGCTGGTGCACATCAACGATGGCCTGCATCGTCTCTTTGTCAGGGAACTTGATGTAGTGAAAGAAGCAGCGGCGCAGGAAGGCGTCCGGCAGTTCTTTCTCATTGTTGGAGGTGATCATCACCACCGGGCGGTGCTTAGCCTTGATCAGCTGGCGCGTCTCGTAGCAATAGAACTCCATGCGGTCGATTTCACGCAGCAGGTCGTTCGGGAACTCGATGTCGGCCTTGTCGATTTCGTCGATCAGCAGGACTACGGGCTTGTCGGCTTCAAAGGCCTGCCACAGCACGCCCTTGACGATGTAGTTGTTGATGTCCTTGACGCGCTCTTCACCCAGTTGGGAATCACGCAGACGCGATACCGCGTCGTATTCGTACAGACCTTGTTGGGCCTTGGTGGTGGACTTGATATGCCACTGCAGCAAGGGCATGCCTAGACCTTCGGCCACTTCTTCGGCCAGCATGGTTTTGCCCGTACCAGGCTCGCCCTTGATCAGCAGGGGGCGTTGAAGCGTGATGGCCGCGTTCACCGCGAGTTTGAGGTCGTCGGTCGCGACGTATGAGGAGGTGCCTTCGAAACGCATGAATGGGTTCGCCTGTTGGGGAGTGGATCCGGACTGCACGCATGGGCCCGACAGCGGGTGGGCACTGCGTCATCTGCCTGACCGAGTATACGGAAAAGCGCCCCCTCGGGTAGAATCCGCCCCGACGCAGCGCAGCATTCGCGTCCGTTTCATTTCCTCGACGCACACCCACACGATAACTATGAGAACCCATACAGCTTTCGGACGATCGATCGCATCGGCGATGGTGCTGGCCGCAGCGCTCGCAGCGTCCTCCGTGCATGCACAGGGCGCGGCCGTTCAGGGCAATGCGGAGGCCGGTCGCGGCAAGGCGTCGATGTGCATCGGATGCCACGAGATTCCCGGCTACAAGGCTTCTTTTCCTTCGGTCTATCGGGTACCGATGATCACGGGCCAATCGGGCAAGTACATCGAATTGTCGCTGCAGGCCTATCGCAAAGGCGAGCGCAGCCACCCCTCCATGCGCGCTATCGCAGGTAGCCTGACCGACCAGGACATCGCCGATCTGGCTGCCCTGTACGGCAGCAAATGATCGATTGCGCGTCATGCGTCCGCACCGAACTCAAGCCCATACTCACATGATGCTGACTCTGCCCCAATCCATGACCCGCACTGCCCGTGCGCTTTCAGTCTCAGCTGCGTTGCTGGCGTTGCTCAGTATGTCGCCGGCTGTTTCGGCTGCCGATCGTGCGGCCGGGCAGGCCAAGGCCGATGCGGTCTGCGCAGCCTGCCATGGCAAGGATGGCAATACGCCGGTCGACCCGTCGTATCCGAAGCTCGCCGGTCAATATTCCGATTTCCTGGTTCGCGCGCTGTCCGACTATAAGAGCGGTGCCCGCAAGAACGCGATCATGGCCGGTCAGGTGCAGGCGCTGTCGAAGGCCGACATCGAGAATCTCGCTGCGTTCTACGCGAGCTTGCCGGGCTCACTGTCCGTCAAGCGCTGATCGCTCAGGTCAGGTCAGATCAGCCCTTCGAAGCCGATCGCATCGACCCAGTCTCCCGCGGCCACGTCACCCTGATCATGATGCAGCACGATCAGGGCATTGGCCTGACTCATCGAGCGCAGCACACCTGAGCCCTGGTTACCGGTGACACGGGCCTGCAGCAGGCCATCTGGGCCAGGTTCAACAGTGGCGCGCTGATACTCGGTACGTCCAGGTCGTTTGCGCAAGGGCGTAACGCTTCGTACGCGCAGTGGCAGGACCGGCCTGGGGCTGGCGCCTGACAGCCGGATGAGCGCGTCACGCACGAAAAAAAGAAACGTGATCATCACCGCCACGGGATTGCCGGGTAAGCCGAAATACCAGGCGGGCCCAATGCGCCCGAACGCCATCGGACGACCCGGACGCATGGCGATGGTCCAAAAGGCCACCTCGCCCAATCGGTTCATCACGGCCCGTGTGTAATCGGCTTCGCCTACTGACACGCCGCCTGACGAGATGATGGCATCGGCCTGTGTGCTCGCCGTGCGGATGGCCGCCTCAAGGGCTTCGGGCGAGTCGGGCACCACCCCCATGTCGATCAGTTCGACGCCCAGTCGGCTGAGCAGCCCATGCAGGGTGTAGCGGTTGCTGTCGTAGATGCAGCCTGGGTCGAGTGGTTCGCCTAGCGAGCGCAACTCGCTGCCTGTGGAGAAAAATGCCACACGCAGCCGCCGTTGTACGGGCACTTGCCCCACGCCAATCGAGGCCAGAAGCCCGAGGTCTGCCGGGCCGAGGCATCGGCCAGCGACCAGTGCTGGCAGGCCTGCAGTGAGGTCTTCACCCCGCAGACGCCGGTTCTGGCCAGCGGATTGACCGGGTGGAATCAGGATGGACGTGCCGTCCTGGCGCGCCACTTCCTGGATGACCACCGTGTCGCAGCCATCGGGCATCACGGCGCCGGTCATGATGCGCACGGTATGGCCTGGCTGCACCGCGCCTGCGTAGGCCTGCCCAGCGAACGTAGTGCCGGCCTGCACCAGTCGCGTTTCAGTGGCGGGGTTCAGGTCAGATGCGCGTACGGCCCAACCGTCCATCGCCGAGTTGTCGTGCGGCGGCACATCGATGGGGGAGATGACGTCGCGGGCCAGTACACGCCCCAGGGCCTGGCGCAGAGCCACCTCCTCGGTCTGGGCGATTGGACAGATGCATTGCTCGATGACGGCACATGCAGTGGCCACAGGCAGCGCCTTGGCTAGGCCATCGGGCAGGGCAGCCAGCAAGTCACTCAGGGATGGGGAGGCGGTCATGGGGATGGGCGGGTGGCATGCTGCTGGAGCTCTTGCGGCGTATTGATGTTCACGAAGGCCTCTTCATCGGCGAAGGGCACTTCGATGGTGTGCAGCCGACCGGTCCAGGCATCGATGCGCCGACGACCGCTGGCCAGAAAGGTTTCGAGGTCTGTCAGCAGATGAGCGCGCACCAGCGCAAACACCGGGTGGGTCTGATCGCCTGTGCGGGCCATCGCCACCTGCGCGTCTGCGGTGATCACGGCATGCGCAAGCCGCTGCACCAGGTCGGTCGGCAGGAACGGCGAATCGCAGGGCACGGTGACGATCCAGGGGGTGGTGCTGCATGACATGACCGCATGCAAACCAGCCAGCGGGCCGGCGAAGCCCTCGATGCGATCGGCGATGACCGGCAAACCGAAGGCTTGCCACGCAGGCAGGTTGCGGTTGGCGTTGAGGAGCAACGGACCGACTTGCGGCGCGAGGCGATCGATGACCTGACGCACCATCGGTTGGTGTCCCAACAGCAGCAGCCCCTTGTCGGTGCCAGTGCCGTGGGCATCCATGCGCCGACTTAGACCGCCAGCCAGCACGACGCCTGTGATCTGTTCACGGGGGATGGCCAGGATGGGCTCAGTGTGAGCGGTCATGCTTGGGCCGGCTGAGTATCCAGCAGCCGATGGGCGCCGGTATACAGGAGGTAGTGACGGCCCTGACAGCGGGCGAACATGGTCAGACCCAATTGCTCGGCCAACGCGTGGCCCATGCCGGTGAGGCCCGAGCGGGACATCAGCACAGGAATGCCCATCTGAGCGCACTTGATCACCATCTCGGAGGTCAGGCGTCCGGTGGTGTAAAAAATAAGATTGTCGCCCGACAGACCTTCGCGCCACATCCAGCCCGCAATCGCATCGACCGCGTTGTGCCGGCCCACGTCTTCCACGAAGCGCAGGAGCCGCGGCATGCCAGCCTGCACTTGAGAAAAGAGGGCGCAGGCATGAACCGCGCCGGCTTGCTTGTAGAGCGTGTCGTGGCCGCGCACCTGATCGATCACCCTGTAGACGGCGTCGCGTGTGAGGGGGATGGAGTGACCCCATTGCACATCGCCCAGCGAGGACATGAGGTCGCCATAGACGGTGCCCTGGCCGCATCCGGTGGTGACGGTACGCTGCCCCAGGCGTGCATCGAGCGCCTCGGCGGCCTGGTCCGTCCAGAGGGTGCGCCCGTGCTCGGCCAGGGTGCGCGACGTGATCGCGACCGACTCGGTGTCCCAGTCGACCTGGACTGCTGCAAGGGTCTCGATGTCTGTGACGATGCGCTGGTTGCGCAGCCAACCGAGTGCGAGGTCCTCGGGATGGGTGCCCAGCGTCATGAGGGTGACGAGTTCGCGCTTGTCCAGATATAGCGTGAGGGGATGTTCGCCGCAGATCAGCGTCTCGCGTGTCTGTCCGGTTTCATCCTGTGCCTGCAAGGCCACGGTCGGCGCGCGACCATGGTCGGTCAGGCTCAGCGTGCACACGGGAGCGGTCATGGTTCGGATCAGCCGCCGATGTAACTCATCTCGATCTTGCGCAGGCCCGGGGATTGACTGGCGCGCACTTCGGAATAGTGGTCTTGCCGGGTTTGCCAGATCTGTGCGACCGCTGCAGCGAGTTGCGCGTCGGTGCACTGTGAGCGCAGCAGTGCCCGCAGATCGTGCCCTGAGTCGGCAAAGAGGCAAGTGTAGAGCCGACCTTCGGTCGACAGGCGGGCACGCGAGCAGTCGGCGCAAAAGGGCTGGGTGACCGATGAGATCACGCCAACTTCGCCGCTGCCGTCGAGGTAGCGCCAGCGCTCGGCGACTTCGCCGGGGTAGTTGGGGTCGAGCGGCTCCACCGGATGCGCAGCATGAATGGCCGCGATGACTTCACGGCTGGGCACCACTTCGTCCAGGCGCCAACCGTTGGAGGACCCGACATCCATGAATTCGATGAAGCGAACGGTCTGACCGCGGGCTCGGAAGTAGCGGGCCATGGGCACGATCTGGTCGTCGTTGACGCCCCGTTTGACCACCATGTTGACCTTGATGGCATCAAAGCCTGCGGCTTGTGCGGCGTCGATGCCGGCCAGAACATCGGCGACCGGGAAGTCGACATCGTTCATGGCGCGAAAGGTGGCATCGTCCAGGGCGTCGAGACTCACGGTGATGCGGCTCAGCCCCGCGGCGCGCAGCGCAGCCGCCTTGCGGGTCAACAGTGATCCGTTGGTGGTCAGGGTGAGATCGAGGGCCGCACCGCTGGGTGTGCG
>CANHUQ010000058.1 GCA_947463885.1 Burkholderiales bacterium
CGCCCACTTTCTCGAGGTAGGCGCCCACCATGGGCAACAGATCCATGTGCACCGGGCTGTTGGCATTGACCTGCACCTTGAAGGTGAAGCCGTTCGGGTAGCCCGCCTCAGCCAGCAGCCTCTTCGCCTTGTCCGGGTTGTAAGTGAACAGCTCCTTGACCGACTCGGGCATGCTCGACAGCGGCTCAAAGTAACCGATGTAATCAGGGTGCTGCGGATAGGCGAAAAGCTCGGCATTGCCGCCCCAGAAGGTCTTGACGATCTCCTGCTTGTTGACGGCCATATTCAGCGCGCGTCGCACGCGAATATCGTCAAAGGGCTTCTGGTCGACGCGCATCGACAGGAATGTGCCGCTCCAGGCCAAGGTCTTGGACCACTTCAGCGCCGGCGCGTTTTTCTTGAGCTCCTCGACCGCGCTCCAGCGGATACCCTCGTGCATATCGAGACGACCCGTGCGCAGGGCCGCATAGGACGCCGCTTCATCCTTGATGGTGCGGTAAACCACACGATCGACGAAGGGCAGCTTGTAGGACTGGCCGCCCAAGGTTTCCTTGTCCCAGTAGTTGGGATTCTTCGTGAAGGTGGTGGAGTTGCCGTTCACGAAATCGGTGAGCTGGAATGGACCGCTTCCGACATGGGTTTTCCAGTCCTTGATCCCCGCGCCCGATGCCAGCAGCTCCTTAGGTTGGATGCCTGAGTAGTAGCCCCAACCGAACCGATAGTCCCACTCGGCGAAGTAATCCTTGAACGTGAACACCACCGTGTGTTTGCCGGTGGCCTCGACCTTCGAAAGATGGTCGAAATACTGCGGGATTTTCTTGGGGCTGTTGTTCAGATAGTTGTAGCTGGCGACCACATCTTCGGCATTGAGCTCGCGTGCCGCCATGACCCCTTTCTTTTCGGGGAACATGACGCCCTGGCGCAGCTTCACTTCGAGGCGCAGCGGGTTTTCTGACCACTTCCAGCTCTCGGCCAGCTCACCGCGAACAGCATCCAGTGGCAGGTAGGCATCGGCCACAAACGGATGCTTGCCACCGTATTTACGCGACTTGGTCAGGTCCGCCGCAAAGAGCTGCTCGAAGTACTGTCCGGTGTCGTGGTTGGCTTTCCAGTTCCAGTCGGCCGGGTCCCAGGTGAGTGCAGAGATCGTGTAGTAGATCGTTGCGATGTTGAGCGTGCCGCCATATTTGGGCGCTTCAACCTTGTCCATCGGGACGGGCGCATTCTGAGCGTGCAGCGTTGCGCTGGCTGCCAGCAAGGCAACACCGGCCGCCAGCCGGCCCAGCGTGGCACGCAATTCGGTGGTCTTCATCTGGTTTCTCCTGTTGGAACCATGAGGATCAGAGTTCGGTTTTGAAAAACGAGTCCATCGTTGGAACGCCGCGCCTGCGGCGTCATGCCGTTCAACGTGAGCCGCGCAGCCGGGGGTCGAGCAAGTCCCTGAGCGCATCACCAAACACATTGGTGGCGTACACCACCACGGTAAGACACAGGCCCGGCGCCAAGGCCAGCCAGGGCCCCTGGAACATGTAGGTGCGTCCGCTGCCGGAGAGCAACCCACCCCAGGTGGGCGCAGGGGGCGGCACACCCAGACCCAGAAACGACAGGCCTGATTCCGCCAGGATGACGGCACCCACACGCGTGGTGAAGAGCACGATGATCGGCGGCAGGATGTTGGGCAGGATGTGTTTCCAGAGGATGCGCGGGGTGGTGGCACCAATGGACTGGGCTGCATGCACGTACATGTTTTCCCGCACCGACACGACGGCGCTGCGAATGATGCGCGAGCCGGCAATACCCAGCAGCAGCCCGAGCGTGCCGATGATCTGCGGCATGCCCGGCCCGAGTACCGACACCACCACGATCAGGATGATCAGCTCCGGAAAGCTCATCCAGGCATCCACGAAACGCTGCACGATCAGGTCGACTTTTCCGCCGAGATAGCCGGTGGCAATACCGATGACGACCGAGATCAGTGTGGCCAGCGAAGCAGCCGACAGTCCGATGATCACGGAGAGTTGTGCACCGTGCAGGCAGCGCGACAGCATGTCCCGCCCCAGATTGTCTGTGCCGAAGGGATGCGCCCAAGAGGGCGGCTTGAGACGATCGATCGGGTTGATCTCGTTCATCCCGTAGGGCGACAGCCAGCCCGCAAAAATGCCGCAGAACAGGAACAGCAGAAAAACCAGTCCGCCTGCCGCGCCCAGTGGCTTGTCACGGAAAAGCCTGCGCAGGAAGCTTGCGGGCTTGAGATCGGGTTCGACGGCAGGCAGGCTTGCAGCAGCGGCGCTCATGAACGTACCCTCACGCGTGGGTCGAGCAGGCCGTAGCTCAGGTCGACCAGCAGGTTGATGAGCATGACCGCCAGACCGACCACCAGGAACACGCCGGTGATGATTGGGTAGTCGCGCTGATTGACCGCATCGAGCAACAGGGTGCCCATGCCGGGAATGCCGAAGATCTGCTCGATGATGACCGCGCCGCCGATCACCAGCGGGGCCTGCAACCCCACCAGTGTGACCACCGGGATGAGCGCATTGCGCAGCGCGTGCCTGAAGACCACCAGACGCTCTGGCAGGCCCTTGGCCGTGGCCGTGCGGATGTAGTCCTGACGGAGCACTTCGAGCATCATGGTGCGGGTCATGCGCATGGTGACGGCTGACAGGGCTGCACCAAGGACCGCAGCGGGCACCAGCATTTGCTTCAGGTTGGCCCAGGGGTCTTCGGTGAACCGGGTGTAACTCACCTCGGGCGACCAGCCCCAGTAGATCGAGGGGATCACCACCACCATGGTGCCCAACCAGAAGCTGGGAATAGCCAGCAGCAGAATCGAGAAGGAGCGGGCCAGGTAATCGCCGGCGGTGTCCTGTCGGATCGCCGAATACACGCCGACCGGCAGGGCAATCGACAGCCCGATGATGATGGCCAGGAGGCCGAGCTCGAACGTGACCGGAATGCGCTCAGCGAGCCGGTCCACCACCGGTGTGGACTGCCACAGCGAATCACCCATGTCGCCGCGAAACAGGTTGCCCACCCATGTCAGGTACTGCGACCACATGGGCTTGTCCAGTCCAAGCGTGGCCACCAACGCCTCACGGTCCATCTTGCTTGCGCTGATGTCGTTCTGACTGAGCATCAGATCGATGATGTCGCCCGGGATGAGGCGCACCGTAGTGAAGACGATGATGCTCGCAAAGAGGAGCGTCGGGATGAGGGCGAGCAGCCGCCGGAGGATGTAGGCCTGCATGACTCAGCGCTGCGCCAGACCGCGACGAGATGCCGGCAGACCCATGATTCGAATCACGGCGGCGTGTGGCCGTCCGCGGTGGGGGCGTCGGATCATATGTCTCCCTGAATGTCCGGCGTATATGTGGCGAGAGAAGGGTGTTCAGAAGCCCTAACTCGCGTGTTTGTTCATGGACTCTACCGAGCAGAGGATTCGAACGCAAGCTGCATTCATGACGCGATGCAGCACGCAGGGCCGTGGTATTCGGCATACCCGGGATTCGAAAGACTGCATGCCAGGATCGAGCCCGTCTCTGGGACTCACGCTGGTGGCGGGTCACGCGATTCCGGTAGGATCGACGCATCGAGGAGACCCACATGACCGACACCGCTACGGCCGAGCTGGCCGATTTCCGTGCGCAAACGCGCGCGTGGCTTGAACAAAACTGCCCGGCCGAGATGCGCACACCCGTCACCGGAGAAGACGACGTCTGCTGGGGCGGGCGCAAAGGCCAGTACAGCGCCGCGCAGCTGCAATGGCTCGAGCGCATGGGCGCGCGCGGCTGGACCGTGCCAACCTGGCCGGTTGAATACGGCGGCGGTGGCCTGAGTGCTGCGCAAGGAAAAATTCTGGCCCAGGAAATGGCCTCATTAGGCTGTCGCTCGCCGCACAGCAATTTCGGTATCTGGATGCTCGGGCCGGCATTGATGAAGTTCGGCACGGAGGAACAGAAGCGCGAGCATCTGCCCAAGATCGCTCGCGGCGAACTCCGCTGGTGCCAGGGCTACTCCGAACCCAATGCCGGATCGGACCTGGCTTCGCTGCAAACGCGCGCCGAAGATCGGGGCGATCACTTCATCGTGAATGGCCAGAAGATCTGGACCTCGTACGCCGACCGCGCCGACTGGATCTTCTGCCTGGTGCGCACCGACCCGAATGCAAAGAAGCACGAGGGCATCAGCTTCGTGCTGTTCGATATGGCGTCTGCGGGCGTCACCACCAAGCCGATCCGGCTGATCTCGGGCAAGTCGCCGTTTTGCGAAACCTTCTTCGACAATGTGCGTGTTGAAAAGCGCAACCTCGTGGGGCAGATGAACCGCGGCTGGGAGGTGGCGAAGTATCTGCTGCAGCACGAGCGCGAGATGATCAGCGGCTCGGGGGCAGGCGAAGGGGAACGGCGCGGTCTGGGCGAGCTGATTGCCGAACGCGTGGGGCGCGATGAGCACGGGCGCATTGCCGACCCGGTGCTGCGCACGAAGGTGGCGGAATTCGAAGTGGACGAGGCGGCCTTCAAGCTGGTGCTCTCACGCTTCGGCGACCAGGTGCGTGCGGGCCAGGCCGATGCAGCCTTTCCGTCAGCCCTGAAGTACTACGGCACCGAACTGAACAAGCGGCGCCACGAACTGCTGGTGACGGCTGGCGGGACCGACCTGCTGGAGTGGGACAGCGAGCGCACGCAGGGCGGCGCGGCCATTCGCGCATGGCTGCGCACCAAGGCTAATTCCATTGAAGGCGGCACGAGTGAAGTCCAGCTCGGCGTGATCGCCAAACGCATTCTTGCATTGCCGGGAGCCTGACCATGGCACTTCTGCTGACTGAAGAACAGACCATGCTGCGCGACAGTGCGCGCAGCTTCATGAGCGACAAGGCGCCGGTGTCGCAACTGCGCGCGCTGCGCGACAACGCCGATGCGTTGGGCTATTCGCCCGATGTCTGGAAGCAATTCGCCGAGATGGGTTTCTCGGGCGTGCTGGTGCCTGAAGCACAAGGCGGGCTGGGCCTGGGCTTCGTTGAGGCCGGCGTGGTCATGGAGGAGATCGGTCGCAATCTGAGCGCATCACCCTTCCTGGCCTCGAGCGTAGTGGCCGTGACCGCGCTGCTGCATGCGGGCAATGCCACCCAGCGTGCCGAGTGGCTGCCGCGCCTGGCGCGAGCCGAGTCGATTGCCACGCTGGCGCTCGAAGAGCACGGCAAGCATCAGCCGCATCGCGTGGCCATGAAGGCAGAGCGCACGGGCGGGGGCTGGTCACTGAGTGGAGACAAGACCTTCGTGATCGAAGGCCACGTCGCCGATCTGCTGATCGTGGCAGCGCGCACCTCGGAGGCTGGCACCACGCTGTTTCTGGTGCCGAGCGCGACGCAGGGTGTGTCGGTGGAGCGGGTGATCATGGTGGACTCGCGCAATGCCGCGCGCATCCACTTCAGCAAGGTGGCCGTGTCTGATGCGGCAGTGCTGGGGTCCGTCGATGGCGCTGCGAAGCCGCTGGGCGTGGCTCTGGATGCCGGGCGTGCAGCAGCCGCAGCGGAAATGGTGGGGATTGCGGATGAAGTCTTTGCGCGCACCACCGAATACCTGAAGGCACGCAAGCAGTTCGGCAAGCTGATCGGCGAGTTTCAGGCGCTGCAGCACCGGGCGGCGGCGTTGTATGTGGATATCGAGCTGGCGCGCGCGGCCACCATGGGCGCGCTGCAGGCACTGGACAAGGACCCGGCAAGCGCGTCACGCGCGGTGTCGGTGGCCAAGGCCCGTGCCGGCACCAGCGCCACGCTGGCGGTGCAGGAAGGCGTGCAGATGCACGGCGGCATGGGCATGACCGATGCGTTCGACATCGGATTTTTCATGAAACGGGTGCGCGCGCTACAGGAGTACCTGGGCGACAGCCACTACCACACCGAGATGTTGGCGCGAGGGCGGGGGTATTGAGGGGCGCAGGTGGGCGTTTGCGCAATCGGCGCGAACGCCAAAACGACGCCAAATAGGGTAACCAACCCAATAATAGGGGTAACTACGACTCAATTTACCCTTATTATGGATGACCTTACCCGGTTTTTGACGTTTCAGTGCATCGATGCACTCACTCCTGCCCAACTACCTCATCAAGCTGCGCTTTGATGCACGGCAAGCGGCGACGCTGCGCGCTTTGGGCGAGCACCGTGGCAAGCAGCAGCTCCACATCGCCCAGTCGCCTGAGGTGCTGAGCGACTTGCGGCAGGTGGCAGTGGTGGAGTCCACTGAGTCGTCCAATCGCCTGGAGGGTGTGGTGGTCGCAGCGCACCGCCTGAAGTCGCTGGTGCTGAAGAACGCCACGCCACAGAGCCGCTCAGAGCAAGAGGTCGCGGGCTACCGTGACGCGTTGGCCCTGATCCACGAAAGCGGCGGGCAGATGCCGTTCTCAGAGGGCGTTGTCTCGCAGCTCCACGGCATCCTGTACCGATACATGCCGCAGCCGGGTGGGCATTGGAAAGCCGCCAACAACGACATTGTTGAGCGCCACCCCGACGGCAGCTCGCGCATTCGATTCCGTCCGGTGGCAGCGCATCTCACACCTATGGCGATGACCGAGCTGATTGCGCGCTACCGCACCGCGTTGGACCAACATCTGGCAGATCCGCTGGTACTGGTGCCGCTGGTCATCCTCGATTTTCTCTGCATTCACCCCTTCCCGGATGGCAATGGCCGAATGGCTCGGCTTCTCACACTGCAGTTGCTCTATCACTTCGACTACGCAGTGGGCCGCTTCATCAGCTTGGAGCGCATCTTCGAAGAGTCAAAGGAGAGCTACTACGAAACGCTGGAAGCCAGCTCACATGGCTGGCACGAGGGCGAGCACAACATCGCCCCGTGGCTAGACTATTTCTGGGGCGCACTGCTGCGCGCCTACAAAGAGTTCGAGGAACGTGTTGGCAAGATCGAACGGGGGCGAGGCGCCAAGGGCGACCGTGTGCGCGCGGAAATCCTCAAGAGAAGCGTGCCGTTTTCAATCTCGGAAATCGAAGAGGCTTGCCCCGGCATCAGCCGCGACATGGTGCGGGTCATTCTGCGAGCCATGAAAGCCGAAGGGCTGATTCAGCCAACTGGAAAAGGCCGTGCCGCCAAATGGGTACAGATACAACCAGGTTCCTGACGCCTTCCAGGCATCGATCCAGTGGCTAGATTCGAGGACATCCGATCAAAGTGGGGAACCTTCGTTCCCAGAGAACAAAAAAGGGGGCTTGCGCCCCCTTTTCATGTGCTGCGGTGAAACTGGCTGCAGATCAGTACACCTCGAACAGGCCGGCTGCACCCATGCCGCCGCCGATGCACATGGACACTACGACGCGCTTGGCACCGCGGCGCTTGCCTTCCATGAGGGCGTGGCCGGCCAGACGGGCGCCGGTCATGCCGAAGGGGTGGCCAATGGCGATGGAGCCGCCGTTGACGTTGTACTTCTCGGGGTCGATGCCCAGCTTGTCGCGCGAGTACAGGCACTGGCTCGCGAAGGCTTCGTTCAGCTCCCACAGATCGATGTCGTCGATCTTCAGGCCATGGCGCTTGAGCAGCTTCGGAATGGCGAACACCGGGCCGATGCCCATTTCGTCAGGCTCGCAGCCGGCCACAGCCCAGCCGCGGAACGCGCCCATGGGCTGCAGGCCGCGACGCTCGGCTTCCTTGGCTTCCATCAGCACCAGTGCAGCGGCGCCGTCGGACAGCTGGCTGGCATTGCCGGCCGTGATGAACTTGCCCGGACCTTTGACCGGCTCAAGCTTGGCCAGACCTTCCAGCGTGGTCTCGGGACGGTTGCACTCGTCTTTGTCGACCACGTAATCCACGAAGGACTCGGCCTTGGTGACCTTGTCGACGACCTTCATCTTGGTCTTGACGGGGATGATTTCGTCTTTGAACTTGCCGGCGGCCTGCGCGGCAGCCATCAGCTTTTGCGAACGCAGCGAGTACTCGTCCTGGTATTCGCGGCTGAGGTTGTAGCGGGCAGCCACAACGTCAGCGGTGTCGATCATGGGCATCCAGAAGTCAGGGGAGATCTGGGTGAGGGTGTCGTCTTTGCCGCCACCGCCGCCGCCCTGATAGGTGATGGAGTCGACGCCGGAGCCAATCATGATGTCCATGCCGTCTTCGACGATGTTGCGAGCGGCGACAGCGATGGCGTTCAGGCCCGAGGAGCAGGCGCGGTGCAGCGTCATGCCCGAGGTGGTGACCGGAAGACCGGCCAGCAGGGCGGCTGCGCGGGCGACGTTACCCGAGGCTGCGACGCAACCCGAGATCACGTCTTCGACTTCAGCGGGGGCCACGCCGGAGCGCTGCACGGCATGCTTGATCGCATGGCCGAGCATGGTCATGTTCGAGGTGTTGTTGAATCCGCCGCGGGCGGCCTTCGCCAGGCCGGTACGCGCGTATGAAACGATGACTGCTTCACGCATGTGGTGTCTCCCTTCGTGTCGGTGTGGTCAAACCCTAACCTTACACCTTCGGCGGGTCACGCGTCTTGAGGGCGTGCGGATTCCGGGACGCGGTGCATCTGGTGGCACGCACGGTGGACAGATCGCCCGCGCGCAGCAAGGATGCGGGTCGACGATCGATTTCACCCACCAGGAGACCCCCATGAGACCCAATACCGCACTTGCCAAATGGCGCGCAGGCCAACAGACCGTTGGCGGCTGGCTGTCACTGTCCAACGCACACAGCGCCGAATCGATGGCCCATGCAGGCTTTGACTGGGTGGTGGTCGATCTGCAGCACGGACTGCTCGATTACTCGGACCTGCGCACCATGTTGCCGGCGATCTCCACCAGCGGTACCACGCCCCTGGTGCGGGTCTCGGCGAACAACCCAGCCGAGATCATGAAGGCATTGGATGCGGGCGCCCTGGGCGTGATCGTGCCGATGGTGAACAACCGGGCCGAGGCCGAAGCGGCCGTGGCAGCCACGAAATATCCGCCAGCCGGCTCGCGCTCGTTCGGGCCGATCCGCGCAGCACTCTATGGCGGCGTGGGTTATGCGGCCGAGGCCAACGATCAGATCGCCTGCATCGTGATGGTGGAAACCCGCGAAGGCATTGAAAAAGTCGAGGAAATTGCCGCCACGCCCGGGCTGGGCGGCATCTACATCGGCCCGTCAGACCTGGCCCTGGCGTTGGGCCTGCCGCCCAAGGGCGACACCGACAACGCCTTGCACCTGGAAACTGTGGGCAAGATCCTGGCCGCCTGCCGGAAACACAAGGTGCCTGCTGGTATTCACACCAGCGGTCTGGCGTGGACCCAGAAACGCCTGGCAGCGGGCTTTGACTTCGTGACGCTGGGCTCGGACATCGGCTTCATGATGCAGGCCGCCACAGCCGACCTGGCTGCCGCACGCGGCACGATCGGGCCGAAGCGGGAGTCGACCGGGTATTGAGCCGAACGGCCTGAAATTGGCGCGCGCTGGCTGGCGTTAATCGGCCAGTTTCATGGTGCGCGCCATCTCGCGGTATCGCGCGGTTTCGGCCGCGATGAGCGCGCGCAACTGTTCGCCACTGCCGGCCACCAGTTCGCCTCCGCTTTGCTTTTCGTTGTAGGCCGCGTACTCGGGCGATTTGAGGATCCCGAGTAGCGTCTCCTCGACTTTTCGGGCAATCGGTTCCGGCGTCTTGCCGTGCACCGCAAAGCCAGTCCAGACCTGCAGGTCGTAATTCAGGCCCAGCTCCTTGGTGCCGGGCACTGCGGGCAGCAGCGGATGACGGCTTGGACTGGTCACCGCGAGCGGGCGCAGCCGGCCGGCCTCGATCAGCGGCACCGCCCCGCCGATATCTGTGATCGCAACATCAATGTCACCGGCGATGACATCGTTATTGGCCTGGGCCGCGCCCTTGTAAGGCACGTGAATGAATTCGGTGCCGGTGGCCCGCTGCAACGACAAGCCGCCAATCCGATAATGGTGGCCATAGTTGGACATCTTCAGCATGCCGGGTTTTGCACGCGCCTCGGTCACGAGGTCCTGGAACGTCCGAAAGCGCGAGTTGGGACCGGTCACGATGACCGCGTAGCCGCGGGAAATGAAGACCACCGGACGAATGTCGCGCTGTGGGTCATAGGGCACCTCTCGCAGCAGCGGCGTGAGAACGACCGGCGACGGCGAGATATACATGATCGTGTGGCCGTCGGGTGGGGCAGCCAACAGCGTCTGCACTGCAATGATCTGGTCGGCCCCGGTGCGGTTCTCAACCACAGCCGGCTGACCGCTGATCTTGCCCAGACGCTCAGCGACAACCCGCGTGCCGGTATCGGCGCCGCTGCCCGGACCCAACCCGACGATGAAGCGCACGGTCTTGGTGGGAAAGAGCGGGGCGCTCTGTGCGCGGGCGATTGAGGGTGCGATCAGGCTGCCCAGGCCGGCACTCAGGCCGGCCAGAATGGAACGACGCATGCGGAAGTCTCCCTGTGTGGTGTGTGGATCGGCGCCTTGATGATCGGCGCTTCGATGGACTGCAGTGTAGCGGTAGCGAGGAGAGGCTTGGCCGCTCATGCATCTGCGACACGCTATCAGCGCCCGAACCAGATCCGCTTCAGGGTGGTGTCATGCAGCACCCAGCCATGCCAAGCCGCCGCAGCCATATGCACGCACACCAGCCACACCAGCGCCCAGGCCAGCGTTTCATGCGCTTCGCCCCAGAGCTCGCGACCCGGCACTTCGAATGGCACTGGCCACATCCATCCACCGGCCAGTGGCACGGCACGACCGTGGGCCCACCCATCGAACAACCCGGTGGTTGGAACGAGCAGCATCAGGACGATCATCGCCCAGCCAATAAGCTGCGCGGCCCGGTATATCCAGGGCAGATGAGCAGGCGTGGGATGTGCGCTGCGTTCGAATAGCCGTGCAGGCACGCGCAGGACGGTGAAGGCCAGCAGCAGCACGCCGAAAGAGAAATGCCCAAGCTGCGCAGTGTCGCGCCAGTTGCCGCGCGGCAGTTCATCCGACGCCATGCCGGTCGCAAGCGCAAGAACAAGCAGCACCACGGACAACCAATGGATGGCAATGACTGCAAAGGAATGACGATGCACGGTCATGCAGATGAGGCTTCCGTTGGCGGCGTTGCGCCGAGAATCCAACCCTCCAAGGGGTCAAACGCGGCAGGCAAGCCCCAGTTGGCTGCGCGGCGCTGCCAGGCCCATCCTGCCTGCGCCAGACACAGCACCGCATCAAGACGGTCTGCGCCCGGATCTGCAATGCAGGAATCGCGCCCGTGTGCAAAGTCCACTGGAAGATCGAACGGATGTGCGCCGCTTTCCAGGGCCTGCACGAGGCGCTCGCGTGCCGCGCGTCGCTCAGGGTCATGGCGCCTGGCAGGCAGATCGCTCTTGTAGGACGTACGGCCCAGCACGCCGCGTGCAAGCAGGCCGGGATAGCCTTCGAGTGCAATACGCGTGCGATCCGTGCCCGCTTCATGCAAACCGGGCAGCGTTACGCCTGCATGCAGAAGAGCTGGAGCGCCCGCATGCAACATCAGCACAACCGGAGGGTTGACCCATTTCATGGACGGGCTGCTGCCGGCGGGAAGGTCCGTGTCCCGATGCGCGAACTTGGCGCCCGGTGGGCGGGCATCGCACCAGGCTTTGCAGTGCGCGATCAATTCCGGGCGGCTGAGTGCCGCCAGACGGCGTGTGAACTCGGGCCAGGGTGCCACCGGTTCGATGGGCCAGCCCAGGCCATCGCGTACAAATGCGCGCGGCAAGCCAAACGGAAAGTCGAAGGCGCCGACCCAGTCGCCGCTGGTGATCAGCCAGTCTTGCCAGTCAGGCAATGTGTAAAAACTGAGCAGTGCATGCAGACGCAGCACGCATGCGTCATTCGGCTCGAATGCCTGATGCGAATCGGATGCGTGTGGCACATCGGGTCTGGTGCGCGAGGCTGCATGCCAAGCCGACGCAACGCGTGTACCGGAGTCGGCGTGGTCTTCGCCTTGCGGCGACACCACCTGCCCGACGGCCACCGTGATCGGCTTGCGCCGCGTGGGCGCGCTCGTGAAATCGACGCCGATCAGGCGGGTCATCAGACAGGCCAGGGGAGCATCAGAACGGGTCGCTTGTATAGACCGTGCCCGAGACTGCATCAACCGTATAGAGCTGGCGCTGGTTGCGGCAGCTGTTAACCGAGGTGTAGCCGCTGGGCGAGTCTGTGGTCCAACCTTCGGTATTCAGTACGGATAGCGTGGGGGCCTGCAGGTTGGCAGCATTGCAGGTACCGGGCCGCAGGTTGAACCAGCACATGGCATTGACACCCAGAAGGCCCAGCCGCGTGCTGCCGACCAGACATTTTTCCCCCGACTCAGTCACCGTGACCGGCTGCCCGGTGATGGCTCCAGCACCGAAATTCAGGGCAATCAGACCAGCACCCGTAGCAGCAGTCAGACCCGAACCATTTTGCGCACTGTTCAGGAACGTGGTGATCCCGTTCCTGAATGCGGTGGTTTCGCTGCCCAGGCTATTGGCTGCGATCTTGCGGGCGAAGTCGATGAGGACCGTGTCCAGCGTGGCGCTGTTGCCCTTATTGGCGATGTAACCGGAAAACCCTGCAAGCGCGAGACCGTAAGCCCGTTCCGGGAACCCCAGTGAGAGCCCCGGCGTGTTCATCAGATCGGCTGGTGTGGTGGCGTGCAGATCGAAGCCGCCAAACCGCTGAGACACGTCGCGGGTGGCCTGCGTGATGCGCTCGGTGGTGAAGCTGCCCAGTGCGGTGGCCCGCTGCACCGCCAGCTCGGTCAGTGGCGTGATGTGCACCGTGTTCTGATTGATGGCCAGCAGATTGCCGGGGCGGATCGCCCGCAGCGTGGTGAGCGTGCGGCTTGCACCCGTGGCTTCATCGCGATAGGTGCCGCCCTTGGCCTGCACCATGGCCTCACCGGCATAGTCCTGGAAGCCGATCGTGAAGTTGCCGTCTGCGTCTGTCGTGGTGCAACTGCCCAGTTGCACACCTTGCTTGCCGTCGGTGATGCGATAGGCACACACGCTGGCACCCGACACGCGGCCCTTGGCCAGCACGCCCACGATCGTGGTGTTGGGGGGCACGACCGGATCGGGTGCGGGTCCGAAGCTGCTGCCGCCGCCGCAAGCTGTCAGCAATGCGGCGATGCCCAAGACCGCCATCATCTGCAGCCGGCGCGCATGTCGATGATCGGGCAGGCTCGTTGTGGTGAACGGCAGGGGCATGGTCAATTGCATGGCGAGGTCAGTGGAATGAGAGGCTGCCGAAACGATACCAGCAGGGCGCGCAGCGTTTGCAGCGAATCGGCCTGCTGAGGCGTCTTGTCGGTGCGCCAGCGCAGCATGCGCGGAAAGCGCACGGCGATGCCGGACTTGTGGCGGGGTGACTCGGCAATGCCTTCAAAGCCCAGCTCGAACACCAGCGTGGGGGTGAGACTGCGCACCGGCCCAAAGCTCTCGATCGTGGTCTTGCGCACGATCGCGTCCACCCGCCGGATCTCTTCATCGGTCAGCCCGGAATAGGCCTTGGCAAAGGGCACCAGCACCGGTGCGGCAGGATCGGTGCAGTCCCACACCGCGAAGGTGTAATCGGTATACAGGCTGGCGCGTCGGCCGTGGCCACGTTGGGCATAGATGAGGACTGCATCGATGCTGAACGGGTCGACCTTCCACTTCCACCACATGCCACCGCTGTCGCTGCGTGTACGACCCACACCGTAGCGGGAGTCGCGCCGCTTGATCATGAATCCTTCGACGCCCAACGCGCGCGAGGCAGCACGCTGCTCGGCCAGTGCCTCCCAGCTGACGCCTTCAGTGGGAATCAATGGCGAGACACCGAGTCGATCCGCACTGCGCGCTGCAGTGCCCTGACCCACATGGCGCTCCAGTTGTGCACGACGCTCGGCGAGCGGTCGTTCGCGCCAGTCACGGCCCGACCACTGCAGCAGATCGTAGGCCACGAAGACCACGGGCACCTCTCGAAGCAGACGCGGTGTCAGCTGGCGCCTGTGCAGGCGTCGCTGCAGGGCTGCGAATGGCATGGGGCGATCAGCAGCGGTATCCCAGGCCAGGATTTCGCCGTCCAGCACAACGCCCTGCGCACGTTGCGGATCCTGATCTACCCAGTTGCGCGCCGCGTGAATGAGCTCGGGAAAACGCTCGGTGACGAGCTCCTCGCCACGCGACCAGATCCAGCAACGATCGGCCTCAAGCACCACTTGCGCGCGGATACCGTCCCACTTCCATTCGATCTGCCAGGCTTCGGGCGACCCCAGGTGCGCAGTCGGCTCATCCAGCGGATGCGCAAGAAAAAACGGATACGGCTGACCTGCAGCGGATGGGCCCGTGTGCTCAGCCGCGAGCGGTGCGATCAGCGCGAGATAGGACTGCGCATCGGGTCTCGCGTTCGCATCGGTGTAGCCCATCAGCCGTTGCGCCACGAGCGGATGCTCCAGCCCGCCCACCCGCGCGATCGCCCGGATCACGGTGAGCTTGGACACCCCAACCCGCAGCCCGCCGGTGATTAACTTGTTGAAGACGAATCGGCTCGGTGCGTCGAGCTCGGACCAGGCCGCCCTGAGCGCAGCGTGCACGGTCTCGGGCGTACCGCCTCGCAAGGCGAGCAGGCGCGCCATCCAGTCGGCAAGACTCGCCTCATGGTGCTGGGTCGCATCGGGCAGCAGTCGCGCGATGGTCTCGGCAAGATCGCCGACCGTGTCGTAGCAGGCATCGAAGAGCCAATCCGGCAGGCTGGCCACTTCGGCGGCTGTGCTGCGCAGTACCTTGGTGGGCACGATCTGGCGAGGCTTGCCGCCGGCCAGCACATAGACCGCCCAGGCTGCATCGGCGGGGGATGCATGGCGCAGGTAATGCGCGAGCGCCTCGAGTTTGCGTGAGGTGGCGGTCGACGCATCGAGCTCTGCGTACAGCGCAGCAAAGGCTCTCATGAGGCAGGCGCCTCGGTGTGGGCCGCACCCTCTTCGCCCTCGAATTCGGTCTGGAACGCACTGGCCTGCAGGCCCTGCTCGCACAGGAAGCGCACCATGGGCTGCACCTGCCCGTGCGTCACGATGATCTGCTGCGCGCCGGTCGCGGCAATGGCCTGATGCAGTCCGGGCCAGTCGGCATGATCCGACAACACGAAACCGCGATCGGTGCCCCGCCGGCGACGCGCGCCCCGCAGCAGCATCCAGCCTGACGCAAACGCATCGGACGGATCAGGAAAGCGGCGCATCCAGGGCGTGCCAGCGGCCGACGGCGGAGCGAGGACCAAGGCGCGACTCAAGTGTGCGCGATCGGGCACCTCGCTCACCATGCAGGTCGAGGGCAGCGCCACACCTGCCTCGCGATAGACGCGGTTGAGCGGCTCGATGGCGCCATGGCAGACGATCGGACCGATCGTGGCATCAACCCCTGAGAGAATGCGCTGCGCCTTGCCGAAGGCGTAGCAGTAGAGGACGCTGGCGCGGCCATTGGCGGCGTTGTCGCGCCACCATGCATTGATCTCAGCGAACGTCTGGTGCTGCGACGCCCACCGATAGATCGGCAACCCGAAGGTGGACTCGGTGACAAACGTATGGCATCGCACCGGCTCAAAGGGCGTGCAGGTGGCGTCGGGCTCAACCTTGTAGTCGCCGCTCACAACCCAGACTTCGCCGCGATGTTCAATGCGGACCTGCGCTGACCCCAGCACATGGCCCGCCGGATGCAGCGAGAGCGTCACGCCGTTCAGTCCCACCGCCTCGCCAAACTGCGCCGTTTGCAGGCTGATGGCCCCCAGTCGCGCACGCAAGGGCCCTGCGCCCTCAGCGCTTGCCAGATACCGTCGATGCCCGCTGCGCGCATGGTCTGAATGCGCATGCGTGATCACTGCCCGATCAACCGGACGCCATGGATCGATGAAAAAGTCGCCGGCCTCGCAATAGAGGCCCTCGGGGCGCAGAACAAGCAGGGCTGGCACAACGCTTAGGCAAGGGCGGGTCACAGGGGGCCCGAATGTTCATCAGGGAAACGGACCTGCTTGCGGGCAG
>CANHUQ010000059.1 GCA_947463885.1 Burkholderiales bacterium
AGGGCACCCGTCGCGAGCTGGCAGAACACCTGGGATGGACACAGCGCACGCTCTATCGGCGCCTGCGTGAAGCCGGGCTGACCTGAATGCGCCCATGACGGGCCCATCGTCGCCCTGCCCGAGTCTCACGCGAGCGCGCTGGTAAGGTTCGGTGGTCTCTCAGCCCACGGAGCCGTGGCCATGCCCCGCTTTGCCGCCAACCTCAGCATGCTCTATCCCGAGCATGCGTTTCTCGATCGCTTCGCTGCTGCAGCACAAGACGGCTTTGCCGGTGTGGAGTGCCTCTTCCCCTATGCGCATGCGTCCGCCGAACTGGCCGCGCGCCTGCACGCCCACGGCCTGCAACAGGTGTTGTTCAACGCACCGCCCGGCGACTTTGATCGCGGCGAACGTGGCCAGGCCTGTCTGCCAGGGCGTGAGGATGTCTTTCGACGCGGTATCGATCAGGCCCTGACCTATGCCGAAGCACTCGATTGCCCGCGCATTCATGTCATGGCGGGGCTGGTGCCGGACGGTGCGTCCCGCGACCGACTGCACGACATGTATCTGCAGAACCTCAGCTGGGCGGCTGCACAGGCGGTCTCGGCAGGCCGTGATCTGCTCATCGAACCGATCAACACCCGCGATATTCCGGGCTACTTCCTGAACACGCAGGCGCAGGCTCATGCTGTGGTGCAGGCAGTGGGGGCCTCCAACCTCAAGGTCCAGATGGATCTGTATCACTGCCAGATCGTCGAGGGCGATGTCGCCACCAAAATCCGTCAGTACCTGCCCACCGGGCGGGTCGGTCACTTTCAGATGGCGGGTGTTCCGGAACGCCACGAGCCGGACGTGGGCGAGATGCATTACCCTTATCTGTTCGCAGTCATCGACGAGGTGTCGGCCCAGTGCGGCTGGCAGGGATGGGTGGGCTGCGAATACCGACCGGCCCGCGGAGCAGTGCCCCACGGCACCACCGATGGTCTTGGCTGGATGCACACAAGGAGACAGGCATGACACTCGAATTTCGCCAGGTCGGTGGCTGCTTCGTGGGCGAAGCCAGCCCGATCGATCTGCGCACCGTGCATGATCAACCAACGCTCGAGCGCATTCGCGCCGGCATGGACACTTACGGCGTGCTGGTCTTTCGCAATCAGCCCTTCACTGACGCCGAGCAACTCGACTTCGCGCAGCGCTTTGACGGCACCTTGCACGCCAAGACTTCGGCGGCCGTGCTCACGCGCAACCGATTCGGCAACGAGGCGCTCACCGATATTTCAAACGTGGGCGCCGACGGCAACATCCTGGGGGCGGATGATCGCCGCCGCATGAGCGGCATCAGCAATCGCCTGTGGCATGCCGACGCCACCTTCGAAGACCCGCCCGGGCGTTACTCGATGCTGTCTGCGCGGGTCTTGCCGCCGGTGCGTGCCGATACCGAATTCGCCGACATGCGCGCGGCCTACGACGCACTGGACGACGACATGAAGCGCAGCCTCGAAGGCCTGCGCGTGCATCACTCCATCGTTTATTCGCGTGAAGTGCTGGGTTTCAGTTTTTCGCAGGAGGAGCGCGACCGCCTCAAGGGCGCAGTGCATCCGCTGGTGCGCACCATGCCGCGCACCGGGCGCAAGGCGTTGTACCTTGCATCGCATGCGGCACAGATCATCGACTGGCCGCTGCCTGAAGGCCGGCTGCTGCTGCGCGACCTGATCGAACATGCCACGCGCGAGCGCTTCACCCATGCGCACATCTGGCAGCCGCATGACTTCGTGATCTGGGACAACCGCTGCACCATGCACCGTGCGCGGCCCTTCGATGACAAGACCTATCGACGCGAACTGCGTCGCACGACCACACTCGATCTGCCGCTGCCCGTGGCAGCCCACTGAACAAAGTATTGAGGAGACCCACCATGTCGCAGGACGTTCAGGCGCAAGCCATTCAGATCGACACCGGCACCACACAATTGCTGTGCGAAATCCGCGAGCGCGTTGCCGTCATCACGCTCAATCGCCCCGACGCGCGCAATGCCCTGTCGGATCAGCTCACCCCGGCATTGCGCCGCATGATTCGTGAGCGCGGCGAAGACGAGCGCGTGGGTGCGCTGCTCATCACGGGCGCAGGCACCGCCTTTTGCGCGGGCGGCGACGTCAAGGGCATGGGCGACAACAGCAACAAGAAGGACTGGACTTACGATCAGCGGGTCA
This sequence comes from Burkholderiales bacterium, assembly GCA_947463885.1. Lineage (GTDB taxonomy): Bacteria > Pseudomonadota > Gammaproteobacteria > Burkholderiales > Burkholderiaceae_E > UBA4615. Next base: position 2,190 of record CANHUQ010000059.1, read on the forward strand.
ACGACCTGATTGAACGCGAACGCCTGCTGACCGGTGCGCTCACTGCGGTGCGCAAGCCTACCGTCGCCGCGCTGCCCGGTGCAGCTGCGGGCGCAGGGCTGGCCATTGCTCTGGCCTGCGATGTGCGCATCGCCGCACAGTCGGCCTTCGTCAGCGCGGGCTATTCGAAGATCGGCTTGTCGGGTGACTACGGCGTGGCCTGGCTGCTTACACGCGCAGTGGGCTCGCCCATCGCGCGCGAAATGATGTTCACCTCGGCGCGCGTCGATTCAGCACGCGCCGAGCGCATCGGGCTGTTCAATCGCGTCGTGGCCGATGATGTGCTGCGCAGCGAAGCGTTTGAGTTAGCGCGCACCATGGCCAACGGCCCGGCGGTGGCGTTGGCGCATATCAAGGACAACCTCGACGAAGCGGCGCACATCGAACTGGATGCCGCCCTGCAACGCGAAGCGCGTCGCCTGGTGCTGTCCTCGCGCACCGAAGATCATCGCGAAGCCGTGCGCGCATTTGTCGAGAAGCGCCCGCCGGTCTTCAGCGGTCGCTGACCTACACACGACGCGATCACGGAATCCCGCCATGAGCTCATCCGGTTCACCCTCCGCGCCGCAGGGCGCTTCAGACGCTGCGCCTGTTGCGCGCCCCCTGCGCGCTGCTGCCACGGTCGTCGTCATGCGTGATGGCGAGCAGGGCATCGAAGTGCTGATGCTTCGTCGCACCGAGAGCCGCGACCAGGCCAGCGGCGCCTGGGTGTTTCCCGGCGGCTTGCTCGATGCGCAGGACCGTGACGGTCACCCGCATTGTGTGGGGCTGGATGATTCCGCAGCCAGCGCTGGCATGGGGCTCGCCGAAGGCGGGCTGGACTACTACGTGGCGGCGCTGCGCGAATGCTTCGAGGAATCGGGCCTGTTGCTGGCGCACGGGCCCGATGGTCAACCGATCAGCCGGGTCAGTGCCGAGATGGCCGCCTGGCGTGAGCGCCTGCATCAGCGGGAGGCCACGATCGATGCGTTCTGTTCGCAGTTCGGCCTGAAGCTGGCTGCGCATCGCATTGCTTATCACGCGCGTTGGGTCACACCGCCCATCCGACCCAAGCGCTGGGACACACGGTTCTTTTTTGCGGTGGCCCCCACCGATCAGGAGTCTTTTCACGACGAGGTCGAGCTGGTCGAGCAGCTCTGGCTCACGCCCGCGCAGGCGATCGCGCGAGGCGAGGAGCTCAAGATGCTGAACCCCACGAAGACCACACTCGAGTTGCTCGCTGGGTTTGCATGCACCGCCGACGTCATGGCCCATGCCCGCGTGCCGCGCACGGTGGCCCTGAAGTCGCCGCGTATTGCCGACGGACCGGAAGGCATGATGCCGGTGGCACCCGATCACTTCGCCTGGGCGGAGGTCGGCAAGCTGGATCCTCAGGGCCATGGCACTGCGTCGTATGCCATCTTCCCGGAGCGGGCCGTGCGCCTGTCACCGCATGTGCTGCGGGTCACGGCCGACAACCGCGGTGTGATGACCGGGCCGGGCACCAACACCTATCTGGTGGGAGGCGGGCCACGCAACGAATGGGCCGTCATCGATCCGGGTCCGTCCGATTCCGCGCATATCGATGCGATCATCGCTGCGGCACCAGGTGCCATTCGCTGGATTCTCACCACGCATACCCATGTCGACCACTCACCCGGTGCGGCTGAATTGCATCGGCGTACAGGTGCCCCCGTCATTGGTCGCATTGCCGATTTTCCGAACAATCAGGATGCGAGCTTCGCGCCTGCCCATCAGCCTCAGCATGATGAGCGTCTGCAACTGGATGAGGGCATCGTGGTGCGTGCGGTGCACACGCCTGGCCATGCCTCAAACCATATCTGCTGGCTTCTGGAGAGCGAAAAAATCCTCTTTACCGGCGATCACGTGATGGGCACTTCCACCGTGGTGATCGGCCCGCCTGATGGTGATATGTCAGCGTATCTGGATTCGCTGCGTGCCCTGTTGAAGATCGATCTCGACTGGTTCGCCCCTGGCCATGGCTTTCTCATGGCGCGGCCCCACAAGGTGGTCGAAGGGTTGATTGCGCATCGGCTGCGGCGTGAAGACAAAGTGGTGCAGGCCCTGACCGAATTGGGGTCGAGCCCGATCGATGCGCTGCTGGCTCGCGTGTATGACGATGTGGGCAGCGGGCTGCATCCGGTGGCGCGCCGCTCGTTGACCGCCCACTTGCTCAAGCTGCAGCGCGATGGCCGGGCGCAGGCTGATGGCGATCGCTGGTGCCTCATACCAGCCTGATTCAGCCAGCCTGATCAAGGCTGGCGATCCACGTTCAGGGCCGCATCGAAAAAGAGACTTTTCCGGGCGTGAGGACCGGTTGCGCCATGCGGGCAAATTCGCACAGCAGCGACCGCGTCTTGCGTGGGTCCACGATGTCCTCGACCCAGAACTTCTCGGCGCTTCTGAAAGGCGAGCGCAGCTTGTTCAGGCGGTCTTCGATTTCCTTCATCTTGGCGGCCTTGTCGTCGGCTGCATCGATGTCGGCGCGATAGGCCGCTTCAATGCCACCCTCAAGGGGTAATGATCCCCATGAGGCCGATGGCCACGCATAGCGCAGAGACAGGCGCGCACCGGGCTGGTGGGCTGCACCCGCTACACCATAGGCATTGCGCATGATCATCGTGCACCACGGAATGCTGGTCTGATTCATCGCGGCCATGGCCCGCACGCCATGACGGATGGTGGCGGTCTTCTCGGCTTCCAGGCCAATCAGAAAGCCCGGGCAGTCCATCAGATACACCACCGGCAGATGGAAGGTCTCGGCCAGGTCGGCAAAGCGCACCACCTTCTGGCAGGTCTCGGCATTCCAGCTGCCGCCGTTGTGATACGGGTCGCTCGCAAACAGCACCACCGGATGGCCGCCAAAGCGCGCCAGGCCTGCCACGATCGAGCGGCCGAAATTGCGGCCCATCTCGAAGAACGAACCCTGGTCGACCACCGACTCGATGATCGGGCGCACCTTGTAGATCTGCCTGCGGTTGCGCGGGATGACCTTGAGCAGCATCTCTTCGGTGCGCTCGGTGTCATCCGTGCACGCAATGACAGGCGGGGTTTCATGCACCGATGAGGGCAGATACGACAGGAAACGGCGCGCCTGTTCGAAGGCTTCCTGCTCGGTCTCCACCGCATTGTCGATCGCGCCGCTGCGGGTCTGGATGTCGGCGCCGCCCAATTCCTGCTTGGTCAGTGGCTGGCCGAGTCGCGCTACGACGGGCGGGCCAGCCACGAACATAGCCGAGCTGTTGCTCATGATCGAGAAGTGGGTCGAGGCCAGGCGCGCTGCGCCCAGTCCCGCCACCGAGCCCAGGCCGATCCCGACCACCGGCACCTGTGCCAGATTGGCGGTCATCATGTAAAAGCCGCGCGTGCCGCCCACGCCACCGGGCAGATTGGCCGCGCCCTTGGTTTCGATGGTCTTGACCGAGCCGCCGCCGCCCGAGCCTTCGATGATGCGCACGATCGGCAGACGAAACTCCTGCGCCATTTCTTCGGCCATCAGTGGTTTGGCACTGATTGACGCGTCGGCCGAGCCACCACGGACGGTGAAGTCGTCACCCACCACCACCACGGTGCGGCCATTCACTTCGCCGCGCCCGAACACGCAATTGGCGGGGGTCACACCGGTGAGCGAATTGGTGGCGTCGTATTCGCCAATACCGGACAGCGTGCCCACTTCACGGAACGAGCCTGCATCCAGCATGCCGTCGATGCGCTCGCGCACCGTGAGTCGTCCGCCATCATGCTGGCGCTTGACCTTGTCGGCCCCGCCCATCTCACGGGCAAATCCCTTGCGGCGTTCGAGTTCGTCCAGCTCCGGCTGCCAGCTCATGTGCGTCTCCCTGTGTGTGATCTGTGCGCCCAGTGCGGCGCCAACTAACCAGTCTGCCATAGGGCGCTGGCGGGGAGGGCGCACCGTTTCACTTGTAGTCTCGCGGAGCATCGAGAGAGACCTGAGGGGGCGCTTGGCGCTGGCATGCAGGGTCTGTTCAGCATGGGTGATCGCCGGCACACTGGATGATCAGCCAATCATCGAGCGCGCCAATGCTTCAAATTCAATATCGTCTGGTCCGTTCGGTCCTGATGTGGGTCTGTCTGGCAATGGCCCCCGGTGCCTGGGCGCAGTCGCTCGCCGGGACCTGGCAGAGCGAGTTTCCGAGCGGATCGATGACCCTGCGCGTGCAGGTGCGTGGCAACGTCGTGTCGGGCGTGCTCGAGTCTGGGGGTCGACTCATCGCCAATCTGTCCGGGACGGCTCAGGGCGACAGCGCGCGAGGCGCCGCGAGCTCCCCCGAAGGCCGGGGCAGCTTTGAAATCCAGGTGCGTCAGGATGCGATGTCGCTCGTACTGGAACAGGAGGCCGGCCCGCAACAGCAGGCGGCGCGCCTGCCTCTCGCATTTCGCCGTGTGAGCACGGCGCCCTCGCAGTCCGCGTCTTCCGGCGCAGGCATCCCATCGCGCAGCCCCGTGCCTGATGCGGCCGAAACGGGTGGCGATCCCCGTCTCGTTGGGCGCTGGAGCAGTCAGGAGGTCATCGTGAGCTCAGGTGCGTCGTTGGCTTCGGAGCAATTACTGGCATTGGGTGCCGACGGAACTGTGGCGTATGCCCGCGGACGCGCTGCGGGAGGCGCGGCTGACTGGTCGTTTGACGGCGGGCCGGGCGGCGGCGCTGAGCGTGGTCGCTGGCGCGCACGTGAAGGGTCGCTGTTTATCGAGCGAGCCAATGGTCAGTGGGCGCGTATTGGTCGTTATGGCATGACCGACGATGGCCGCATCTTGCGCATCATCGATGACAGTGGTGGCCGCACCTTGTGGAGCCGACGCTAAAGGGGTGCTCTGAGTCATCGGTCATGCGCCGGTGTGTCACCAAACCTTCATGCAACGTTCACGTATCCGTCATCGCGGTTGAGGAAAGTGTCACAGACCCTCACAAGAGGGTCGCCTGAACTTCTCAACCCTCTGGATACACCATGTCAATCGAATCGCGCTTTCGGCGAGGCTCAATGCTTGCCGCGCTGTCCTGTCTCACCCTCTCATTGTCGCTGTTCATCTCGGCCTGTGGCGGCGACGACCCCGTTGAGCCCACACCGGTTGCGCTCTCTCTGGCTTCCCTTGGAAGTTACGAAGGCGGCGCGGTCGGTGCTGCGGAGATCACCGCCTATGACTCAAGAACGCGTCGACTGTTCGTGGTGAACGGCGCTGCGGGTACTGTCGATGTGCTGGACATGGCGGACCCCACGAAGCCGACCAAGGTGTCAACGATCTCAGTCTCCGCCATTGGGGACGGCGTCAACAGTGTTGCGGTCTATGACGGCCTGGTCGCGCTTGCGATTCAGGCCAATCCCAAGACCAGCGCAGGCAAGGTCGCTTTCGTCGATGCGGCATCGCTGGCCATCCTGAACACGGTTACGGTCGGTGCGCTGCCTGACATGCTGACCTTCACGCCCGATGGCACGAAGGTGTTGGTGGCCAACGAAGGTGAGCCGAACAGCTACGGTTTGGCCGATTCGGTTGATCCCGAAGGCTCGATCAGCATTATCAGTTTCAACCGTGGCGGACCGCCCACCGTGGCCACGGCCGATTTCAAGGCCTGGATCGGCAAGGAAGCCGAGCTGCGCGCTGCAGGCGTGCGCATCTTTGGCCCGAATGCCAATGCTGCACAGGATCTTGAGCCTGAGTACATCACCGTGTCCCCGGATGGCACCACGGCTTGGGTCACGCTGCAGGAAAACAATGCCATTGCCACCGTGGACATTGCCACCGCCAAAGTCACGGCAGTCAGTGCGCTGGGCACCAAAGACCACAGCATGGCCAACATGGGCATGGATGTGAGCGACGAAGATGGCGGGACCAACACCAACTCCGGCACCCCGGCAGTCAAGATCGTGCAGCCCAAGGTCAAGGGGCTGTATCTGCCTGATGGTATTGCCAGCTATACGGTGGGTGGTAAGACCTATCTGATTACCGCTAACGAGGGAGACGCACGCGCCGACTGGCCGGGCTTCAACGAAGAGACGCGGGTGCGTGCCCACTGCACGAACGGGCTGGACCCATCCGTCTTTCCGGACGCGGCCAATCTGATCCTGGACTCCAACCTGGGCAGACTGCGGATCACCGCTGCGCCCAATGGCGGACAGGCCGGCAAGAATGCGGCGGGCCAGTGCAACGAGCTGTACAGCTTCGGCGCCCGTTCCTTCTCGATCTGGGATACCTCGATCAAGCGGGTCTACGATTCTGGCGATCAGATGGAGCAGGCCACCAAAGCCCTGTCGAACGTCAATTTCAACGCCAGCCATGACAACAACACGCTGGATACCCGCAGCCCGTCAAAGGGCCCCGAGCCCGAGACCGTGGTCACGGCCACGTTCGGCTCCAAGGTCATGGCCTTCGTCGCTCTGGAGCGCGTCGGTGGCGTGATGGTGTACGACGTGTCGACACCCACCGCGCCCACCTTCGTGACCTACTTCAATGCCACGCGCACTGGCACAACCGGCGATCTTGGACCCGAAGGGCTGTTCTTCATCCCGGCAGCTTCGTCGCCCAACGGCAAGCCGCTGCTGGTGGTGGGCAATGAAATCAGTGGCACCACCCGCGTGCTGCAGATCAACCTGACCTACTGATCGATCGATGCATGGCCGTTCGCTGGCCGCTGAGCGTTGCGGCCAGCGAACGGTGTCGTTGCCCTTGGGTTCTTGGCGGCGCCACGCAGCGCCGTCATAAATCCCTGAGGGTTTGTGCACGCGGTTCCAGTCTGATGCGGCCCCGTGTTGCACATCATGCGGCCTAGGGCGTACCGTCCCGGTGTGCCCCCGTCTTCCTCTCCCCTCAGCGCCCCCCCCGTTCCTGAACCGCCGGATGCGTCCGCCAAGCGGGCCGCGTTGGGCGTGCTGGTCGTGTGCATGCTGATCAGCCTGGTGTCCCGGGGCATTGGCGAAACCTTCGCCATTTTTCTGTTGCCGATTTCGCGCGAATTCAATGTCGATCGCGCAGCGCTGACCGGCATCTACTCGGTGTACATGCTGGGCCTGGGTTGTGTGTCGCCTGTGGCGGGCATGATCTTCGACCGACTGGGCGCGCGAATCTGTTACGGCCTGGGCCTGGGTCTGTACGGGCTGGCTTGTGTACTGGCGGCCTCGGCCACCTCGCTGTGGCAGCTGTATCTTCTGGTCGGGCTGGGCAGTGCCATCGGCGCCTCCATGATCGGCATGGTCCCCGCCAGCAGTCTGGTCAGCCGCTGGTTTCAGGCCCGCTTGCCCACCGCGATGGGCATTTTGTCGGCCTCGCTCGGCACGGGCATTTTTCTCTTTGCACCGATTGCGCAGAGCCTGATTGACCGGCTGGGGTGGCGCGGCGCCTACAGCACCATGGGCTGGGGCATTTTCGTGGCAATGGCCATTGTGCTGGTGCTGCCATGGGGTCGCATTGCGGCCGGCTCGCCTCAGGTCATGCAGGCACGCAAGGCCGCTGCCGCTGCCTCTGGGGCCACCGAGTGGACGATCCCACGCGCCATGCGTACATCGGTCTTCTGGGCGCTCTTTGCCGTCATGTTCTTCACGTCACTGAGCACCTATGCGGTCATGGTGCAGGTGGTGGCGTATCTGGTGGAGTCAGGTGTGCCGGCGTTGCGCGCTGCCGCCATCTTTGGCGCCGTGGGTATGGTGTCGATCGTGGGCATGATCGGTGCTGGCATGCTCGCCGAGCGCATCGGAGAAGTGAAAGTCGCGATGATTTCGTACGGGGCCACAATTGCCGGCACGGCTGCGCTCGCCTGTGTGAGTCAGTCTCCAACCCTGTTGCTCATTGGGGCGTTCGTGCTGCTCTTTGGCACCATGCAAGGCTCGCGCGGACCGCTGGTGGCCACGCTGTCTGCGCGCAATTTCGCCGGGGGGCGTCAGAGCGGCATCTATGGCGCAGTGCTGTTCGGCATGGGCACCGGGGGTGCCCTCGGTTCGTGGGGCAGCGGTGCTCTCTACGACCTCACGGGCCATTATCTTGCGGGGTTTGCGCTGTCGGCAGCGGGCGCTGCCTGCGGTTTGGCTTTGTTTCTGCTCGTCCCGGGCCTGGGTGGCCGAGGCATTAGGCGTGGAGCGCGCTCGCGCACGGCGCATGACAGTGTCCCCGCGCGGACCGACCGATGAGCACAGCGCTGCCGCTGCTGGCCGTGTTCGCATTCAATTCGCTGCTGGTGCTGACGGCGATCCTCTTGCACTACGAGGTCTTGTATCAGCTGGCCCGCAGGCTGCCCGAGGTACGCATTGCGCCGCGCTACCGCGTGCTGCTGGGAGTGGGTGTCATCTTCATCGCGCACGTGATCGAGATCTGGCTGTTTGCATTGGGGTATCTGATTTCTCTGCGGGTTGAAGGGATCGGCGGACTGGTGGGTGAGCCGTCTGGTCACGGCGCACTGATGGACTATGCCTACCTGTCGTTCATCACCTTCACCACCGTGGGTTACGGTGACCTGGTGGTGCATGGCTATCTGCGCTATCTGACCGGCGTCGAAGCGCTCACCGGGCTGATTCTGATCACCTGGTCGGCTTCGTTCCTGTTTCTCGAAATGCAAAAAGACTGGAATCGATGAGCTCCGACCCCGAACGCCAGACCGAAGCGCGTCTGACTGAACTGGAAATCAAGCTCGCCTTCACCGAAGATCTGGTGGAGCGACTGGATGCCGTGGCGATAGAGCAGCAGCGCCAAATCGATCGGCTCATGCAGGAATTGCTTCGGCTTCGAGAGCAGGTGCAGCAGGCCGGCTCAGCCACGTCCGGACCGTCAGGCGACGAGCGACCGCCGCACTACTGATCGAAGCACACCACGCCACGCCCGGTGACACCTGACCCGATCAAGGCGGCGCAATGGGCGGGCAGTTCGTTGACTGTATGCGGTCTCACCCCTGGATTGAGAGCAGTCAATGCTCAGTCTGCTGGCCGACTTAGGATCACGCCTCACCGCACGCACATCCTCCGGAGGCATGGCCATGAATCTGCACACCGGAACGCTGACAAAATTGGCGCTCGGTCTGATGGGCCAGGTCAAGCCTGCAGCGCCTGAACCGCCGGCCGGTCTGGCGCCACGCTTGCCTGCACCAAGCCTTCAGGGTGGTCTGCCCCTGATGCAGGCGTTGAGCAAGCGTCAGTCGCAGCGCAGTTTTTCGGAGGCAGCGCTGGATGCTCAACAACTGTCCGATCTGTTGTGGGCTGCAAACGGCATCAACCGTGTGGAGGATCAGGGGCATACCGCACCCAGTGCCATGAATGCGCAGGAACTCGATCTTTACGTTGCACTGCCCAACGGGCTTTTTATGTACGAGCCTGTCAATCATCGATTACGTGCGACGGTCCAACAAGATGTCCGTCGCGTGACCGGCTATCAGGACTTTGTCGACCACGCCGCCCTGGACCTGATCCTTGTGGCCGATTACCGTCGCATGAGTCTCGTTCCCGCTGCCCAGCGCCAGGCTTATGCGTACGTGGCGGCCGGTGCCATCTGTCAGAACGTCTATCTGTACTGTGCCTCGGTGGGGCTCGCCACAGTTGTCCGTGCCTGGTTCGATCGCGCAGCGCTCAGTCAGGCGATGCAACTGGGCACAGATCAGGAAGTCTTGATGACGCAGACAGTGGGATGTCCTAAGGCCTAAGCCTAAGTCCTTTGCGCAGGCCGATCGGATGCCTGCTTGGCTGATGAGCGATCCGATCCGCTTGCGCGCTGGCGCGTTACCATGCGCCGTCCATTGCAATGCACACGTTGGTCATGCCCCCCCAATACTGGCTGATGAAATCCGAGCCGCAGGAGTGTTCAATCGACGACGCGCTCAGTGCGCCAGATCGCACGGTGCCCTGGACCGGGGTACGCAATTACCAGGCACGCAATTTCATGCGGGACCTGATGCGTGTGGGTGATGGTGTCCTGTTCTACCACTCCAGCTGTCCGGAGCCAGGCATTGCGGGGATCGCTCGCGTGGCCTCCGGTGTGCGACCGGACCCGACCCAGTTCGATCCGCATTCACCGTATTTCGATGCAGCCTCCAAGCCTGATGCGCCGCGCTGGTTGTTGCTGGATGTGCAGGCCGAGCGCAAGACGCGCCTCATTGGACTGCCCGAGCTGCGCGCAGACGCCGCATTGGCCGACATGCTCTTGCTGCGCCGGGGCAATCGCCTGTCGATTACCCCGGTAGAGCCTGCGCATTGGGCGCGCGTTCTGAGTCTGGGTTGAGGGGCTGGATGCGTGCCAGAGCCGCCCACAGTTCAATGCGACTGAACGGCTTGGCGATGTAATCGTCCATGCCAGCCGCCAGGCACTGCTCACGATCGCCGGACATCGCGTTGGCCGTCATGGCGATGATTGGAGTGCGCTCCCTTCCTTGCTGGCGTTCGATCTCGCGCAATGCGCGCGTTGCACTCAATCCATCGAGCACCGGCATCTGGACGTCCATCAGGATGGCGTCGATGCCGCCGCGCTGCCATTGCGCCAAGCCCTCGCGCCCATCGGCAGCGGTGACAACTGTATGGCCAGTCTGCTCAAGCAGCGCTTTCGCCAGGACCTGGTTGATCGGGTTGTCTTCCACCAGCAGTAAGCGCAGAACAGGACCTGGTGATGGCGATCTCATGTCCGTTACATCGGGTCCAGTCAGCACGTCGTCCTCGGGCGCAATGCTCAATGGAACCGAAAGCGTAAATGCGCTGCCCGAACCCAGCACACTGGTCACAGTGAGATCACCTCCCATGGCCCGCGCCAATTTGCGAGAAATGGTGAGCCCCAGTCCCGTGCCACCAAAGCGGCGAGTGATGGAGGTGTCGGCTTGCAGGAACGGTTCGAAAATGTCGCTCAATTTTCCTGGCGAAATGCCAATGCCGCTGTCGTGTACAACGAATCGAACCAGAGACGGCTCAGTCGACGGGTCCGCATGAACAAGCAAGCGGATCTGTCCCTGTTCAGTGAACTTGACTGCATTCGCCAGGACGTTGCTGAGCACCTGTCCGATGCGCAGGGCGTCGCCCAGAAATGCAGGCCCAAGGTCCGGGGCGACCTCGACCTGCAGCGTGATCCCCTTGAGTTGAGCCGATGAGGCATGCAGCCCAGCGATGCGCTGCACCAGATCGCGTATCACGAAGGGGCGCATTTCAAGTTCGATGCGGCCTGCATCAATCTTGGAGAAATCCAGGATGTCGTTGATGATGGCCAGCAGGTTGTCGGCGGATGTGCGCACCAGCGTCAGGTAGTCACGCTGCTGCGCTGATGGCGGTGTATCGAGCGCCAGGTCCGTGAGTCCGATGATCGCGTTCATCGGTGTGCGGATTTCATGACTCATGTTGGCGATAAACGCCGCTTTGGCCCGGTTGGCATCTTCTGCCGCACCCAAGGCCTGAGCGGTGCGCTCCTGTTGCGCGGCGGATTCAGCGAGGTAGCTGCGCTGTAGGGCCTCACTATGGGTGAGCTCGGACACCTTGCGCTCGATCTCGGTGCGCATGCGATCGAACGCGCGCATCACCATGCCCAGATCGTCTTGGCGCTGCACAGGAAGCGAGACTGCATAATGGCCTGCCTGTACATCACGTGCCGCACTTTCAAGCAGTCGTAAAGGGCGGGTCAGCGTGTTGTCGAGCCAGACCAGCACGCCTGAGCTCAGGCCGAGCACGAGCAGTGCAATGACGCCCATGACGCGGGCTGCGTTTGCGCGTGTTTGCGCGAAGGGCTCGAGCGACATGCCGAATTGCACGCGCCCAAGGTGTTGCCCCGACAGTTCTAGCGTGACCTCGCTTTCGACGAGGTACTTTGCAGGCGGTTCGGCTTCGCCGACCTTGGAGATCGTACGGCCAGAGGCATCCAGCACGGTGAGGAACGTGAACCCGCGGGCCTCCCTGCTTTCCGCAAGGATGGCCGCTACCGAGGCGTAATCACGCTGCGCCATGGGCGTGGCGAGCGCGGCATTCATGAAGGGACCGAACTGCTCTACGCGTTGCTGGGTTTCGCGGCGCAGGTGCTGGTCGATCAGCGCCATGGCACCCAAGGCCATCAGACCTAATGCAACGCCCTGTAGCAGGAGTCCCACGATCAGCATCCGGGTGCGCAGGCGCAGCCTGAGCCAGATCTGCCAGGGCTGTGCCAGACGCCCCAGGTGCTGAGTCAAGCGGGCTGCTCGCTTGGGCATGGCGTGCGGCGAACGGATCTATCCACGAGACGGCTGCGCCTGGCCTTCAAGGCTTCAGACCCAGGCCTCGGCGGGTGACGTCGTTGTAAGGCTCTAGAAACCGCAGGTCAGCGTCAGTCACTTCGCGAATGGAAGCGAAACCGGACAGGCCAAGGAACCGGCGACCGTCTTCTGTGGCAGGAAACCCTTGGACGAGTGACCGCAGACGGCGTCGCTGTGCGGCATCGAGCTTCGGATTAGCCATCACAAAAAATCCAGGCACCTGCGCGATCTCATGGATGACCCGCAATTTGGCCTGCATCTCAGGCGGTTTAGCCCGCAGTTCACCGCGACTCATGATCGCAATCGGCGCTTCGCCGCTTCTGAGCACCGTCCCCAGGCTGTCGTCATTGGCTGTGAGGACCGTCTTGAAGTCAACGCCTGCCTGCAGGCCTTGGCTGCGCAGCCAGTCCAATCCGACCAGGGCGACCAATGACTGAGGATTGGCCAGAGCGACGGATTTGCCGCGCAACTGCGCAGGACTGTTGTCTGTGTTCTCGATGGCACCGACAGCAAGCGCAGGGATGCGCGGTTCATACACGCCGAGCACTTCCCAGTTGGCATCGAGTGTGGCGACGCGACCGAGATTCGGCGCAATCACGACCATGTCGTACTCGCCTCTCAGGGTGCGCTCACTGAAGCTGCGAAAGTCGGGTGCGGTGGCAATCTCGACCTTCTGACCCAATTCGCGCTCGAAATGCTCGCGCATCGGTTGATAGGCCGCAAACAAAATGCGTGCACTCACGTTGGGCAATACGCCGATCGTGAACGGGGCGCTGGCCTGCGCTTGAACGGATATTGGGGCGCCCAGAGTGAGCGCTCCCAGGGCGCCCGCCGCACGGAGCAAGGAACGCCTCGCCGGCGCTGTGCAGCGAAGAGATGGGCGGGCGGATTGGGATGGCTTCATGTGGGCTCTTGAGGCGCGGTCAATTGGGTTGAGCGCGCCAAACTGTCACGCCCACTTGGAATGTAGCGTTGATAGCGACAATGCGACGAGACTAACGACACATTCAGGCCTGCTTCCGGGTACGGTTTCGGTAGGCCGTAGATATCTCAAAGGGGTCGACATTGAGCGCGGCTCAGGCGGTCCATACGAATTCACACAGATGGCCGGCGACAGGCTGGCATGGGTCGCGCTGCGATGCCGGGATCGCTGTCGCGCAGCGACTGGCCCTTGAGGTTGCTGCGGTCCTCGCGCGAGAGCAGTCGATGAAGGATTGCATCGGCTACGGTCGGGTCGCCCAGCCTTGCGTGCCAGTGCCCTACGTGGGGCAGGGCAACTACAGGGCGGTAAACAGGGTGGGGGATGGTGGCCAAGGGCGGAATCGAACCACCGACACGCGGATTTTCAAAACGCTTCTGGACCATTTCTTAACTTGCAGTTCAAAGACTCGCTGCTGGGAAAAACTGAGGTGTGCAACGCGTTTCAACACGTGTCTGACAGTGAA
>CANHUQ010000060.1 GCA_947463885.1 Burkholderiales bacterium
CAGCCCCTGCGGCGGCAAAAAACCATCGGGCAGTGCAATGCTCGATGGACTGCGAAAGCCAGCACGCACACTGGAGGCATTGTCGAGGTAGTTGAGCATCGCCGGGTGACGGGCCGTAGCGCCCAGCAAATCGCGAAAGCGTCCAAGCACATGCGGGCGGATCGCCTCGGCTTCAAAAAACCCGGCGGTGGCGCGCACCGATTCCTTGCCGGCGAACACGTTGAAGTGGTTGAACCAGAATTCGACCAGGACTTCTTCCAGTTGACGTGTGCTGAACACCGCCCGCAGCACCCGTGCATCGCGGGCGTCGCCCTGCACCTGCTGCAGCAATGTGGTCAGCTGGCGTCGCGCCGCGTCGCGTTCTTCCTGGGTGAGTCTGGAGCTGAGCGCATCGCCCTGCAGCCGTGCAAAGCGCGCCAGCGTGGGCGCATGGGGCTGGGTCAACACTGTTCGCTCGGACAGCGCCGCCTGCAGGGTCGCCGATTGGGTCAGCCGCTCGGGCTCGAGCTGATGTTCGACCCAGGTGTCAGCGCCCATGCGCATCACCGCCTCAATGTCGCCCGGGCGGGGACCGTACGCAAACCGGTTGAGCACATGCAGCGCAAGCGATGCGTCGGTCGCCGCTGAGAGGGGCTGCACTGAGGCGAACTGCGCTGCGCGGGGCGTAGCCGGGGCCACGTACGCACAGCCGCCCGCAAACGACCCCACACCCGCCGCTGCAGCTGTGATCAGCCAGTCGCGCCTGCTGCGATGAAGGGAGGCGGTCATGTCAGAAGGTGTGGCCAGCCCGGTCATGCGCTTAGGCTGCGCCGCCGCTCAGGCCTTTGGGCAGCGGGAAATGCACCTGCTCCTCGATGCCATCGAGCTTGCGAACGCGCTGCACTCCGAGTGACTGCAAACGCTCGAGCAACGCGGTCACGAGCACTTCGGGTGCCGACGCACCTGCCGTGATGCCAATGCGCCGCTTGCCCTCAAGCCAGGCCGGATCGAGCTCGGCCGCCGAACCGATCAGACGCGCCTCCTTACCCATCTTTTCGGCAACTTCACGCAGCCGGTTGCTGTTCGAGCTGCTGGGGCTGCCAATCACCAGAACGAGATCGCACTGCGGGGCCATGAACTTGACCGCATCCTGACGGTTTTGCGTGGCGTAGCAGATGTCCTGCTTCTTGGGTTCGGCGATAGCCGGAAAGCGCCGCTTCAGGGCATCGATCACCATGCGGCAATCATCGACTGACAAGGTGGTTTGCGTGACATAAGCGAGCGACTCAGGTGCGCGGACCTGCAGACTCGCCACATCTTCCACTGTCTCGACCAGGTGGATGCCGTCATCGACCTGACCCATCGTGCCCTCGACTTCGGGGTGGCCCGCGTGGCCGATCATGATGACCTCGCGACCATCGCGACGCAGTTTAGCGACCTCGACATGGACCTTGGTGACCAGCGGGCAGGTGGCATCGAACACGTTCAGATCTCGTCCGCCTGCCTCGTTGCGTACCGCACGCGACACGCCATGCGCAGAGAACACCAGCGTGGCCCCCGGGGGCACCTGGGCGAGGTCATCCACGAACACCGCGCCCTTGCCGCGCAGATCGCCGACGACATGATCGTTATGGACAATTTCATGACGCACGTAGACCGGCGCACCATACCGCGCAAGCGCACGTTCGACGATTTCAATAGCCCGATCGACACCCGCGCAAAACCCGCGCGGCTGCGCAAGCAAGGCCTCTGGCACGCTTGATTGCAACTCGGTCATTCAAAGCACTCCCAGGATGCGAACCTCAAACCGGATCGGTTGGCCGGCCAGCGGATGGTTGAAATCGAGCAGGGCGCCTGCGGCATCGACCTCCTTCACCACGCCCGCGTAGCGCGAACCGTCCGGTGCAGCGAAGTCGAGGAGGTCGCCCGGTGCATAGGACGCACCGAGCTCGCCGTGGGCGTTGAGCATGGACCGCGAGACACGCTGCAGGAGCTCGGGGTTGCGCGGACCGAACGCAGCGTCGGCCTCCAGGTCAAAGCTGGCCGCATCGCCCTCATGCAGACCGAGCAGGCATCGCTCGAGTGGCTCCGCCAATTGCCCGTGCCCGAGCGTGAGCGTGGCCGGACGATCGCCGAAAGTACTAATGACATCGGCTCCGGTACTTGCGAGACTGATGCGGTAATGCAAGGTGAGATGGGCCTGGGGGCCAACTGTCGGCGCCGCCCCATTCTGATCCGATCCGTTTGCCGCCATGGCGCTCTGAGTCATTGCCACTCCCATTTAACGCCCGATTGTAAGCACAGGAACCGCTGGCATGCCCTCGTCCCCCGGCATCCGAAACGCTGCGTTGCCACCTGGCCCGTCCACGGCGCCCCGCGCCGATCGCCGGGACATCCAGCGACGGCTGCTGGCTGAAGGCCCGGGCCGGCTCTCCGACGCCGAATTGCTCAGCCTGGCCTGGGGACTGGGTACGCGGCGCGCGCCCCCACCCCTGAGGGCCGCGGCGCTGCTCGAACAGTTCGGCGGCATGGGCGGTCTGTTCGCCGCGCCGCAAAAGCAGCTGGCCCGTGCGGGCCTGGGCCCAGCCGCCTGGTCGGTGCTGCAGGCAGCCCTGGAACTGGCACGCCGCAGCGTGGCCCAGCACCTGCGACAAGGCAAGCTGCTGTGTTCCCCCGAGATGGTGGGCCATTACCTGGCCTTGAGCCTGCAGCATCAGCCTCGGGAGGTGTTTGCGGTCATTTTCCTGGACGCCCGCAATCGGCTCCTGGCTGCCGAGGACCTGTTTCAGGGCACCCTCAGCCAGACAGCGGTCTATCCGCGAGAAGTGGCCAGGCGCGCCCTCGAGTGCAATGCCGCAGCGGTCATCCTGGCGCACAATCACCCCTCCGGTGTGGCCGAACCCAGCCCAGCCGACCGGCAATTGACCGAAACCCTGCAACGCACCTTGCGCTGCCTGGACATTCCGGTGCTCGACCATGTCATCGTGGCTGGCGGACAGCGGTTCTCATTCGCTGAGCATGGCTTGCTTTAGTGGCCATCCCCCTGACCGCGTTGTGCTGCCGCCGTGCAGTTGTCAGGCCTGCCTCTTTTGGCGTATCATCTAGGGCTTTGCCGTTATCGGCACCGTTTTTTCAGGAGTTCGCCATGGCCAAGTTCTGCCTCGTGACCGGCAAAGGCCCGATGGTTGGCAACAATGTTTCGCACGCCAACAACAAAACCAAGCGCCGTTTCCTGCCCAACCTGCAATCGCGCCGGTTCTGGGTCGAGAGCGAGAACCGCTGGGTGCGTCTGCGCGTCACCACCGCTGCCCTGCGGACCATCGACAAGCTCGGCATTGAAGTTGTCCTGGCCGACCTGCGCGCACGCGGTCAGGCCTGAGTTGTTCCTGCACTGTTTATCCGGGAGTCTGAATCATGCGTGACAAGATCAAGCTGGAATCGACGGCCGGAACCGGCCATTTCTACACCACGACCAAGAACAAGAAGACTAAGCCCGAAAAGATCGAGATCAAGAAATTCGATCCCGTCGCGCGTAAGCACGTGGCTTACAAGGAAACCAAGATCAAGTGATGCAGACAGGCCTCCCACCGAGGCCTGCGGTCACTCAAGGAAGACGCCAGGGAACATACGAAGCGCACGCACAAAAAAGCCCCGAAAACGGGGCTTTTTGATGTACCTGAGCGGTCAGTCGAAACGCTTGCCCGTATGGACTCAGTTTTGTACGGAAACGCCTTACCGTATGGAAACGCCTTAAATTACGCCGCCTTGTAGCTGCGCATACGCAGTGCCAACTCCTGCAGCGCGCTCACGCCGCTGTCCTCAGCCCGGCGACACCAGTCCTGCAGATGCGAGAGCAACTGTTCGGCCGATGCATTGGATCGCTCCCAGATAGCGGCCAGTTCGCTGCGCATTTCCACGAGCTTGCTCAGGGGCGCAGACATGGCCAGCAACTCACTGGCGGACTCGCGATTTTGGGGCGTCCAGGTGGCGGCATCCATGGGCAGCCACTGCTTGGCCGACTTCAACGCACTGGCCTGGTCCGGACGGGCAGAACCCAAGCGATTCACCTCATCGGACAGGGTACGCGCCAAGGTATGGCCATAAGCCGCCATCAGGTCATAGCGATGCGCGATGACCGCTTGCAGGGTGTGCGCATCGACTGCTGCGCGAGGGGCGTCTAGGCGAGGCACCGGTGCGATCTTGCGCACCGTGGCCAGCCCGAGCATCTCGAGAATGCGGATGTACATCCAGCCAATGTCGAACTCATACCAGCGGTTCGACAGGCGCGCCGACGTGGCGAAGGTGTGGTGATTGTTGTGGAGCTCTTCGCCGCCGATGAGAATGCCCCAGGGGACGATGTTGCGGCTGGCGTCCGGGCATTCGAAGTTGCGATAGCCCCAGAAGTGGCCGATCCCGTTGATGACGCCCGCGGCCATGACGGGGATCCAGATCATCTGGACCGCAAACACTGTCAGTCCGATGACACCGAACAGCAGCAGATTAATGGCCAGCGTGAGGTAGACACCAACGATGGAGTAGCGCTTGTAGAGATTGCGCTCGATCCAGTCGTCTGGGGTGCCGTGGCCATACTTTGCGATCGTCTCGGCATTGGCAGCCTCGGCACGATACAGCTCGGTGCCCTCCAGCAGCACTTTGCGCAGCCCGCGGGTTTTGGGGCTGTGCGGATCATCGGCAGTTTCGCACTTGGCGTGATGCTTGCGGTGAATGGCCGCCCACTCGCGGGTCACCATGCCGGTATTGAGCCAAAGCCAGAAACGGAAGAAGTGCGAGACGCTCGCGTGCAGCTCCAGCGCACGATGCGCCTGACAGCGGTGCAGGTAGATCGTGACCGCTGCGATGGTGATGTGGGTCGTGATCAGCGTGTAGGCAAGGATCTGCCAGCCGCTCAGATCAAGCAGGCCTGAATTCAGGAAGGACAGTACCGCCTGGACAGCGGGATGATCAAACAAGATGTCTGCTCCGTTGGACGACGCGATACATTCTAAAGAGGTATGGAGGCGGCGTCACCCGGATTCAACCGGATTCACTTCACCGCCGGTCGGCGCATCCTGACCCAGCGGGCAGCAAAGAATCCATCGGTATCCACCTCATCAGGATGCAGGCGCAAAAACTGAGGCGCATCGAACCCCAGACGCTCGGCGTCGAACGCCTCGACCACCGCCTCGTTTTCACGGTGCAAGAGACTGCAGGTGGCGTACACGAGCGTACCGCCTGGCTTGACCAGCGCCGCAGCGGCCGCAAGGATCGAGGACTGCAACACGCTCAGCGCATCGATGTCCTGCGACTGCATCCGCCACTTGAGCTCCGGGTTGCGACGCAGTGTTCCGGTGCCGCTGCACGGCGCATCGACCAGCACCAGATCGGCCCGCCCCGCCAGCCGCTTCAGCTTGGGATCGCGTTCACTGTCGAGTCCGAAGGGCTGCACGTTGGTGGCCCCGGAGCGGGTGAGACGCGGTCGCAGTCGTTGCAGTCGGGCGGCCGAGACGTCGCAGGCATAAATCTGGCCGCTCGAGCGCATGGCACCGGCCAGAGCGAGCGTCTTGCCCCCTGCGCCCGCACAGAAATCGACCACAGTCTGGCCACGCTTGGGCGCTGCGAACTCCACCAGTCGCTGGCTGCCTGCGTCCTGCACTTCAAACCAACCTTGTTCAAAGGCAGGGACCCGCTCGAGCGCAGGCTTGCCCTGCACCCTGATGGCGGTGGCAGGCACATCGAGCGGTACCGCATCGATCCCGGCCTCATGCAACGCGGCCAGCGCAGCCGTGCGATCGGCTTTGAGCACATTGACGCGCAGATCGAGCGGCGCAGGCTGGAGCAGCACCTGACCCAGCCGCTCAACGCGCTGCTCGGGGGTCAGAGGCATGGCATCAGGTGCGGTGGCCTCAGCCGGCGGGCGCACTGCGCCATCGGACTCAGTGCTGACCGTGGGCATAGCAGTCGCAGCGGTGGCCTGCTGCAGCAATTCAGCATGCAGCCAATCGGGCAGGCTCAGTCGAATGGCCTGCGCCAGGGACTGAGGATCGATTGTCAGCACCCGCTGCAAGGCCTCGAGCAGGGGCGCCGGGACATCGAGCCCTGGCACTGCCGCGTCGCCAAAACGGCGCAGGATCGACAAACGCGTGCAGGCCCGTGCCAGCGACCCGCCCAAGCCCTGCGCCAAGTGCGCATAGAGCCTGCGATGGCGCAGGACATCAAACACGGTTTCGGCCACGACGCCGCGGTCGCGTCGTCCCAGATAAGCATGCTCGCGAAAAAAGCCGCGCAAGACCAGGTCAGCGGGTCCATCCAGGCGCAGCACCGCAGACACACCGGCTTCGATCACATCGGGGGGTACACGCAGCAAGGGGCCGTCTGCAGTTGCGGGCGCAGCGACCGGACGAGGCGCGGCGTGTGCCTGGCGCGCAGAGCCGCCCGCAGCGCCTGCCGGCCGACGCGGCGCGCTACGGGCATCACGCGGCTTGCGTGCGCCGGGGCGGGCGGGCTGGCCCGAAGCGGGTTTGGGGGATGCCTTGCGTGCTGACCCGCTCATGGCGCGTCCTCCAGAATGAGTCGTTGTGCATCGGTCACGCCATCGATCAGGGCACGCCCATCGATCACCCGCACCCGGTCTTCAAGCAGCCACTGCACCGCGCGCGGGTAGAGGCGATGTTCTGCGTTCAGCACGCGCGCAGCGAGCTGCGCTGCGTCATCGTGGTCGGTCACCCGCACCGCAGCCTGGGCCAGGATGGGGCCGTGATCAAGCTCGGCGGTGACCAGGTGCGCGGTGGCGCCATGCAGGCGCACACCGGCTGCCAACGCCCGGGCATGGGTATCGAGGCCCGGGAACGCGGGCAACAGCGACGGGTGAATATTGACCAGGCGCCCCTCGAAGCGGCGCACGAAGGTGTCGGTGAGAATGCGCATGAATCCGGCCAGCACGACCAGCTCGATGCCACGGGCGTCCAGTCGGGCACTCAGCGCCTCGTCGAAGGCCTCACGCGAGGCGAAGTCGCGATGTGCGAGTGTCTCGACCGGCAAGCCCAGCTCGCGCGCCAGTGCCACACCGGGCGCATGGTCGCGGTTGCTGAGCACTAGTCCGATACGCCCGGGGAGCTGCGCGTCGCGACAGGCCCGGGCCAGGTTGGCCATGTGTGTGCCCTGGCCGGAAATCAGGATCGCGAATGTCTTCACTGGGCACCTTGTAGCCGGCTACTTTAGCATCGGCGCGGGCACCCGCCCCGCGTTCGGCACGCCGATGCTTTATCCTTCAAGGTTTTGCGTCCGAGTGCATGCAGGTCTTTCGCAGTCTTCCGCCCACAGAGCATCGTCTGCCGTGTGCGCTGACCATCGGTAATTTCGATGGCGTGCACCGCGGCCATCGTGCGTTGCTCGAACGCGTACGCGACGTGGCCCGAGAACGCGGGCTGCGTGCCTGCGTGCTGACGTTCGAGCCGCATCCGCGCGAATTCTTTGCAGCCAGGAACCCAGGACTGCAAGCCCCTACGCGTATTGCCACCCTGCGCGACAAACTGCAGGCGCTCAGCGATGCGGGGATCGATGCCGCCTGTGTGGTTCACTTCAACGATCGGTTCGCGTCGCTCGCGCCTTCGGAGTTCATCCGGCGCATCCTGGTGGACGGCCTGCGCACCCGGTGGCTGCTGATCGGCGACGACTTCCGGTTCGGGGCGCGTCGGCAGGGCGATTTTGCCGCGCTCAAAGAAGCCGCAGGACCGCTCGGGTTCGAGGTGCACAGCATGCCCACGGTGGCCGACGCCGGCCTGCGCATCTCCAGCTCAGCCGTGCGGGCCGCGCTCGCGCGCGGTCAGCTGGATGAAGCCGCGCATCTGCTTGGGCGCCCCTACGCCATCTCGGGTCATGTCGTGCATGGGCGCAAGCTCGGGCGTGAGCTGGGCTTTCCAACCCTCAATGTGCGCATCCCACATGGCCGCCCGGCGCTGGCCGGTATTTTTGTGGTGAAAGTGCATGGCCTGACCGGCCAGGGGGGGGCGCCGCTGGCCGGCGTGGCCAGCCTGGGCACCCGCCCTGCAGTGGAAACCGCGGGCGCACCCTTGCTTGAAACCCATGTGCTGGACTGGGCGGGCCACGCCTAC
This sequence comes from Burkholderiales bacterium, assembly GCA_947463885.1. Lineage (GTDB taxonomy): Bacteria > Pseudomonadota > Gammaproteobacteria > Burkholderiales > Burkholderiaceae_E > UBA4615. Next base: position 8,091 of record CANHUQ010000060.1, read on the forward strand.
GGCAAGCTGGTGCGCATTGAATTTCTGCGCAAGCTGCGCGATGAAGCGCATTACGACAGCCTGGATGCACTCACCACGCAAATCAGACTGGACGCCGATCAGGCGCGGGCGCATTTTGCGACGCTCCCGGCATCGCGCCATCCCTGAACTGCCTACGGTCCGTCCCTACTACACGCCCCTACTGCACGCACCTTAAGCACGTCACTTACGCACGCCCCTTACGCACGTCACTTACGCACCTCCCTACCGCATCTCGCACCACACGCACAGCAGCGCCGGCACGCCCCTCATCGCACGAGTCCCTCATGGCCAAAGCTCCCGCATCAGACGCTCCAGATTTCCGCTCGACGCTGAACCTGCCCGACACCCCCTTTCCGATGCGCGGCGACCTCGCCAAGCGTGAACCGAAGTGGGTCAAGGAATGGGACGACAAAGGCATGTACAAGCGGATTCGCCAGCACAGCCTGGGGCGCCCACTGTTTGTGCTGCATGACGGCCCGCCGTATGCCAACGGCGACATTCACACCGGCCATGCGATCAACAAGATCCTGAAGGACATCATCGTCAAGAGCCGCAACATGGCGGGCTTTGATGCGCGCTATGTGCCGGGCTGGGACTGCCATGGCATGCCGATTGAAATCCAGATCGAGAAAAAATACGGGCGCGGGCTGCCCGCGGCTGAGGTCCAGGCCAAGTCGCGCGCCTATGCCACCGAGCAAATCGCCCGCCAGAAAGTCGATTTCATGCGACTGGGCGTGCTGGGCGAATGGCACGACCCGTACCTGACGATGGCCCCGCGCAACGAAGCCGATGAACTGCGCGCACTGAGTCGCATCATGCAGGCGGGTTTTGTATATCGCGGCCTCAAGCCGGTGAACTGGTGCTTCGATTGCGGCTCGGCACTGGCCGAGGCCGAAGTGGAATATCAGGACCGCACCGACCTGGCTGTGGACGTGGGCTTTGCATTCACCGATCGTGATCGGCTCGCGCAGGCCTTCAAGATCGACCGCCTGCCCGATGCACCGGGTTTTGCGGTCATCTGGACCACTACCCCCTGGACGCTGCCCGCCAATCAGGCCCTCAATTTGCACCCGGAGTTTGAGTACGCGCTGGTTTCGGTGCAGCGAGAGGGCGCGCAGGTGCTCTACATCGTGGCGCGCGAACGGGTGGACCATTGCCTGAGCAGCTGGGGCGTGCAGGGCGAAGTCCTGGCCACTTGCCTGGGACGCGAACTCGAACTGCAGGTGTTTCGTCACCCGTTTTACGACCGCGTTTCGCCGGTGTTTCTGGGCGACTACGTGACGCTCGATACCGGAACGGGCATCGTGCATTCATCGCCTGCCTACGGTGTCGAAGACTTTGTCTCATGCAAGCGCTATGGCATTCGCGACACTGAAATCCTCAGCCCGGTCATGGGTGACGGCCGCTATGCGGCCTCGCTGCCCGAGTGGGGTGGGCTGCCGATCTGGGAAGCCAATCCGAAGATCGTCGAGCACATGCGTGCGCGCGGCATGCTGCTGAAGGTCGAAAAGTATCTGCATCCGTACATGCATTGCTGGCGCCACAAGACGCCGGTCATTTTTCGCGCCACCAACCAGTGGTTTGCCGGCATGGACCTGCGTCCGCGCGAGGGTGGCACGCTGCGTGAGCGGGCACTAGCAGCCATTGATGCGACCGCGTTCTATCCGGCCTGGGGCCAGGCACGGCTGCGCGCCATGATCGCCAATCGCCCCGACTGGACCCTGTCACGCCAGCGGCAGTGGGGCGTGCCGATGGCCTTCTTCGTGCACAAGGAAACCGGAGCGCTGCACCCGCGCACGCATGAGCTGCTCGAGCAGGTGGCGCAGCGCATCGAGCGCGAGGGCATCGAGGCCTGGCAGACGCTCGATGCGCGTGAGCTGCTGGGTGATGAGGCCGATCAATACGAGAAAAACCGCGACACGCTGGACGTGTGGTTCGACTCGGGCACCACGCACCAGACCGTGCTGCGCGGCTCGCACGCCCAGCATTCGGCCTTTCCGGCCGATCTGTATCTGGAAGGCAGCGACCAGCACCGCGGCTGGTTTCATTCGTCGCTGCTCACCTCATGCATGCTGAACGGGGTGGCGCCCTACAAGGCACTGCTCACGCATGGGTTCATCGTGGACGGCGAAGGCCGCAAGATGAGCAAGTCGCTGGGCAATGTGATCCTGCCGCAAAAAGTGTCCGACACGCTGGGCGCGGAGATTTTGCGCTTGTGGGTGGCGTCGACCGATTATTCGGGCGAGGTGTCGCTGTCTGACGAGATTCTCAAGCGCGTCACCGAAGCGTACCGGCGCATCCGCAACACCTTGCGTTTCCTGCTCGCCAATCTGGCCGACTTCGACATCCACGCGCATGCGGTTGCGCCTGCGCAGATGGTGGAAATCGATCGCTATGCGCTGGCGCGTGCCGCGCAATGGCAGGCCGAGATCACCGCCGCCTACGAGCGCTACGAATTCCATCCGGTGGTCTCGGGACTGCAGACCTTCTGCTCCGAAGATCTGGGCGGGTTCTACCTGGACGTGCTCAAGGATCGTCTGTACACCACCGCGGCCACATCGCTTGCGCGGCGCTCGGCGCAAACGGCGCTGTGGCACATCACCCAGTCGCTGGTGAAGGCGATGGCCCCAGTGCTCTCGTTCACCGCTGAAGAAGCCTGGCCGCTGCTCGATCAGAAGACCTGGGCCGAGCAGGGTGAAACGATCCTCACGCAAACCTGGCATGTGTTTCCTGCCATGGAGGATGCCGATGCGCTGCTGGGCAAATGGTCGCGGCTGCGCAGCTGGCGGGGCGAAGTCATGCGCTCGATCGAAGCCGTGCGCACCACCGGCACGATCGGATCATCGCTGCAGGCCGAGGTGGATGTGACCGCCGACGGTCCGCTTTACGACGATCTGGCGAGCCTGGGCGATGACCTGCGATTCGTGCTCATCACTTCTGCGGCACGGCTGGTGCGCGGCGCACCGGCCGACGACGCCGAAGCAGCGGTGGGTCGGATCAGCGTTAGCGCCAGCCCTCACCGCAAGTGCGAGCGCTGCTGGCATTGGCGGGCCGATACCGGCGCCTGCCCGGTGCACCCGGCCCTGTGCGCACGCTGCATGAGTAACCTGTATGCCGAGGGTGAGCCTCGGTGCTGCGCTTAAGGCCCATCATGTCGCGACGCTCTCATCGACGAGGCCACTCCGCTGGATCCAACGCGGCGCAGGCCGGCAGCCGCAGCCTGCTGCTGCCGTGGCTGGCGCTTGCTGCGCTGGTGATCGTGCTTGATCTGATCACCAAGCATCTGGTGCTGCGCCACTTCAAGCTGGGCGAACGTCTGGAAGTACTCCCGGGCTGGTTGGACCTCACCCTGGTCTACAACACCGGGGCGGCCTTCAGCTTTCTGGCGAATGCGGGCGGCTGGCAGCGCTGGTTTTTCGTGGCTATTGGCGTGCTGGCGGCGGGCTTCATCTTTTGGTTGCTGGCCAAACACGGGCATCAGAAGCTGTTTGGACTGGCCCTGTCACTGATTCTGGGCGGCGCCATCGGCAATCTCATTGACCGCGTGCTCTGGGGCAAGGTCGTCGACTTTGTGCTGGTGCACTGGGAAGAGCGCTGGTTTTTCCCGGCCTTCAACGTGGCCGATTCGGCCATCACGGTGGGCGCCGTCCTGCTGATCCTTGACGAACTGCTGCGGGTCGGCAAGAGTCGCTGAATGTCCTCCATCTCAGATTCCTCATCAGTTTTTTCATCGGGCGGCGCGGGTCTGCCTGGCAACGACGCCGGCGAGCTTGCCGGGCGCCATCTGTTGCTGGGCGTCACGGGCGGCGTGGCAGCCTTCAAGGCCTGTGAACTCGCGCGCGAACTGCAACGCCGCGGGGCAACGGTGCAGGTGGTGATGACCGAAGCCGCCACCCGGTTCATTGGCACCGCTACGTTTCAGGCGCTCACCGGGCGCCCGGTCTATACCGACGCCTGGGACGGTCGCATTGATAACGGTATGCCGCATATCGACCTGTCTCGTGGGGCCGATGCGATTCTGGTGGCGCCGGCGACCACGGATTTCATGGCCAAAGTGGCCCATGGCCTGGCCGACGACCTGCTCTCTACCCTGGTGGTGGCGCGCGACTGTCCCTTGCTGATGGCGCCCGCGATGAACCGGCAAATGTGGTCGGCGCTCGCAACGCAACGCAATGTCAGCACCCTGCGGGCAGACGGTGTGACGCTGCTGGGGCCTGGCAGTGGCGAGCAGGCCTGCGGCGAAACCGGTGACGGGCGCATGCTGGAGGCGCAGCAGCTGGTGGAAGAAACGATCGCCTTCTTTGCGCCCAAGACGCTCAGCGGTCGGCGTGCACTGGTGACCGCCGGGCCGACGTTCGAGCCGATCGATCCGGTACGCGGCATCACCAATCTGTCCTCAGGCAAGATGGGCTACGCCATTGCACGCGCGCTGCGCCATGCCGGGGCCCAGGTGGTGCTGGTGTCGGGGCCTACGGCACTCGATGCGCCCCAGGGCGTGCGGCGGGTGAATGTGCGCAGCGCCCGGGACATGCTGGCGGCCGTGCAGGCGGAGGTGGCTAGTCAGGACCTCTTCATTTCGGTGGCCGCCGTGGCCGATTGGCGCGTGGCGAATGCGGCCGATCGCAAACTCAAGAAGACCGAAGGCGGTGCGCCGCCTGCGCTCGAATTTGCCCAGAACCCGGACATCCTGGCCACCATCGCCGCCCTGCCAGGCGGCCCCTACTGCGTGGGCTTCGCAGCCGAAACCGAAGACCTGGAAGCGAACGCGCAAGACAAGCGTCGTCGAAAAGGTGTGCCGCTGCTGGTCGGCAATATCGGTCAAGCGACATTCGGGATGGACGACAACGAATTGCTGCTGGTGGATGCGCAGGGTATGAGTCGGCTGCCAAGGGCCTCTAAAACTGCACTGGCCCACCATCTCGTGGCTGAAATTGCGCGGCGACTGCCGCAGGCGAGGTGCTGAGATGAGCGGGACACAGGACATGTCGGTGTCGGTTGCAGGGGCCACACTGGACACCACACGTCTGGGTGGGGCGCCTCGTGACGGCGACTTCGCGCGGCTGCTGCAGGCGGCCAGCCAGCCGGCCGCACATCGCCTGCATCGCACGATGCAGGCTCTGCCCGAGATCGTCTCCACGCCGCATGCAACGCGAGAGGCGCTCCGAGCACCGTCCGACCCAACCGTTCGAGATCGGCCTGCGCTGATCGATGGTCTGTTCGGACAGTCAGCGCAGGCCGGGACGGCACAAGGGGCCTCAGGCGGTCATGCGATGGTGCCGACCGTCTCCCGCACTGAGGTGGCGCACGCAGACGCCGCAATGCAGGCAGGCACCAACGCCTTGCAGGCGGGCTCGAGCATGCTGCAGCGCTGGTCACGTAAACCGCCGAAGGACCGAGCGGTCAGCGCGCTGTTCTTTTTTGCCGCCGTGTGGATCGGGCTGGCGATTCTGGGTCAACTGGCCACGCAATTCGAAGACCATGCCGGTGTGCTGATCCTGCTGGCTATTGGCGCCTTCATGTTCTTTGGACGCCGGGCGCGGCGCGCGCAACAGACTTCTGGGTCGGATACATGATCTCGGTGGACCTGCGCATACTGGATGCGCGCCTGCGCGATGCGCTGCCGGCGTATGCCACCACGGGCAGTGCCGGTCTTGACCTGCGTGCGTGTATCGATGCCCCCATCACCATTGCACCGGGTCAGACGGTGTTGATACCAACCGGCATCGCCGTGCACCTGGGCGATCCACACTATGCCGCGGTGCTGCTGCCGCGCTCGGGCCTGGGCCACAAGCACGGCATCGTGCTGGGCAATCTGGTCGGGCTGATCGACTCGGACTATCAGGGCCCGCTGATGGTGTCGTGCTGGAATCGCAACCCGCCTGCGCTCGACCACGTAGGCAGTTTTGTCATCGAGCCCATGGAGCGCATTGCGCAGATGGTGATCGTGCCGGTGGTGCAGGCACGCTTCAATGTGGTCGACAGCTTCGAGGCCAGTGCGCGCGGCGCCGGCGGCTTCGGCAGCACCGGCAAGCAGTAGCGCGCCGCCCTCAGTCTCTCAGTCTGGCGCCTGTACTCAGGCTGCGCCAGCCTGCACCAATGCATCCAGCTTGCGCGCATCGGCCACGAACGCGCGAATGCCCTCGGCTAGCTTGTCGCTGGCCATGGCCTCTTCGTTCATGGCAAAGCGGAACTGCTTTTCATCGAAGCGCACCCGTTCAACGGCCGATGTGCCAGATTGCGAGGCACCGAGCCTGCGTGGCACCTCCACGCTTGAACCGCGCAATTGTTCGAGCAGATCGGGGCTGATGGTGAGCAGATCGCACCCGGCCAGCGCAAGGATCTGACCGACGTTGCGAAAGCTCGCCCCCATCACTTCGGTCGGATAGCCGAACGCCTTGTAGTACGCGTAGATGCTGCGTACTGAACCCACACCGGGGTCGTCTTCAGCGGTGAAGTCAATGCCGTCGCGTTTGCGGTACCAGTCGTAGATGCGGCCCACGAAGGGCGAGATCAGCGTCACGCCGGCATCGGCGCAGGCCACCGCTTGCGGAAAGCCGAACAGCAAGGTGAGGTTGCAGTGGATGCCGTCGCGCTCCAGGCGCTCAGCGGCACGAATGCCCTCCCAGGTCGACGCGATTTTCACGAGCACGCGCTCGGGGCCGATGCCTGCCTGTGCGTAACGCTCCATGAGACGGTGGGCGCAGGCGATCGTCGCTTCGGTGTCGAAGGACAGGCGGGCATCGACTTCGGTCGAGACACGGCCTGGAATGATCCCCAGGATCTCGGTCCCAAAGCGCACCAGCAGACGCTCACAGCGCACATCGACCGGCTCGTCGCGATGCGCCTGCGTGATCTGGCTGAGCAAACCCGCGTACTGCGGCTGACTCACGGCTTTCAGGATCAGCGTGGGGTTGGTGGTGGCGTCGCGCGGCGCGTAAGCCTGCATGGCGTGAAAGTCGCCGGTGTCGGCCACCACGGTGGTGTGCTGCCTGAGCTGATCGAGAGCGTTCATGTGCGGTGCGGGTGACCCCTGAGGAATTCGGGATTCTATCCGCTGGTTGAAGGAGGGATGGCAAGCTGAAGCGGCATTGATCCAGGTCAACACCGTGCCGCCGCCGGGCTCTAGGCTGGACAGCATCCGATGTGTTCGGCCCGGTTTCAGCCCGGTTTCGGCCTGGTTCTGACACGCAGCCGCCCACTTCGGGCACCGTTTCCACCGACAGGAGTACGCACGATGAGCTTCGGCTACAAGACCATCCTGGCCCACTTCGATTCGACCCCGCGCGCGGCGCAGCGCTTGCGCCATGCTGCGCAACTGGCCGATGACTTCGATGCGCATCTGGCAGCGGTCTACAGCATTATGTCGCCGCTCTACAGCGAACCTTTCGTGGCCGACGGTGGTGCCTTCGTGGCGCAGGAGTTGCTGCGCTTCCAGGAGCGCAAAGACGCCGACGCCAAAGCCGCATTCGATCAGGCTCAGGCGGCGTTAGGCCGCAACGTGGAGTGGCGCGCAGCCACCGGCGAGCCCGCAGCCGTCGTGACCGAGCAAGCCCGCTATGCCGATCTGGTGGTGCTGGGCCAATACGATGCGGATCAGGCCAACGACACCACGCCCGACTTCATCGGCCGCGTGATTCTGGGATCGGGCCGTCCGGTTCTGGTGATTCCGTATGCAGGGGAGTTCAAGACGATCGGCAAGCGCCCCATGGTGGCCTGGAACGCGGGACGTGAAGCGA
>CANHUQ010000061.1 GCA_947463885.1 Burkholderiales bacterium
GCAATCAGCGTCAGCCGCCAGTTCAGGTAGAGCAACCACCCCAGCAGCCCGAGGATCACTACGGTATCGCGGACCAGCACCACCATGACCGAAGACAAGGTCCCGGTCACATTGTTGACGTCGGCCACCATGCGCGACATGAGTTGCCCGGCCGCTTCGCGTGCGAACACATCGGCGGGCATAGCCGTCAGGCGCGCAAACATCTGGCTGCGTAAATCGGTGAGCACGCGGTGACTCACCCAGGACATGGCATAGCTGGTCGTGAAGGTGAACACTCCACGCAACACGAAGAGCAACACCACCGCAAGAGGCAGCGCCCACAGCAGCCAATCAGCACCCTGTTTGCCAAACCCATCGTCCAACAGGACCTTGAACAGCGCCGGCAGTGCAGGTTCGGTGGCTGCAGTGAGCACCATACCCAGCACACCGAGCGCCAGCACGCCACGGTAAGGACGCACATAGCCGATCACGCGAGCGGCCAAGCGCCTGTCGTCAGGATGCATGCTTGCGTTCACCACAGCCCGACACGGGTCGATCAGCCATAGCGCAACTCGACGCCATCCGCCGAGAGCCAGTCGCGCAGTTGATCGAGCAGCGACTCCTCCGGGCGAATGCGCCAGGCATCGCCCAACCGGACCGCACAGCGCGCGGCCTCATTGCGGTAGTGGATTTCAACCGGACAACCCTGCGGCCCGAGGGGCGCGTCGTCATCGTCGTCATGTGCCGAGAAGGCGCGATCGGGTACCAGGACTGTGCGCCTGGCACGAAACGGTTCCAGAATAGCCCGCAGACGCTGCCCGTCAGAGCCTCCATTCATCCGCAGCAGCAGCGCCTGTGCATGTTCCTGGCGGGCGCGAGACAGATCGAGTACGCGCTCAGCACTCATGCGCCAGCCGCCGCTGTATTCATCACGCGCCACCTTGCCGTGCACCACCAGTAATTCGTCTTCACGCAGCAGGCTGCGGCATTGATCGTAGAGCTCGTTGAAGACCGCAATTTCGACCGCAGCCGTGCCGTCATCCAACCCCAGACGCACCATCTTGCCGCGGCGTGTCATGGATGTCATGACCGTGGTCACGATGCCCGCTGTGATGACCGGCACCGCGCCATGCGCGGACTCAGCCAAGCGTGGCAACTCCGACAGACGGGTGCGCACGAAGCGGCGCACCTCGGCCTCGTAGCCTTTGAACAGGTGGCCACTCAGGAAGAACCCGAGTGCGGTCTTTTCCTCCTGCAGGCGGCGTCGATCGTCCCAGGGTTGGGCGGGCAACCATTGGGCGGCAAAGCCGCCCCCCGCGGCATCGTCGCCAAAAAGACTGGACTGCCCGGCCGCTGCAGCCTGCTGATCGGCCGACTCGATGGCCTGCCCCACATTGGCCAGCATGCGCGCACGGTCAGCATCGAGTGCATCAAAGGCCCCTGCGCGCACGAGCGCCTCGATGGTGCGACGGTTCACCACTCGACGATCGATCCGGACACAGAAGTCAAACAGGCATGTGAAAGCGCCCGAGGCGCGTGCCCTCACGATTTCCTGCACCGCGGACTCGCCCGTGCCTTTCACGGCACCCAGACCGTAGCGAATGGTCCGAGCGTCGACCGGGTCGAATCGGTACCCCGATTGATTGACATCCGGGCCCAGCACCTTGACGCCGTTGTCCTGGGCGTCCTTCACAAACAGCTGCACCTTGTCGGTGTCGTCCATGTCGGACGACAGCGTGGCCGCCATGAATTCGGCCGGGTAGTGCGCTTTGAGCCAGGCCGTCTGATAGGTGATCACCGCATAGGCCGCCGTATGCGACTTATTGAAGCCGTACTCGGCAAACTTCTCCATCAGGTCGAATAGCTGCGTCGCCAAATTCGGATCGTGCCCCTTGTTCCGGGCCCCATCCGTGAAAATGGCGCGCTGCTGCGCCATTTCCTCGGCTTTCTTTTTGCCCATGGCACGACGCAGCAGGTCGGCACCACCCAGCGTGTAGCCGGCGATGATCTGCGCGATCTGCATCACCTGCTCCTGGTACACGATCACGCCGTAAGTGGGCTCCAGGCAATCGCGCAAATCAGGATGGAAGTAGTCGATCTTTTGCTGGCCCTTCTTGCGCAAGATGAAGTCATCGACCATGCCCGAGCCCAGTGGCCCGGGGCGGTAGAGCGCGAGCACCGCGATGATGTCTTCGAACCGATCGGGGGCCAGCTTGCGCAGCAGCTTTTTCATGCCGTCGCCCTCAACCTGGAAGATCGCCGTGGTGTTGGCATCTTTCAGGATCTGATAGGCGCGGGGATCATCGAAGATGAGCGTTGACAGATCGAGCGCACGCTGCGGATCGCTGCGGTTGATGAAGTCCACCGCCAGCTGAATGATCGTCAGATTGCGCAGCCCCAGGAAGTCGAACTTCACCAGGCCCACGGCCTCGACATCGTCCTTGTCGTATTGCGCAATGACCGAGTCGGTACCGGGAGCGCGGTACAGCGGGCAAAAATCGGTGAGCTTGCCTGGCGCGATCAGCACGCCGCCTGCATGCATGCCCACATTGCGGGTCAGGTCCTCAAGCGGCTCGGCCAATGCCAGCAGACCGCGCACCTCTTCTTCCTTTTGCTCTCGCTCGCGTAACAGCGGCTCGGCTTCACGGGCCTTGGCCAGCGACAGCGGTTTGGCCTGCACAATCGGGATGAGCTTGGAGAGCTGGTCGCACAGCGTGTATGGCAAATCGAGCACCCGACCCGCATCACGAATGACGGCCTTCGAGGCCATGGTGCCGAATGTGGCAATCTGCGAGACCGCCTGCGCGCCGTATTTGTCGCGCACGTACTCAATCACCCGCCAGCGATTGTCCTGGCAGAAATCGATATCGAAGTCGGGCATCGAGACCCGCTCCGGATTCAGGAAGCGCTCAAAGAGCAGCGCATACGGCAAGGGGTCGAGGTCGGTGATGCCCAGCGCAAAGGCCACCAGCGAGCCCGCACCCGATCCGCGCCCGGGGCCCACGGGCACCCCATTGGCCTTGGCCCAGTTGATGAAATCGGCCACGATCAGAAAGTAGCCGGGGAAACCCATGGCGATGATCGTGTCGCATTCAGTCTGCAGGCGCGCCTCATAGCGCGGCCGCTCCGCTTCGCGCTCGGCCGGGTCGGTGAAGATCCGCAACAATCGGTGATTCAAACCCTCAGCGGCCAGCCTGCGCAGGTAAGCCTCGATGCTCAGGCCATCGGGCGTTGGGAAATCAGGCAGACGCGACTTACCCAGTTCCATGGTGAGGTTGCAACGCTGCGCAATCTGCACAGCATTGGCGAGTGCTTGCGGCAGATCGGCAAAGCGCTCGGCCATCTCGGCCTGGGTCAGAAAATACTGGGCCTCTGAAAAGCGGCGCACACGGCGCGGATTGGCGAGTACTTCGCCTTCGGCGATGCACACCCGAGCCTCATGCGCGCGAAAGTCGGAGGATGCAATGAACTGCACCGGGTGAGTGGCCACCAAAGGCAGCGCCAGTCGCTGCGCCAGGTGAGCGGCGGCACGCACATAGGCCTCCACCTCAGGGGCGCCGGTTCGTTGGACCTCCAGGTAGTACGCGCCCGGCAGCACCGTCTGCCACTGCCGCGCCAGAGTCTCGGCGGTCTGCACCTGACCGGAAGCCAGCGCCACGCCCACGTCACCGCGCTGGGCGCCGGACAACACAATGAGACCGCAACCATCGGTCGTGTCGTGCGCAAGCTCCTGGAACCACTCGCGGCGTACTTCCGCATGACCACGGGAGGCGTTTTCCAGCCACGCACGCGACAACAACTCGCACAGATTGCGGTATCCGGTCCGGTTGCGCACCAGCACCAGCATCTCGAACGGGCGATCACGCTCGGCATCGTTGGCGAGCCACAGGCTGGTGCCCAGAATGGGCTTGATGCCACGCTCACGGGCGGCCCGATAGAACTTGATCCAACCGAAGACATTGGCTGCGTCCGCGATCGCGAGCGCGGCCTGTCCGTCCTGGGCAGCTGCCGTGACCAGATCGTCGATCCGCACGATCGAGTCGCTGATGGAATACTCGGATCGGACCCTGAGATGGACGAATTGTGGCGCCGGCATCGCACGATTCTACAGCCGCGGGGGGATCTGATCGCTATACTGCGGCGCCCGAACCCCTCCTGCCGTGAATGACCGAACCTGACGACGCAGGCCGCCCGACAGACCCGATCGTCCGGTCTCGCCCTGCAGCACGGCGCACGCACCAGCGCGCCCTCCTGACGATGCTCGGCTGCACGCTTTTATGGAGCACGGCTGGGGTGGGCACCCGCTTTCTTGATCTCTCAGAAGGCTTCGAAATTGCCTTTTGGCGATCGCTCTTTTGCGCAGCCTTCGTCATCGTCACGATGATCGTGATGCATCGGGGGCAGTGGCTCTCACGCACCCTGTCGGGTGGCAGCCTGGGGTGGCTCTCAGGGTTGATGTGGGCGGTGATGTTCACCTGCTTCATGATCGCCCTGACGTTCACCAGCGTGGCCAACGTACTGGTGGTGATGGCAGCCTCCCCGCTGCTGGCGGCATTGCTTGGCATGCTGGTGCTGCGCGAATCGGTGCCGCTGCGAACCTGGCTGGCCATCGGGTTCACCGGCATCGGTCTGATCTGGATGGTGCGCGAAGGACTGAGCGGCGATGGTCTGACCGGCATGGCGATCGCTTTCGCCGTACCGGTGGCAGCCGCCCTGAATCTGGTCCTGCTCAAGAAGACTGGCGCACGCCTGGATCTGATGCCCTCTGTGCTGCTTGGCGCGCTCATCTGCATGGCAATCACCTTGCCACTGGCCTGGCCCCTGACAGTCGGCGCGCGGGACCTGTTCATTCTCGCGGCCTTGGGTTGCCTGCAACTCGCCCTGCCCTGCATGTTGATGGTGCGCGTCGCCCATCATCTCGCACCGCACGAAATCGCTTTGCTCGGACTGCTCGAAGTCGTGCTGGGGCCGCTTTGGGCCTGGATAGGCGCGGGGGAACACCCGGGTGTTTCAACGATCCAGGGCGGTGCGCTGGTCCTGGGTGCTCTGGCCCTCAATGAGTGGTTTGCCCAGCGTGAGCGCCGGGCAAGCGCGCTCACTTCTCCACGAACGCTCGCTCGATGACGTAATCGCCCGGCACACCGGACGACGGCGAAATCACCAGGCCGCGCGCATCCAGCAAGACACGTGTATCGGCCAGCATGGCCGGGCTGCCACAGATCATGCCGCGGTCGTGTTCGCGCGACAGATCAGGCAGGCCGATTCGGCGCGTCAGCTCACCTGATTCAATCAGATCAGTGATCCGACCCTGATTGCGGAAAGGTTCGCGCGTGACCGTGGGGTAATAGATCAGCTTGTCTTTCACCAGCTCACCCAAAAACTCGTCGGCAGGCAACTGGGTTTGCAATAGATCGGCATAGGCCAATTCGCTGACCAGGCGAACGCCGTGCACCAGGATCACCTTCTCGTAGCGCTCATAGGTCTCAGGGTCGCGCACGATCGAGAGAAACGGTGCCAGGCCCGTGCCGCTGCCGAAGAGATACAGATGCCGGCCAGGCAAGAGATCGTCGATTACCAGCGTGCCAGTGGGCTTTCGCCCGATCAGCACTTGATCGCCTGGCTTCAGATGCTGCAGCCGCGAAGTGAGCGGTCCGTTGGGCACCTTGATACTGAGAAATTCCAGGTGATCCTCATAGTTGGCACTGGCCACGCTATAGGCTCTCACCAAGGGCTTGCCCTCGACCTCCAGGCCAATCATCACAAAGTGCCCATTGCGAAAACGCAGGGCAGGATCGCGGGTGGTCTTGAAACTGAAGAGCGTGTCGTTCCAGTGATGGACGTCTAGAACGGTTTCAGAGTTGAACGCAGACATGAAATCGAAGGACGGAGCTGAGCAGTCAATCTGCCGTTTTACCCGATCCAGCAGAGGGCGTGAAGCGCGGCAACGCGATGAGTAAAGGCCGCGCCGCTATGACACGTCGGTGCGGCCGCAGCCGCCATGCAGGCCAAACCACTCAGGGCAGATCGAACACCAGTACTTCCGCACCTTCGCCTTTCGCCACATTCACGCTGGCTTCAGCAGTCAACTTCATCGCATCTCCTGCGCGCAGGATCTGTCCGTTCACGCTCAGACGGCCTCGTGCCAGATGCACATAGGCCCTGCGGCCCGGTGCAATCGTCAACTCATCTGATTCCTCGCCCTCAAACAAGCCAGCGTAGACACGCGCCTGCTGATGGATGCGCACCGAGCCGTCGGCCCCATCCGGTGAAGCGATCATGCGCAGTCGGCCGCGCTTGTCCGCCGCTTCGAATCGGCGCTCTTCGTATCCGGGCTGCACGCCGGGCTGGTCGGGCTCGATCCAAATTTGCAGAAAGTGGGTCGTGGCATCGGTCTGATGATTGAACTCGGAATGCATGACCCCGGTTCCGGCACTCATGCGTTGCACATCGCCCGGGCGGATCACTGACCCGTTGCCCAGGCTGTCGCGATGCGCGAGTGCACCGTCCAGCACATAGCTGATGATCTCCATGTCGCGATGCCCATGCGTACCGAAACCAGCGCCTGCTGCCACGCGATCTTCATTGATGACCCGCAAGGGTCCAAAGCCCATGTGTGCAGGATCACGATATCCGGCAAAGGAAAAGCTGTGCCAGGAATTGAGCCAGCCATGGTCAGCATGGCCACGCTCGCCTGCAGGACGCAGTGCAATCATTCAGAGCCTCTTTGAACGTGATGAACGCAGCATCCAGCTTACCGAATGGCGCGCGCAGCGCATTGTTATGATCCCGATCAGTCAATCAATTACTCTCGAATCCAGGGCGCCGATGCCGCGCATGCTCCGTACCTGATGGCAACCCGGACACGCTGTCATCACTGCGGCACAACCATTCGCGGTTGGCCATGACCGACGCATCGCCTGCGTTGCGGCCCTACGTAGGGCGATTTGCCCCGTCGCCCAGCGGGCCGTTGCACGCGGGTTCGATTGCAACAGCCCTTGGCTCATGGTTGGATGCGCGAGCCCACGGCGGACGCTGGCTGGTCCGCATTGAGGACATCGACCCGCCGCGTGAACAAACCGGTGCGGCGCAGGCCATTCTGAACACCCTCCAGCGCCTCGGTCTGCACTGGGACGACACGCCGCTGAGGCAGTCGGCCCACCTTGATCGCTTTGAGCATGCCCTGCGATCACTGGAGGCGGGCGGTCAGGTCTACCCGTGTGGCTGCACACGCCGCGAGATCGCTGACTCTCAGTCATCCGGCAGCGCTGGTGGGGCGCTTCATGCAGAGCGGCCATATCCCGGTACGTGCCGTGCGGGGCTCGCCCCCGGGCGCCAGGCCCGCGCCTGGCGGTTGCGGGTCGCACCCGGTGTGGTGCAGTTCAACGATCGATGCCTGGGCTCGCAGGCGCAGGAGGTCTCGCGTGAAGTGGGCGACTTCGTGGTGCGCCGGGCCGATGGCCTCTGGGCCTATCAGCTGGCCGTGGTGATCGACGACGCGGCCCAGGGGGTGACCGATGTGGTACGCGGTGCCGACCTGCTCGGATCGACCGCGCGACAGCTGCTGTTGACACGCACGCTCGGCTTACCCGAACCCCGCTACATGCATCTGCCGGTGGTGCTGGCTGCCGATGGGCACAAGCTGTCCAAGCAAAATGGCGCACTCGCAGTGGATGATCAGCCTCCCCTGCTCGTGCTGGGACAGGCCATGACGCACCTGGGAAAGCATCTTGGCTTCGATGCCCCGCAAATCTCGGGGGCGCCGCCCTTGCAGAACTGGTTAGCCCAGGCGACCGAGACCTGGGCGAGGCGGTTCGGGATCCTTAGGGCTTTCTGATTCCGCCCAGCAGCGCGGCGACCGGCCTTGACGGGCGACGCACAGCCGTGCGAACAGGTTCGGACGGACCTGCGCCCGCCCCCACCGCCTCCAGTGCCGGCTCATACGGTTGCGTGAAGAACGGGTCTTCGTGCACACGGGGTGGCGGCGGCAAGCTCGGGCGCACCCGCCTGGGCGAGTCATCGTCTGTGGCGCGATACCGCGATCGGCCAGCCCGTTCACCGCGATCGGTATCGCGATCGGGGCGGCGAGCCTCGCGCGGTTCGCGCTGTTCGTCGGATGCGCTTGCGTCCACCGCAAGCTCCTGGACCGGCAGTTTGCGCTTGGTGAGTTTTTCTATGTCAGCCAGCAGGCGATCGTCATTGCTGCCCGTCATGAGCGACAGCGCAATGCCCGATGCGCCGGCGCGCCCCGTACGACCGATACGGTGAACGTAATCCTCGGGGGAATAGGGCAGGTCGTAGTTGATGACGGCGGGCAGCTCTGCAATATCCAGCCCTCGCGCCGCAACATCCGTCGCCACCAGCACCGAGACGCGACCCTGCTTGAAATCATCCAGCGTCTTCAGGCGCTCCTGCTGCGTCTTGTCGCCATGGATGGCGGCAGCAACCAAGCCATCACGCTCGAGCTGGCGCGCCAACCTGCCGGCACCGATCTTGGTGTTGGAAAAGACGATGACCTGCGCAATGCCATGGTCGCGTATGAGTTTGCCAACCGCGGCGCGCTTGTGCTCCGGTGTCGCCACGCGATACACGGTTTGCGTGATGTTTTCCGCCAGGGCGTTGCGGCGGGCCACCTCGATCAACTGAGGCGACTTCAGAAAACTCTCGGCAAGTTTTCGGATTTCGCCCGAGAAAGTCGCCGAAAACATCAGGTTCTGGCGGTCTTTGCTCAGCAGATTGATGATGCGCTGGATATCGGGCAGGAAGCCCATGTCCAGCATGCGATCGGCTTCATCGAGCACCAGGATCTGCACCTGGGACAGGTTCACGCTGCGCTGCTCGACATGATCCAGCAGTCGACCCGGCGTGGCGATCAGCAGTTCGCACCCCTGACGCAGCGCCAGCGTTTGCGGCTTCATGTCGACACCACCGAACACCACCGCCGTGCGAAGAGGCGTGTGGCGGGCATATTCCCGCACATTCTGGTAGATCTGATCGGCCAGTTCGCGCGTGGGCGCCAGCATAAGGGCGCGCACCGGGTGGCGGGCAGGCGAAGTGCTGGTGCTGGCCAAAGGCAACAAACGGTGAAGGATTGGCAGGGCAAATCCTGCGGTCTTGCCTGTGCCGGTCTGGGCCGCACCCATCACATCGCGGCCAGTCATGACCACGGGAATGGCTTGCGCCTGAATAGGGGTCGGTTCCCGGTATCCGAGTTCAGTGACCGCCTGAATGATGGAGGGCGCCAAACCGAAATCGGCGAATTGAACCAGCGGTTCAGCGGGCGCGTCGACTGCGGTCGGGTCGTTGGCGGAGAGCTCGGGCCCCGCACTGACGGGCAGAGCACTCTCGGGTGACAACGTGGAAGCGGATGAATCGATAAGGGGTGAATCGCTCATGCGAGAGCGTGCTCCGTGCCGGTCGCCTGCGCGATCCGAAAAGACTAAAACCGTCGATCTTACGCGCAATCCGGCGGCAACGCGCACGATGTCAACGGCCAAGGTCGACGCACACCAGCCGAGCCCGCCTCCTTACAGGAAGCGATCAAGCAGCTTGCGACTGTGCCGATCCAGCGCGGCGATATCGCGCACGAGGTACTGGACACCGAAACGGTCTGCGATCAGAAGCGTATGACGGGCGAGGCGGCGGATATCTTCTTCGCCCTTGAGCACGAACTCGGTATCACCCCGGTCCGTGCGCACAGACCATGTACTCGGGGTCGCAAAACTCGAGACCGATTTGATCGCCTGGATCTCGGGCACGAACTCCCGGCTCGCCAGATGCTCCTCGATCAGCACGCGCCGGGCAGGCTCCAGTGCTTCCAATCTGGCCACCCAGGCCAACTCATGACCTTCCGGACTCATGAGCGCAATACCTTCGTCAGGCGCACCGATCGGAAATGCCCTGACCGCCACGACGCCGACATGCCTCGCACCTTCTGCAGTCGTAAGGACCAGCCGGGCGAAGGCATCGCGCTCCAGGCCGAACTCAACCACCGCCATCTTCATCCACCTCGGTACGCCACAGCTTGGGTTCACCCGGGCCGTCATCGTCTTGCCTGGCCTGGGCCTGATACAGGCGGAAATACGCACCTTCTAGCGACATGAGCGAATCGTGGTCGCCCACCTCGACAATCTGACCGCGATCGAGCACGACCAGCCGGTCGGCGCGTCGCAGGGTGCTCAGGCGATGCGCGATGGCGATCGTGGTACGCCCCAGCACCAGGTTGTCGAGCGCCTTCTGGATTTCCTTTTCAGTTTCGGTATCAACCGAAGAGGTGGCTTCATCCAGGATCAGGATCTTGGGATCGATCAACAGCGCGCGGGCAATCGAGATGCGCTGACGCTCACCTCCCGACAGCGCCTGGCCACGCTCGCCCACCAGTGAGTCATACCCGTGAGGCAGCCTCAGAATGAAGTCGTGTGCATGAGCGGCGCGTGCGGCCGCCACGATCTCGGCACGGGTGGCATCGGGTTTGCCATAGGCAATGTTCTCGGCGATCGTGCCGAAAAACAGAAAAGGCTCCTGCAGCACCAAGCCGATATGGCGTCGGAACTGAGCCACCGGCACCGAGCGCACATCCACGCCATCGATGCGAATCGAGCCATCCGAGACATCGTGAAACCGGCAGATCAGGTTGACCAGCGTGCTCTTCCCGGAACCGCTGTGACCGACCAGACCGATCATCTCGCCAGGCTTGATTGACAGGTCGATGCCACGGATCACGGCGCGGTTGCCATAGCGAAAAGCAGCGCCCACGATATCGATGCGGCCTTCGACGCGCTCGAGGTTCACCGGCTGCGCGGGCTCCGGGACACTGGACACATGGTCCAGGATGTCGAAGATGCGTTTGGCGCCGGCCGCTGCTTTTTGCGTGACCGACACAATGCGGCTCATCGAGTCCAGACGCAGATAAAAGCGGCTGATATAGGCCAAAAAGGCCGTGAGCACGCCCACCGTAATCTGGTTGCGTGAGATCTGCCAGATCCCGAAACCCCAGACCACCAACAGCCCCACCTCGGTGAGCAGCGTCACCGACGGGGTGAACAGTGACCACACCCGGTTCACGCGATCGTTCACGGCCAGGTTATGCCGGTTGGCTTCGCGAAAGCGTTCGGTCTCGCGCTGCTCCTGAGCGAACGCCTTCACCACACGAATGCCGGGAATCGTGTCGGCCAGCACGCTGGTCACTTCAGCCCAGATGCGGTCAACCTTTTCGAAGCCGGTACGCAGCTTGTCGCGCACGGTATGGATCATCCAGGCAATGAAAGGCAGCGGTAGCAAGGTGACCAGAGCCAGCCAGGGATCGATCGAAAAGAGGATCGCCGAGGTCATGAGAATCATGAGCACGTCGGTGGCGAAGTCCAGAAGATGCATGGACAGGAACAGGCAGATACGGTCGGTCTCGGCCCCGATGCGAGCCATGAGGTCGCCGGTGCGCTTGCCGCCGAAATACTGCAGCGACAGATTCAACAGGTGCTCATAGGTTTGGGTGCGCAGATCTGCACCAATCCGTTCGCTCACCAGGGCCAGGATGTAGGTCCGCGCCCAGCCTAGCCCCCACGCCAGCAACGCTGCCGCGAACAACCCACCCAGGTATTGGGCGACGATGGTCGGGTCGATCGGCACGCCCCGCTGATACGGGATCAGCACATTGTCCATCAACGGCATGATCAGATACGGCGGCACCAGCGTGGCCGCCGTCGCGGCGATGGTGAGCACAAACCCCAGGGCCAGTTGCCCCTTGTAGGGCCGAGCAAATCGCCACAATCGCAACAGCACCCATGTGGAGGGCGGCGCCTCGGGCGGCGGCGCACAGGCCGGGCATTCGTGCTTGCCTGTCGGAATGATCGCCTGACACTTGGCGCAGCGGACCGGTGGCGCGGTCAGCGCCGCCCCCGGATGCGGCTGGCTCGCGACCAGCTCGAACGACTCGATCATGCGCTGAGCCGGACCATCCTGGCCAAGGGTGTAACGCCAGCCTGCCAGGCGACGCTGATCATCGACCAGCTCCAGCGTGCCCACACCGGCATGATCACGCTTTCTGAGGGTGAGCCCGGCACGGATCGAAAAGTCGGACCCTACGGATTCCGGCGAAGGCAACCAGAGCAGGCGCCCATTAGTCACCACGAGCAAACCCGCGCTGAAATGCAGGCGTTCATCCAGGTCGCTCTGCATCCAGGCGAGTACCCGCTCGTCGGGTCGCAACGCCTGCTGCAACGCATGCCCCCAAGCTGCCGGCACAGGTCGCTCGACGACGGTCTGGGAAGGGGCGGTCAGTGACATGGATGGAGTGCGTCGGCCAGATACGGAGGCCAGATCGCCTGCGGCAAGGACCCGGCGCGGGGCTAACGAGGGTGCAAGGGTACCCCATCCCGCCCTCATCAATCCGCGAAACGAAATTCACACCGCCCGGGGAACGTTGCGTAAACCGGACGCCGACTGGCGCGTTCATGACTGGACGGGCATGTTTCGCGACAGGAATCCTGCCAGCCCGATCCCGCGCCTCGGCGCCCAGACTCTCAAGCTGATACCGCAATGCAAGCTCCCGGAGACATCCGGATCCTAGAGATCCGTTCGCTGCGAGGCCCGAACCGCTGGGCCTACATGCCTGTGCTGGAGGTGCTCATCGATATCGGCGCCCTCGAGGACTACCCCTCGAACAAACTGCCCGGGTTCCCCGAGCGGCTGCGAGCGTGGCTCCCGGGTCTGATCGAACACCGCTGCAGCTACGAGGAGCGCGGCGGTTTCCTGCGCCGTCTGGACGAGGGCACCTGGCCCGGACATATTTTGGAACACGTCACCCTTGAGCTTCAGACCATGGCCGGTTTGCCGTCCGGATACGGACGGGCCCGCGAAACATCGCGGGTCGGGGTCTACGAGGTGGTGGTGCAAGCTTGGCACGAGGAGATCGCCCGATTTGCACTGCTGCAGGCCCGTGAACTGATGATGGCCGCGATCGAAGACCGGCCCTACGACATTGCCCAGACCGCCAAAACACTGCGGCGCATGGTCGACAAACTCTGGCTTGGTCCAAGCACGGGCTGCATTGTCGCCGCCGCCGACTACCGCGGCATCCCCTTCATTCGGCTCAACGAAGGCAATCTGGTGCAGCTGGGCTACGGTGCCCTGCAACGCCGCATCTGGACCGCCGAGACCACCCGCACCAGCGCCATCGCCGAGGGCATCTCGCGCGACAAGGACCTCACCAAGCAGCTGCTGGCGCCGCTGGGCATCCCGGTTCCCGAGGGCGAATTCGTCCGTAGCGCCCAGCAGGCCAGTGACGTTGCAGACACAATTGGCTATCCGGTGGTCGTCAAACCTTACGACGGCAACCACGGACGGGGCGTCTTCACCAACCTCGTCACCGGCGAAGAAGTCCAGACCGCTTACGCGGCGGCCCTGGAAGAGGGCAGCGGCGTGATCGTCGAGCGTTTCATCCCGGGCTACGAGCATCGACTGCTGGTGGTCGGCGGCAAGCTGGTCGCGGCGGCTCGCGGTGACCTGGCATTCGTTGTCGGAGATGGGCAGCACACCATCGATCAACTCATCGACCTGCAACTCAATGCCGATCCGCGTCGCGGCGTCACCGAAGACTCGCCACTGAATCTAGTGCGTCTGGACAGCGCGGCGCGCATCGAGTTGGCCCGTCAGGGCCTGGATGCCGAGTCGGTTCTGCCAGACGGCCGCAAGCTGCTGATCCAGCGCAACGGTAATGTCGCCATCGACTGCACCGATGAAGTTCACCCGTCCACCGCCGAACTCGTATCGCTTGCGGCGCGCGCGGTCGGTCTGGACATCGCCGGAATCGATCTGGTCGCCGAAGACATCTCGCGCCCGCTGTCAGTACAAGGCGGCGCAATTGTCGAAGTCAACGCCGGCCCTGGGCTGCTGATGCATCTGCGCCCGTCCGAAGGCAAAGCGCGCCCGGTGGGCGCAGCGATTGTCGACCACCTGATTCCCGTTGGAGAAAGCGGTCGAATCCCCATCGTCGGCATCACTGGCAGCCATGGCACGACGGGTGTGGCCAGACTGGTCTCGCACCTGTTGCGCTCAACCGGTCGACGGATCGGCAGTGCCACCTGCGACGGCCTGATGGCCGACACCCGCCTGGTCCGCAGCGAACCCTCCGCCGACTGGGACTGCGCCCTGAAAGTGCTGCTCAATCGCTCCATCGACCTGGCCGTCATTGAAAACGGAGCCCGTTCCATTGCGCAGGACGGTCTGGCCTATGACCGTTGCATGGTTGGCGTCGTCACCAGCCTCGACCCGGAGGCGCTCTTTGATGACCTGCGCATCGACACACCCAAGCGTCTGTTCGGTGTGCTGCGCACGCAGGTCGATGTGGTGCTGCGCGAAGGCGCTTCGATCCTGAATGCCGATGACGAGCAAGTTGTCGAGATGGCCGAACTGTCAGATGGCCAAGTGATCTTTTATGGAATGGACGGTGCCAATCCGGTCATCGTTGCCCACCGCGAGCATGGTCGCCGCGCCGTCTATGCCCGCGGGCGAGATGTCGTGCTGGCCCTGGGCCGAGAGGAAACCGTACTGGAAGCCCTCCTGGACAGCGGCGATCCGCAAGCGATCCTGCCTGCAGCGGGTGTGGCATGGTCGATGGGCTTTGCGCCCGAACTGATCCGCAGCGGCTTGGCAGCGATGCAGGCGCAACCTGCCGTACAGCGCACCGCAACGACTCCCGCTCTGGCGGAAGAGCCGACCTTCTGACGCCATTGGCCGCAGTCACGTGCGGCCCTTCTCTCATGAACATCACCCGCATCCGCGCTTTGCGCGGCCCGAACCTTTGGAGCCGACATACGGCCATCGAAGCCGTGGTCGAGTGCAGTGCGCCCGAGCAGGATATCGGCAGCCTGCCAGGCTTCGAAGCCGCACTGCGCGACCGATTTGCCGAGATCGGGCCCCTGCGGGCCGGCAGCGAGGGCAAGGTGTCGATGGCCAACGTTCTGGCCCGGACCGCCTTGCGTCTACAGGCGCTGGCGGGCTGCAACGTGCTGTTTGGCGGCGCCATCCCGACGGCCCAGCCCGGCGTCAGCAGGGTGGTCGTCGAATA
Source organism: Burkholderiales bacterium (assembly GCA_947463885.1). Lineage (GTDB taxonomy): Bacteria > Pseudomonadota > Gammaproteobacteria > Burkholderiales > Burkholderiaceae_E > UBA4615. Next base: position 15,041 of record CANHUQ010000061.1, read on the forward strand.
CACCCAAGAGGAGGTCGGACGCCTTGCGCTGGACATGGCTCAGGCGCTGTGCACAGCGGCGCGCGATGGCACCCCATTCGACAGTCAGGCTGCGCTCGCCAGGCTGCGCGAGCTGGATGAAGACATTCGGCTCGGCCCCAGCACCGGCTCCATCGTGCAAGCGGCCGTTGCACGCGGCATCCCGTTTCGCCGTCTGACGCAAGGCAGTCTGGTTCAGTTTGGTTGGGGCGTGCATCAACGTCGCATTCAGGCGGCCGAGATCGACCGCACCAGTGCCATTGCAGAATCCATCGCGCAGGACAAGGACCTCAGCAAGAAGTTGCTCGAGGCCATCGGCGTGCCTGTGCCAAGCGGACGCTCAGTCACAGAGCTCGACGAAGCCTGGGAGGTCATGCAATCTCTGCGCACGCCGGTGGTGGTCAAGCCCCGCGACGGTAATCAGGGCAAGGGCGTGACCGTCAACGTGCAATCGCGCGC
>CANHUQ010000062.1 GCA_947463885.1 Burkholderiales bacterium
AACCGTACCGGCGCCCACCTCTACGCCTGGCTCCTTGGCCAGCAGTGCAAACGTGGGTGTGCCGCTAGCCACCATACCCGGCACGGGCAGGCCCGCTGCGCGAATGCGATCACGCAGCGCCCACACTGGCGCGAAGGCCGTGCGCACGCTCGCCTGCAACGCTTGCGGGTCGGCGATGTGCAGATGTCCGTCATAGGCGTGCAGCCCCGCCGCCGCCACACCCGGCGTGCGACAGAGTTCGCGATACAACTCAAAGGCGGAATCGTCAGGAGCGATCCCTGTGCGATGCATGCCCACGTCCAGGTCCAGGTACACCGGAAGCGTCATGCCCGCGGCAACGGCCGCCGCACCGAGCGCACGCAAAATGCCGGCATCGTCCGTGATGGTGGCAAAGCGCACATGTGGGAAACGTTCCTTGAGTATGAGCAGTCGCGTGATGTTGGGCCCGCTGGGCTGATGCGCCAGCAGAATGTCCTCGCCGCCGGCGGCTGCCGTCATCTCCGCCTCGGCGATGGTGGCCACCTTGAACTTGCTGATACCCGCGTCGAGTTTCATCTGCACCACCTGCGCCAGCTTGTGGGTCTTCACATGCGGGCGCAGCTGCTGCGGGCCGCCAGCCAACTCCACCATGCGGGCGATGTTTCGACGGATACGGTCGGGGTAGACCAGCACCGTGGGGGTGGGGATGTCGTGGGCGTTAGACAGGGCGTACCAAGCGTTCATCACGTGCTCACTTCTTTGATGTCATCGATTTCAAGGCGCTAAAGATATAGGCCCCAAGGCGCATTGACCAGACTTGAACGGCCGAGCCATGCTCCGACGGCGCAATTGACCTCAGGGGCATTGAATGGCAGATTTCTTCAGCCGCCGCTTTTCCAAATTCGTCTGGCTGACCAGTCATGCGAAAGCAAGCATGCTAAAGCGTGCAATCAGTGAGGGCATCCTGATCGAAATCATTGAGCGGGGGGCCATTCACCACAAAGACAAGAACCATCTGTGGTGCTTCCTTCAAATCGAAGGGCGCCTAGACAACCTGATTTGCGCAGCGATATTCGAAGCCGACTCACTCATCGTCAAGACTGTCATGATCAACTGGTCACTTGAGAGCGAAACATGAAGATCCAATACGATCAGTCCGACGACATCCTTCATATTGTTTTTTCGGAAGCGCCCATCGTTAAGGACGTTTCACACGGATGGAACGTACACATAGGCTATTGCGCCAACGGACTCGCCGAAATTACTGTGCTCGATGCGAAGGCGACAGGCCATTGGCCGATTGAAAACGTCAAAGACCTGATGGCGATCGTAGCCTAGACTGTTTGTGTTTCGTTCCAATCGCACCGCTGCATTGTCCTCATTTACCTTAGGTACTCCCTGGTCGCGCGTTGACTGGATCCTCACCGACGTTGACGACACCATCACCTTGCACGGCCGCCTGCCACCCGAAGCGCTGCGCGCGCTCGAGCAACTGCAGGAGGCTGGCATTGGTGTCGTGGCCGTCACGGGCGCCTGCGCGGGTTGGTGCGATCACATTGCGCACGCCTGGCCGGTGAATGCCGTATTGGGAGAAAACGGCGCGTTCGTACTGGAAAAGCATAACGCTCGCATGACGCTCACCAGCGCGCGGCCGCTCCCCGACATCCGCGCTGATCAGGCGCGCCTGCGCGCGCAGGTGGAAGCCATGCTCGTCCATGAACCCGACCTGTCGCTCACCCTGGATCAACCCTACCGTTTGTGCGAAGTGGCGATCGACATTGGACAGAACCGTGAGCGGGTCGACCCCGAACGCGTGACCACATGGCTTGCCAAGCTCCATGCGCTGGGCGCACACGCCACCGCCAGCTCCATCCATATCAATGCCTGGTACGGCGAACACTCTAAGCGAACAACGGCACTGCGCTATCTGGCCGAGCGCGGCCTGTCTGCAAATGAATTGCATCACCGCGTGGCCTGCATCGGCGATTCACCCAATGACCAGGCGCTCTTCGAAGCACTGCCTTTATCGGTAGGCGTGGCCAATATCCGGAAATACTGGGAGCGCCTGCAGCATCGGCCCTCTGTAGTGACCGACCTTGAAGGGGGCTACGGTTTTGCGCAATTTGCGCAGGCGTTGCTGCATGCGCGCAAGGCCTGCGACTAAGGGCTGATTCAAACCGAGGCTTTCGGACCCCATCGGGTCAATTTGACGGACAAGGCTGTGGCCAGGCCATAGAGCACCATGGCTGCGCTGACCAATGCAAACAGTTGCCAGGGCGGCGCACGCATCGAGGCAAGCCATGCGCCCACCCCGGCCACGAGCAGCAGACGCACGCTCGCCGCCAAGACCGGCCCCAGAATGCGTCCAGAGCCTTGCGACGCGAAATACAAGGTCAGCCCCATGCCAAAGAAACCGAAGGCAGGCCCCGCCCAGCGCAGATACTGGGCCGCATAGTCCAGCACCACCGGATCGCTGCTGAAAAAATGCGACCATGCACCCGGGAATATGGCGACGAGCAGACCCAGGCTGCCCAGGTTGATCGCTGAGAGCACGCCTGCCGTCCAGGCGACCTTGCGCGCCCGGGCCACGTCGCCCGCCCCAATGGCCATGCCGACCATGGGCACCGACGCCACACCAATGCCAAACGCAATGGGGATCAGCATGAACTCCAGGCGCTGACCGATGCCGTAACCTGCGAGCGGCGCCACACCCAGCGGTGCGATCAGCGCCGTAAAAATCAATACCGTCAATACCGACTGGATGGGCGAGAGACACGCCAGCGCGCCGACCTTCAGGATGTCGAAGAACATGTCGCGCTGCGGCGTGAAACCTGCGAACGACAGCCGCACCCGGGCACGCCCACTGAACAGCCACCACAGCAAAAACACCACGCCCAGCGCACTGGATATGACCTGCCCCAGCGCCACCCCGGGCATGCCCCACTTCGGAAACGGACCCAGCCCCAAACCCAAGCCACCGCCCAGCACAATTTGCAGCAGCGCCGTGACCACCAGTGTGGACGACGGCGTGCGCATGTCGCCTGTGCCACGCAAAATGGACGCGAGCGTGTTGAGCAGCCAGATCAGCCAAGCGCCCGAAAACAACACCGTGGCATAGCGGCCCGCCTGCACCAGCACCTCGCCTCGACCACCCAGCAGTTCAAAAAGCGCGGGCCCGAACGTCAGGAACAGCACGGAAGTGAGCACCCCTGCCGCAGCCCCGATGCACAACGCATGCAAGGCCAGCGTGCGGGCGCGGGGGAAGTCTTGAGCGCCAATGGCGCGGCTGACGGCCGACGACACACCTCCGCCCATGGCCCCCGCCGACATCATGCCCACCAGCATCACGAACGGAAACACCAGCGCCATGGCCGCCAGCGCAGCAGTGCCGAGCGCGCCGACATAGCGGGTTTCGGCAATACCCACCAGCACGGCCATCAACATGGAGAGCATGTTGGGCAGCGCCAGCCGAAGCAGCGTCGGCACGATGGGCCCGCTGACTAGCAGGGCGGCCGCAGGCGGCTTAGGCGAGGAAGGTTTCATACTTGCATCTGCAATGGTTGCAGTTACAATCTACCCTGATCTGCGCTGCAACACCAGCCTGCGCATCAACTCGTGGAACCACGCCATGGTCGATTCCGCATCCAGCACGCCCCGCGGCTGCACCCACTACAAGCTGCGACAACTCCTGCGCGCGGTGGGCCGCCACTACGACGCCGAGCTCGCCCACGCCGGGCTCAAGGGCACCCAGTATTCGCTGTTGTCAGCCGTGGTCACGATGGCCCCGGTGCAGCCAGCAGAACTGGCGCGCAGCATGGGCATGGACGCCTCAACCCTCACCCGTAATCTGCGCGTGCTGATCGACGAAGGCTGGATCGTTCAAGGCCCCGGAAAAGATGCGCGAAGCCGCCTGGTGGAAGTCACCGCCATGGGCCGTGCCAAGCACAAGGAAGCACAGCGCTACTGGAAGCGCGCGCAACTGGCACTGAACCAGCGCCTGGGCATTGACAGCGTCGTCGCGCTGCATGGTCTGATTGATCATGGGCTCACGTTGCTCACTGACCATGCCAACGAAGCCGAGGTATCGGCATGAGCCTGGACGATACGAACACGGCCGGCCAAACCAGTGCCGACCTGCGCTGGCGAAAGACCGCCTGAGCCCCAGGAGGTGAGCCAGCACATCCTGGCCCATGGCCGCATATATCGGCTGGTTGGCATGGCGGTCTGTCATGGCTTTGTCGATCGCCTCGGGTACGATAGATCGGATTCGCCGAGCGTTCGGCGCATCTTTCTACGACCCGCACAGCCTTGACTACTTCGCCCGACCGCCTTGAAGGCGCCCCCAATTTCCGCTCAGTGGCTGCCCTGCCTGCGGCTGACGGACTGCATGTTCAACCGCTCAAGCTGTTTCGCTCCGACGCGCTGCATAAGCTCACACCGGAGGATGTGGAGCGGTTGGCTGCCCTGCGCATCGGCACGGTGCTGGACTTGCGGCGTGAAGACGAGCGCAACTGGGCGCCCAGCCGCTGGCCGCAAGCCGCACAGCCGGTCATCCGTTTTTTCGATGCCTCGCCTGAATTGGAAGTGGTGCAGGCCGGGGGATGGCGCAATGCGATCGAGCAGCCTGATTTCGACGTGGGCCAGTCCCGCGCCTGGATGACCGAGACCTATGCGCGTATGCCCAGGGCACTGGCGCCCGCGGTGCGTGATGCGCTCATGACCTTGTCGAACCCCGACCCCGACGCTGCACGCATGCTGGTGCATTGCACGGCAGGCAAGGACCGGACGGGCTTTGTCTGTGCCATGGTGCTTGCTGCGCTGGATGTGCCGCAGGAGTCGATCCTGGAGGACTACCTGGAGAGCAGCCGGCGCAAACCTCCGGAAGCGCTGGCGCGTACCTTGCTGGATTACCACGGCATTCCGATCGACACGCGCACGCTGGGCGCCATGACCCAGATTGCCGCAGTCCGCGAGGACTATCTGGATACCGCGATCGCTACGGCTCGCGAACAGTTCGGGTCAGTCAGCGCGTACCTGACCCATTGCGGGCTGGACGCGGAACGGCGCACGGCGATTCGGCGCGCCCTGCTGGCCTGAGACCGATCAGGCGCGCCAGTCGAGTTTCGATTCGATCAGCCGCTGCATGAAGGTGTCGCAGGCAGCGAGTTGATCCAATGACACGAATTCATCGGGGCGATGCGCGTCGTCAATGCTGCCCGGCCCGATGATGACCGTGGGAATACCCGCCTGAGAAAAAATGCCGGCTTCGGTGCCGAAAGTGACTTTGCCTGCGCCCTGCGTGCGGGCCAGCCGGCGCGCATAGGAAACGATGGGCGCGGTGTCTTCCACCACGAATGCCGGCACGCCGGCCAGAAACTCCACTTCGCAGCCGGTTTCAGGGGACTCGCGCTTCATTTGCGCATCGAGCTGCGCTGCGAAGGCCCGAATCTCTGCGTGCAGCGCATCGAATGAAGTGCCGGGCATGGTGCGCAGATCGACGGTGAGCTCGCACTGATTGGGCACGATGTTCTGCGCGGTGCCGCCCGTGATGGTCGTGGTCTGGATGGTGCTGAACGGAACAGGAAAGGCATCGTCGCGCCGCTCTTCGCGCATGAAGCGACCCGCCACGTCGCGCATGAAGACCACCAGTTGCGCCGCGTATTCCACGGCGTTCACACCATGGGTGGGCATGGCCGAATGGGCTTCTCGGCCACGAAAGCAGCAGCGCAGCCGCCAGGTGCCCTTGTGCGAGACGATGGGCGTCATGAGCGTGGGCTCACCCACGATGCATCCTGCGGGCTGAATCCCCGCTTCCTGCAGATCCTTGATGAGCTCATGCACACCGAAGCAGCCGGTTTCCTCGTCGTACGTGAAGGCGAAGTGCACCGCGCTGGGCAGATTGGCCTGCAGGATGGCCGGGGCTGCAGCCAGTGCACTGGCGATGTAGCCCTTCATGTCGGCTGTGCCGCGCCCAAACAGCTTGCCGTCGCGCTCGGTGAGGGTGAAAGGGTCGCTGTGCCAGTCCTGGCCGTCCACTGGAACCACGTCCGTGTGACCAGACAGCACGATGCCCGGAGCGCGGCCTTCTCCCAGGGTGGCAAAGAGATTGGCCTTGCGCCGCTCGGCATCCCAGGTCAGCCGTGAGACCACACCGAGCCCCTTGAGCTCGTCGCGCACCCATTCGATCAGCCCCAGATTGGAGTTGCGACTGACGGTATCGAAGCCCACCAGCGTGCGCAGAATGTCGAGCGTGCGGGCACTCGGGCGGGCCGTATTCGGCGCAGCAGCCGTGAGATTGGGGGCAAAACCGGAGACAGACTCAATCAGGGCCATGGCAGGTCGAATTGCGAAACGAAGACCGATCGAGCTTACCGCAGCCTGAGCACGGGCAACGCCAGACCGCATTGCCTTCGGGTCTAATGGCGAGGTCTTCACCTTGCAGGAAGGCTTCATGACAACACCTCGCCTCACGTTCCTGGGTGCTGCCGGTACCGTCACCGGCTCGAAGTACCTGCTGGAGTCCGCTGGCCGCCGGCTGCTGATCGATTGCGGCTTGTTTCAGGGCATGAAGGCCCTGCGCACGATGAACTGGGAACAGTTGCCGATCGACCCGGCCAGCATCGATGCGGTGCTGCTCACCCATGCTCACATCGATCACTCCGGTTACTTGCCCGCGCTGATTCGTGATGGCTTCAAGGGCCCGGTGTGGTGCACCTCGGCCACGGCAGAGCTGTGCCGACTCTTGTTGCCCGACAGCGGCCGTTTGCAGGAAGAAGATGCGGCTTACGCCAATCGTAAGGGCTATTCGAAACACCATCCGGCTCTGCCGCTGTACAACGAGGCCGATGCTGAGCGGGCCCTGCAGCATGTTCGCAGCCTGCGGTTTGATGAACCGAAAGATCTCGGCCATGGGATGAGCGCAACGTTCTCGCACGCCGGCCACATCCTGGGCGCGTCCAGCGTTCGGGTCGCATTGGGCGAAGGGCAGCCCTCAGTGCTGTTCTCGGGCGATCTGGGGCGTTACGACGATCTGCTCATGCGTGACCCGAACGATGCGCCCGCCGCCGATTTCCTGGTGATGGAAAGCACCTATGGTGACCGCCAGCATGGCGATGACGATCCCACCGATGACCTCGCGCAGGCCATCAGCCGCACCGTTGCGCGCGGCGGCAGTGTGATCATCCCGGCCTTTGCGGTGGGCCGCGCACAGCTGCTGCTGCATGTCATCGCGCAACTGAAAGCGCGCAGTGCCATCCCTGATGTGCCGGTGTTTCTGAACAGCCCCATGGCGGTGGATACGACTGCGCTGTATCGGCGCTTTGCCCGCGGCCATCGTCTGGACGATACACAGCTTGCTGCCATGGCAGGCGTGGCCCGCATGGTGCGCTCGGTGGAAGAGTCGAAGGCGCTAAACCGCAACCGCATGCCATCGGTCATCGTGTCAGCCAGTGGCATGGCGACCGGCGGACGGGTGCTGCATCACCTTGCCGCGCTGGGGCCCGATCCGCGCAGCACGATCATCCTGGTGGGTTACCAGTCGCCCGGCACACGGGGTGCCGATCTGCAGGCGGGCAAGCGCACGCTGCGTATGTTCGGTGGTGATGTCGATATTCGTGCCGAAGTGGTCTCCATCTCTGGTCTGTCTGCGCATGGCGATGCGGACGACCTGATGCGCTGGGCCAAGAGCATGCCTGGCAAGCCGCGGCGGACCTTTCTGGTTCATGGCGAGCCGCCTGCGCAGCAGGTGTTCGCTGCGCGCCTGAAGGACACGCTCGGCTGGCAGGTGGACATTCCCCAGCGAGGAACAAACGTGGAGCTGACATGAGATCGCGATTGAACAACGCAACACGGCGGCGCACGCTGCATGGGGCAAGCGCTGCTGCGGCGGCGTACCTGCTGCCTACGGCCGCACTTGCCGACTGGAAACCCACCCGCCCGATTACCTGGACACTGGGGGTGTCGCCGGGCGGGTCCGTGGATTTGTATGCCCGCACCATCGCGCGCGCGCTGGAGTCGATGGGGCTGCTCAATGGCCAGTCCATCATCGTGGAAAACAAGCCGGGCGCAGCAGGCCTGTTGGCCTTGCAAACGCTCATGCGCAACCGGGGCGATGCGCACTGGCTGGGTACGTTTCACACAGGCAGCATTGCAGCGGCGGCGGGCGGCGCGCTGAAAGCGGATGTGCGTGATTTCCCGCCCGTAGCCACGCTGGTCGAGGAAAGCACCTTTGTGGTGGTCGGCGCTCAGTCGCGTTTCAAGCGCGCCAAAGACCTGGTGGACGTGCTCAAGCAGGATCCGGGCGTGCTGCGCATCGGGGTGGCCTCGGCCCCGGGGTCGAGCACCCATCTGGCCATTGCCAAGCCCCTGCGGGTAGCCGGCGTGGATGTGCGGGGCCTGACCATCGTGCCCTTTCGGTCGTCGGCCGACTCCATGGCGGCCCTGGTGGGCGAGCATATCGATGTGGTGTCGGCCACCGCCCCGGGGATCCAACCCCACCGGGATAAGGTGCGCGCGCTGGCCGTTGTGAGCCCGCAAAGAGCCTCAGGCGGCTTGTTTGCATCGGTGCCCACCTGGCGCGAGCAAGGCGTGGCAGCCGATTATGTGTCGTACAACGGCGTCTGCCTGCCCCAGACCGTGGGGGTGGATCAGATCCGGTTTTGGGAAGATGCACTGCGCAAGGTGTCCGAGTCTGCGGGCTGGCAGGAGCTGGTGCTCAAATCGGGCAACCGCGCTGCCTTTCGCGGGTACGTCGATGCGAAGCGGTATCTGGACCGCGAGTGGGCCGATACGCTGACGTTACTGGGCGAACTGGGGCTACCGCGCGTATCCTCGAGTTGAACATTCATCAGGAGACACACATGCTGGCAGGCAGTCTTGAAATGCGCACCAAGGGCCCACGGATCCGCCACGTGATGGAAGCCGGAGCCCCGTACGAGACCATCCAGGTGGAGCCGCTCACGCCCGTGATCGGCGCCGAACTCAGCGGCGTGGATCTGGCGGCGCCGACGGCGCGCCAACTGGAAGAAATTGAACGCGCGCTGGTGACGCACTGCGTGGTCTTCTTTCGAGACCAGCACATGACCCCCGCGCAGCACCTGGACTTCGGCCGGCAGTTCGGTCCGCTGCATCTGCACCCTGCGGCACCCCACGAACCGGACCTGCCTGAACTCATGATCATCACCGCGGACAAGGACAGCCCACGCGCCAATGGCGAGGGCTGGCACTCGGATGTGTCGTGTGATGAAGAGCCTCCTCTTGGCAGCATTCTGTACATCAAGGAATGCCCGCCCCAAGGTGGCGACACGCTCTTTGCCAACATGTTCGCGGCCTACGAGGCGCTGTCAGAGCGCATGAAGAGCTATCTGGATGGCCTGCAGGCCGTGCATGACGGGGAACGCAACTACCGTGGCACCTACGCCAACTTTGGCGTGCAAGACAAGCCGGTGTATCCCCGCGCACTGCATCCGATGGTTCGCACGCACCCGGTCAGCGGCAAGAAGGCGCTCTTCGTGAACCGCGGATTTACGCGCAGCATCCAAGGCATTCCGGCCGACGAGAGTGACGCCATCCTGGCCTACCTCTTTGAGCACGCGGCCAACCCGCTCTTTCAGTGCCGCTTCCGGTGGCAGCCCAATAGCGTGGCGTTCTGGGACAACCGCAGCGCACAGCACCGCGCCATGTGGGACTACTGGCCGCAGCGCCGCTATGGCAACCGGGTGACGGTCAAGGGTGACCGCCCCCGTTGAACAGACGCACGCGGCCTCAAGAGGCCGCTGCGCTCACATCATCCGTCTGCTCGGTCACAAAGTCTGACGGATCGAACACTTTCGTCATGGCCCAGTAATCGAGCAGGCGCCACGGCGATGTGACCGTGAGGCGGTTGCGGTCGTTCTTGTACCAGCTCTTCACACCCGGGTGAGTCCAGACCATCTCGCGGGCTTTTTCTTCCAACTGTTCGTTGTAACGGTCGTGCACCTCGGCGCGCACTTCGAGCGCAGGCAGATCGCGCTCGATCATCTCGCGCAGCGCCTGCATGATGTAGCGCACCTGGCATTCGGTGTGAAAGATGATCGAGCCGCCATGGGCCAGGTTCGTGTTCGGCCCATAGAGCACGAAAAGATTCGGATAGTTGGGCGCGGTCATGCCCAGGTAGGCATGGGGATCGTCGTCGCCCCAGTCGGCGCGGATGGTGTGCCCATTACGCCCTCGAATATCCATCGGCCACAGCATGCGAGAGGCCTCGAACCCGGTGGCCAGGATGATGGCGTCGACCTCATGCACCGTGCCATCTTTCATCTCGATGGCATGCTCGGTCACCCGCGCGATCGGGTCGGTCTCGAGCGTGACATTAGGACGCTTGAGCATGCGGTACCAATGGTTGTCGCGCAGCATGCGCTTGCCATACGGCGGGTAGCTGGGAATGACCTTGGCCAGCAAAGCTTCGTCGCCCCCAAGCTCCTTGCGCACATGGTCGATGATGAGTTGGCGCACCCCATGGTTCTGCGCATTGAGGGAAATATCGGGGCTGCCCCAGGACGGATCCTTGTGCAGCGAGGCGTGAAAGCCATCAGAACTGCCCCAGAACAACTGAAAGCGCAGCCAGTTGGAGTAGTAGGGCAGTCGTGCCAATGACCAGTTGTGGCCGGGCTCGACTTCCAGGTGATAGTTGGGGTTGTAGAACGACCAGTGCGGCGAGCGCTGAAACACGCGCAGGTGGGCCACGCCGGGCGCAATCGAGGGGCCGGTCTGCATGGCACTGGCCCCGGTGCCGATCATGGCGACCCGCTTGCCGGCCAGATCGACGCTTGGGTCCCACTGCGCGGTGTGCAGGCACGGGCCTTTGAAATCGGCCAGACCCGGAATCTTCGGCACGGAAGGCCGATTGAGCTGACCGACCGCCGTGATGAGCGACTGACAGGCGATTTCACCTTGTTCAGACGAAGCCCTGCCCTGTGCTGCGTGCCACTGCACACGCCATAACTGCGCAGCGTCATCCCACTGTGCAGCGCTGACCTCCACCCCGAAGCGGATGTGCGGTCTCAGATCGTAGGTGCGCACCACATCGTGGATATAGGCGAGGATTTCATCGCGACGCGAGAAATGTCGGGTCCAGTGGTTGTTGACGTGAAACGAGTACGAGTAGAAATGATTAGGCGTATCAACGGCACAGCCCGGATAGCGGTTTTCCAGCCAGGTGCCTCCCACATCGGGGTTCTTTTCAAGCACTTCGAAAGGAATGCCCAGCTGCTTGAGGCGAATGGCTGCGCACAGGCCACCAAAGCCCGCTCCGATCACCACCACCTTGAAATCTTTAGCGCCTGCCGGCGCAACCGACGCGTGCCATTGCACGGCGCGCAAGTCGGTCTCACCAAAGCTCATTTCTTCGAGCAGCAGCGGGATGTATTCGGCAGGCACGGGCTGACCCACGCCTGCAGTCATCATCTTCTGCAGCAACTCGGCTGACGGCATGGCCGGCGCGGGGCGACCTTCCTGTGCATAGGCCTTGAGCGTATCGACCAGCTGATCGCGCACGGTTTGCTTGAGGTCTTCGGGCACCGTCTGCATGAAGCTCCACGGACCCTGGATGTGCGGGGCGACCTGCTCCATCAGATCAGTGCGCCCGCTCAGGTGCACCAGCACCATCAGCAAGGGGGCGATATCGCTCTGAGCGAGTGCACGCCTCAGCGCGGGTTCATCGGCGACCGCATTGCGAACGGCTTGGTTGAAATCGATGGCCTTCATGTCAGGTCCCAATGATGCCGCCATCGCGCTTGCGAATGACGACGGTGGCTGAACGCGGCCGGCCGCCATCGGGCCAGGTGGAAAAACGGGTGACAGCGGCGGGGTCGGAGCGCTCGCTGGGCGTCTCGCCCGGATGCTGGATGTTGATGAAGAGTGTGCGCAGGTCAGGGGTTGAAGTGATGCCGGTGATTTCGCAGTTGGTGGGGCCAGCCAAAAAGCGGCGCACTTCGCCCGTGTTCACGTCTGCAGCAAGCATCGCGTTGTTGCCGACGCGGGCGTATTCGCCCTTGTTCATGACGCTGGCAAACATGTCCGTCTGAATCCAGAGCGTGCCGCGCGCATCGAACCACAGGCCATCCGGACTGGCGAACAGGTCGCCGCGAATGTTGCCCTTTGCCTCGGGCCGTTCATTGGCCGGATCGCCCGCCAGCACGAAATGGTTCCAGGTGAACGTGGTCGCGTCGAAGTCACCGTCCTCCTTCCAGCGGATGATGTGACCCATCGTGTTGTTGGCACGCGGGTTGGCTGCATCGGGTGCAGGGTGGCCTTTACCTCCGCGATCGGTATTGTTGGTCAGGGTGCAATACACCTCGCCGTTTTTTGGATCGACAGCAATCCACTCGGGGCGGTCCATTTTGGTGGCGCCCACCACATCGGAGGCCTGACGCGACTTCACCAGCAATTCGCCCTGATTGGCAAACCCTGCCTCGGGCGTCAACCCATTTTTGCCGGCTGTCAGCTCCACCCAACGACCGGTGCCATCAGGGTTGAACCGGGCCACATACAGGGTGCCGTGATCAAGCAATGTGCGGTTGGCGGCATAGCCGCCTGGCTTCATACGGTCCCGGCTCACGAACTTGGTGATGTACTCGAACCGGGCGTCTTCACCCATGTAGGCCACGACCTGCCCATCGCGGGTGAGGACCGTGGTCGCGCACTCGTGTGCACCGCGACCCAGGGCCGTGTGCTTGACCGGCGTCATGGTGGGATCGGTGGGATCGATCTCAACAATCCAGCCGAATCGGTTGTGCTCGTTGGGATGGCGGTTGGCATCGAAGCGAGGTTCATGTTCGTGCCAGCGATAGCCACGCCCCCCCTTGCGCAGTCCCCAGCGGGTCTGATGCGCATCGAGTTTGTCGGGGCCGTTGAAGTAAAAAATAAAATTTTCTTCGCTTGTCAGAAACGTACCCCAGGGAGTGGGGCCGGCCGCGCAGTTGTTGAGCGTGCCCAACACACGGGTGCCCGACGGGTCATCGGCGGTCTGCATCAGTGCGTGACCTGCGGCGGGCCCGGTGATCTGCATCGGCGTAGCAGTCGTGATGCGTCGCGCGAGCAATGAGGGGCGAACCATGTCCCATTTGCCATCAGGCTGCTGCGCCACTTCGACGATGCTGACGCCATGGCCTGCGATGGACTTGGCCACTTTTTCAGCAGCCCATGTCTTGATGCCGTCGGCATGCAGCAGCCCATCGTCGGTGTATTCATGATTGATGGCAAGTACGCCGCGACGGCTGCCGTCGATCGGGAAATACGTCATCCCGTCGTGGTGCATACCGATTTGCACGGCCTGATCCGCGGCAGAATTGGAGGCATCTTCCTTGAAGGCCGGCATGTTTCCGGGGACGCCCACCGGTTCGCCCCATTTGCAGATGGCCGTGGCGATGTACCCGTCGGGCACCACGACCGCGTCGGCCGTGCTGGCGGCAATGCCTTTGAACCCGATCTGCGGACCCGATCCGACCATCACGCCCGGCACCGCGCCCTGCGGCCCGACGCAGCCCGCCACCAGCGGCGCAAGCAATCCACTCACCGCTGCAGACAGCCCGCCTCGCACCACGATGCGCCGTGCAGGATCAGAAACCTCGTGAATGGAAGGATTGGAAGACCGGTTGGAGTCTTCCATCGAGGAGAAATCTTTGGCCACCACTGCGCTCCCGTCTGTCTTGGTTTTAACTGCCATTATCGCGCGCGTGTGTGACAGTCGGCGACAAGCGTGGCCGTTTGCAGAACAGGTGGCAGCCTTGCGCCGTCGGTGCCGGTTCAGCGGCCGCTCATCCTGGCACGGTCTGCTCAATGCCGACCCAAGCGCCTAAGGTCCTCCCACGACTTGGATCCACACAACGGGAGGAACTCCATGGCCACACTGACCTTGAACGTCAACGGCAGCAACCGCACCGTGACCGTCACGGACACCAACATGCCACTGCTGTGGGTCCTGCGCGATCTGCTCGGACTGACCGGCACGAAATACGGCTGTGGCATTGAGGTGTGCGGGGCCTGCACTGTGCTGATCGACAACCAGCGCGAGCACGCCTGCGTGTTCAACGTGGGATCTGCAGTGGGCAAGAAGATCCTGACTATCGAAGGATTGTCCGCCGATACCCAGGGCAGCAAGGCTCAGAAGGCGTGGGTCGACCATCAGGTGCCGCAATGCGGGTACTGCCAGCCCGGCATGCTGATGGCCTGCACCGGATCGATGAAAGCCGGTCATCACGGCAGCGAGATCGAGTCGGACCTGAAGCACATCTGCATGTGCGGGACCTACCAGCGGATTCGTACCGCGGTCAAAGGCCTGTGAGCGCCAAGGAGCATTGACATGGATGACACGACCGAAACCAGCCAGGTTCAACGCATGGCAGACAGTTCGCTTGAGCCCGATTCAGTTGCGCCAGATCCATCGGCACGCCGTGCTTTCCTCAGACAGTCCGCGGGCGGCGGGCTGATGGTGGCGGTGGCGGTGGCTGGACTCAGCCACGCCGGGAGCGCCGCTGCGCAGACCGCACCAAGCGAATCGCCGGTGACGGCATGGATCGAGGTCGGTACCGATGAGAGGGTCACTGTGCTGGTACCCATCACCGAGATGGGCCAGGGCACCTCGACCGGACTCGCCCAAATCGTAGCCGACGAACTGCGTCTGGACTGGAGCAAGATTGCTGTACGGCACGCGCCCGTGGATGCCGCGCACGGTGGCGTCAATGCAAGCCCCTATGGAAGGTTTACTGGGGGCAGCCTCGGGTTACGGCTCTTCTATCCCAACCTTCAGCAGGCGGCGGCCAATGCACGGCAAATGCTGGTGCAGGCTGCGGCCACCTCGTGGGGTGTGAGTGCAAGCGCGTGTACAGTTGAAACGGGCTCTGTGAAGGCGACCGTGGGAGGTGTACTCAAGACCGCCAGCTATGGGTCGCTGGCTGATGCGGCTTCGCGCGTCGTGCTGAGCGGCAATGCGCCGGTGGGTCAGTTTCCTCGTCAGTTTGTGGGTACCTCGGCGCCGCGGCTCGATATTCCCGAAAAGGTCACCGGAGTCGCGCGCTTCGGTACCGATGTGTTCGAGCACGGCAT
>CANHUQ010000063.1 GCA_947463885.1 Burkholderiales bacterium
ATCGGCCTGGAGGGGGCTCGGCTGCTGCGTGAGCAGATCGCACGGCGGGTCCAGTCGGGCCGACCGGTCAGTGCGGCGGCCCCGCTCAATGTGCTGACGCATTGCAACGCCGGGCGACTGGCCACGGTTGCGCACGGCACCGCTTTGGCACCGGTCTATGCGCTGCATGAGGCCGGCGTGGCGGTGCATGTGTGGGTCGATGAAACCCGCCCGCGCAATCAGGGTGCCAGTCTCACCGCCTGGGAACTCGCTGAGGCGGGTGTACCCTGCACTGTGGTCGCAGACAACGCAGGAGGTTGGCTCATGCGCGATGGGCGGGTCGACGCGGTGATCGTGGGCTGCGACCGGGTCGCGGCCAATGGTGATGTGGCCAACAAGATCGGCACTTACCTGAAGGCGCTCGCTGCCCGAGATACCGGCGTGCCGTTCTGGGTCGCCTGTCCCACCCCCACACTGGATGCGTCCTTACCGAGCGGACAAGACATTCCGATCGAAATGCGCAGCCCCGACGAGGTCACGCATATCCTGGGTCGCGACGCTTCGGGGCGTGCCGCCCAGGTGTGCCTCGTGCCGGCAGGCGTGCCCGCACTCAATCCGGCCTTCGACATGACACCAGCCGGGCTGGTCGACCGATTGATCACCGAGGTCGGTGCCTTTGCCGCGAGCGCTGCAGGCGTGGCGCAAGCCTTGGCCGATGCCGCTGCGAGCAGGCCACCGCCCGGCGATTCAAAAGCTGCCGTGCAGCCGCCACAACCCTGAGCCGGCTGAGCCTTGAAACAGGACCCACCATGACGCAGCCTCTGCCCCCGTTCATGCATCCGATCACCGGCATGGTCTGTGAGCCTGCGGCCTGCACCGAGGATGTTGTGCGCGCGTCGCTCATCGAGGCGGCCCGCTCCATGCAGCAACTGGGCATCAATCACGGCAGTGCCGGCAATGTGTCGGTGCGCTGGCATCGCGGTGCCGCCGACGGCATGCTGATCACACCCAGCGCGTTGCCCTACGAGCAGTGCGGCGTCGACGACATCGTCTGGGTCTCGATGGCCGCAGGGCAGGGCACTGCGGCACTCCAGGTGGATGGCGTGCGCCAACCGTCCTCCGAATGGCGTTTTCATCACGATCTCTATGTCCGCCGTGCGGACGCACGCGCCGTGGTCCACACCCATGCGCCGCATTGTGCAGCGCTGGCGTGTCTGCCGCAGGTCCAGCAGCAGGGCATCCCCGCCTTTCACTACATGGTGGCGGCTGCAGGCGGGCGCGACATTCGTTGCGCGCCCTATGCCACCTTCGGCACGCAGGCGCTCTCGGACCATGTCCTGGCGGCGCTCACCGACCGACGCGCCTGTCTCATGGCTCATCACGGCATGATTGCCCTGGGCGGCGCGCTGGAATCGGCCCTGGCCCTGGCAGTGGAAATCGAATGGCTGGCGCGCACCTACGCGCTCGCCCTGCAGCTGGGCACACCAGCCTTGCTGTCCGATGCAGAGATGGATCGCGTGCTGGACCGCTTCACGCGTTACCGCGCCGACCCACTCGACGACCTCCTCGCGGCCGAACCCGACGCGCACGGCCGTACAGCCGTACCCTCCTGAAACCTTTCCACGCAGACTTCACCGAAGACTCTCATGGCCTCGATGCGAACCGCCCGGATAGCTGCGCTGTACACCTACCCCATCAAGTCGTGTGCCGGTATTGCGACCGACGTGATGCGCTTTGACGCCATGGGCCCCTTGGATGACCGCCGCTGGATGCTGATCGATCAGCACGACAGCTTCATCACGCAACGCGAAGTGCCCCGCCTGGCGCTGGTGCGCCCGGCGCGCATTGCTGGCGGGCTGCGCGTGCTGGCCCCGGACATGCCGGCGCTGTCGGTGAGCGGCACTGGCGGCGAACGCTGCACCACCTGGTGTTGGGATGACCGCTGTGCGGGGTTTGACGAAGGCCCCGAGGCGGCGGCCTGGTTTTCAGAATTCATCGGACGCACGGCGCGACTGGTGCGGTTTGATACCACCGCGCCGCGCACTGCCGACCGCCACTGGGTGGGCGCAGCGGTGGGGCGCGCCGGTGCGCTCACGCGCTTTAGCGACGGTTTTCCGCTGATGGTGATTTCCACAGCGTCCATGGCGGAGCTTGACCGGCGCCTGGCCGACGCCGACCTGCCGGCAGCCGTGGCGCAGCGTTTTCGGCCTAATGTGGTGCTCGACGGCCTGGATCCCTTTGAAGAGGATCTGGCCGATACCTTCTCAGTGGGGGCTGCGCCGACTGTGCTCAAGGTGGTCAAGCCCTGCACCCGTTGCACGATCCCGGAAGTGGACCCGGCGACCGGCCATCATGAGGCGGGCATCCTGCAGGTCCTGGCGCTGTTTCGCTCCGATCCGCGGCTGGGTGGGGCGATCACCTTCGGTCAGAACTGCATCGTGACCGACGGGCTGGAAGGGGTGATTCGGGTCAATGATCCGGTTGGGGTGACGCACCGGTTCTGATGCGCGCATTGGCGCGCCGGGTCAGGCCCGCAGCTGGCGCAGAAAGCTGGCAATGACGGCCAGACGACCCGGATCCTCGTCGGTGGCATGTGCGTGGCTCAGGAGCCCGGTCAGATCGGCGCGTCCGAACGGCACCAGCGGGCGGCCTTCGCATTGGTATTCGAGCGGCAGGCCGCTGGAGGCGAGCAGGCGCAGATCGTGCGGCGCCAGTTCGACGGTACTTGCATGGATGATCATTCGTTTGTTCTCTTGCTTGCGTCTGGACAGTGTCGGCTACGTTTGTGACACCTTTATGGGGCCGATGGACGCGATAAGCAATGCCGCCCGGCTGACCGGTAGACGGCTCTGACAAGCGGACGGCCGGCGCAGGCAGACGGTGGCCCGGTGTGGCGGGTTGCAGCGCTTGTTGGTGTGTTGTGGTGCGGGGTGCTGCGGACGGGTCAGCGGCGGGGTGCTCGGTTCAGGACCCGCGCCAGGTAGCGGCCGGTATGGCTGTCGGGGCAGGCCGCCACGGCTTCTGGCGTGCCTTGCGCGACGACCATGCCGCCGCCATCGCCGCCCTCCGGGCCCATGTCGATCACCCAGTCGGCGGTCTTGATCACATCCAGGTTGTGCTCGATCACGACGACCGTGTTGCCATGGTCGCGCAGGGTGCGGATCACGCCCATGAGCAAGGCGATGTCATGAAAGTGCAGCCCGGTCGTGGGTTCGTCCAGGATGTAGAGCGTGCGACCGGTGTCGCGCTTGGACAGCTCCTGCGACAGCTTGACCCGCTGCGCTTCGCCGCCCGAGAGTGTCGTGGCGCTTTGCCCCAGTTTCAGATACCCGAGCCCCACGTCCAGCAGCGTCTGCAAGCGCCGCGCAATGCTCGGGACGGCGGCAAAGAACGCATGCGCGTCCTCTACGGTCAGCTCGAGCACATCGGCAATGGTGCGGCCCTTGTACAGCACGTCGAGGGTCTCGCGGTTATAGCGCCGGCCCTGACAGACATCGCAGCCCACGTACAGATCGGGCAGAAAATGCATCTCGACCTTGATGACGCCATCGCCCTCGCAGGCCTCGCAGCGCCCGCCCTTCACGTTGAAGGAAAACCGCCCCGGGCCGTAGCCGCGCTCACGTGCAGCCGGAGTCTCTGCAAACAGCTCGCGAATCGGCGTGAAGAGGCCCGAGTAAGTGGCCGGATTGCTGCGCGGCGTGCGCCCGATCGGGCTCTGGTCAACGCTGATCACCTTGTCCAGATGCTCGAGCCCAAGGATCGCGTCGTGGGGCGCGGGCTGCTCCTGCGATCCATACAGGTGGGCAGCCACGGCACGCTGCAGGGTGTCGTTCACCAGCGTCGACTTGCCTGAGCCTGAAACGCCGGTCACGCACACCAGCAACCCCAGTGGAATGGAGACCTCCACGCCACGCAGGTTGTTGCCGCGCGCACCCTGCACCGTGAGCTGATGCGCGCCCACGCGTACGCGCTGCGCCGGGATCTCGATGGCCACGGCACCTGACAGGTAGCGACCGGTGAGCGAGGCAGGGTCAGCCTCGATTTGCGCAGGGGTGCCTTGCGCCACCACCTGGCCGCCGTGCACGCCTGCGCCCGGACCCATGTCGATCACATGGTCGGCCGCGCGGATGGCATCCTCGTCATGCTCGACCACCAGCACCGAATTGCCCAGATCGCGTAGCCGTCTGAGGGTGGCGATCAGTCGGTCGTTGTCGCGCTGATGCAGCCCGATCGACGGCTCATCGAGCACGTACATCACGCCGGTCAGCCCCGATCCGATCTGCGAGGCCAGGCGGATACGCTGCGATTCGCCGCCCGACAGCGTCTCGGCCGAGCGGTCCAGCGACAGATACGACAGGCCCACATCGACCAGGAATTGCAGACGACTGGCGATTTCGCGCACGATCCGCTCACCGATCGTCGCCCGCAATCCGGGCAACTGCAGTTGCTCGAACCAGGTGCGCGCCTGCCCCAGCGTCCAGCCCGAGACCGTCCAGATCGGCTGGTCGTCACCGCGCGGCCCCACCCGCACATGGCGCGCATCGGCACGCAGTCGGGTGCCCTGGCAGTCGGGGCAGGTACGGGTATCGAGGTAGCGGCCCAGTTCCTCGCGCACCTGGGCGGAGTCGGTCTCGCGCAGGCGTCGCTCCAGATTGGGCACGATGCCCTCGAAGGGATGCTGACGCGTCACGGTACGGCCGTCCTCGCCGATATGTACGAACGTAATCCGCGTGTTTCCTGATCCGTGCAGCACCACCTTGCGTACCGCGGCGGGCAGCTCATCGAAGGGCGTGTCGACATCGAAATCGTAGAAGGCCGCCAGACTCTGGAGCATCTGGAAGAACACCGGGTTGCGTCGATCCCAACCACGAATGGCGCCCGCCGCCAGGCTCAGGTTGGGGAAATGCACCACGCGTTCAGGGTCCAGAAACGGTTGCGTCCCCAGACCGCTGCAACCCGGGCAGGCGCCCATGGGGTTGTTGAATGAAAAGAGCCGTGGCTCCAGATCAGCCAACGCGTGGCTGCAGACCGGACAGGCATAGCGGTTGGAAAACGCCCATTCGCGATCGCCATCCATGTCCTGCACGGCTGCGCGCCCGTGTGCCAGGCGCAACGCGGTCTCGAACGATTCGGCCAGACGCTGGCGCGAAGCAGGGCTCACCTTCAGCCGATCGACCACCACGTCTACAGAATGCCGGCGATTGCGCGCGAGGTTGGGCGGCTGGTCGAGTTCCAGGATGCGCGCATTGGCGTCGCCTTCGCTGCAGATGCGCACCCGCACGAAGCCCTGCGCACGCAGATCCTCAAAGAGTTCGTGATGCTCGCCTTTGCGATCGCTCAGCACCGGCGCCAGGATCATCAGCCGCGACTGGGCGGGCAGCGCCAGGACGGTGTCCACCATCTGCGACACGCTTTGTGCTTCCAGCGCCTGATCGGGATGGTCCGGACAATAGGGCGTGCCCACCCGGGCGAACAGCAGCCGCAGGTAATCGTGAATCTCGGTCACCGTGCCCACCGTGGAGCGCGGGTTATGGCTGGTTGCCTTTTGTTCGATGGCGATGGCCGGCGACAGTCCTTCGATCAGATCGACGTCGGGCTTTTCCATCAGCTCGAGGAACTGACGCGCATAAGCGGACAGCGACTCCACGTAGCGCCGCTGGCCTTCTGCGTACAGCGTGTCGAAGGCGAGCGACGACTTGCCCGATCCCGACAGCCCGGTGATCACCACCAGCCGATCGCGTGGCAGATCCAGGCTAATGTTGCGCAGATTGTGGGTGCGTGCGCCGCGGATGCGAAGGGCGCGCGGGCTGTCGGTCGAGGACACGGGCAGGATGCGTAACGAGGGGGAATCGAAAACTGCGACGGGGGCGCAGCAGCCAGGTGGGTGCTTGGTAGGCCGGGCTCGCGCTGGGGTGGTGCGCCAAAGGGCAGGGCAGGCGTTGAGCCAAGCGGTGAGTCAAGCTCCGACTCGTTCAGACCAGCCTGTTAATATTAGCGCACGCACCGTCTGCGCAGGCTTTTCCGCTCAGGGCCCGTCCGGTGCGGTCTGCAGGCTGTGCGCAGCCACGAACCCTACCCGTGACACTCGACACCCGTTCCGCTTTGCCTGCGGCATCCGGGCGCATGACGCCCCAAGAACTGCGCGCCAGCCTGTCGCTGGCCTCCTTGTATGCATTGCGCATGCTCGGGTTGTTTCTCATCTTGCCGGTGTTTGCAGTGCACGCCCGCGAACTGCCTGGCGGCGCCAGCCCGGTTCAGATCGGGCTGGTGTTGGGCGCCTACAGCCTCACGCAAGGTTTGCTGCAGTTGCCTTTCGGAATGGCCTCCGACCGATTCGGGCGCAAGCCCGTGATCATCTTTGGGCTGCTGCTCTTTGCAGCGGGCAGTGCCGTGGCCGCCTGGGCCACCGATCTGAACACCACCATCATCGGGCGCGCCTTACAGGGCACAGGCGCCATTTCTGCGGCGGTCACGGCCTGCATCGCAGACCACACGCGCGACTCTCAGCGCACCAAGGCCATGGCCCTGGTCGGCGCGTCCATTGGCCTGACGTTTGCGCTCTCGCTCGTGGTCGGTCCGCTGCTGTACGCCTCCATCGGCATGCCCGGCATCTTTCATCTCACAGGTGTGATGGCCCTGGCCGGGATTGCCGTGGTGGTGTGGGCAGTGCCACCACTGCACCGCCCTGTCAGCGCCGCCGCACAACAGCCGCGCACGTCCTTTGCTACCGTGCTGCGCGACGCTGAGCTCATGCGATTGAATCTGGGCATCTTCTGTCTGCACCTGGTACAGATGGCGATGTTCGTGGTCCTGCCGGCCTGGCTGGTGGAGCGGGCCGGTCTGCCTCTGGCCGACCACTGGAAGATCTACCTGCCGGTGGTGGTGGCCTCGTTTGCCTTGATGTCCCCGCCCTTGGGCTGGGGCGAACGTAACGGGCGAGTGCGTACGGTGTTCCTGGTGTCGGTGGCGCTGGTGCTGGCGGTGCAATTGGCCTGTGCCGCGCAGCCGGTCGGCATCCTGCCGTTTGCGGTCTTGCTGCTGGTGTTCTTTTCCGCATTCAATGTGCTGGAGGCGCTGATCCCGTCCATGGTGTCGCGCATGGCACCCGCAGATGCGCGCGGCACGGCCCTGGGCCTGTACAACACCACCCAGGCGCTGGGGCTCTTTGCGGGTGGCGCGGTCGGTGGGTGGGCGTCTGCGACCTACGGCAGCGCCGCGGTTTTCATGGTTTGCGCCGTCGCCATGGCGGTTTGGTTAGCGGTTGCGGCCGGCGCGCGCCGCTGGCCGGCGGCCCAACCAGGCCGTCGCAGGGCGGGTGCGCACTGAGTTGCGTACTGAGGCAGGTACTGAGGCAGGTACTGAGGCGCGTACCAAGGCGTCGCGCACCGAGTCGGTGTCCCGAGCGGGCTCACCGATCACGGTGGGTTTTTAGCGAGGTGCCTTTTACTGAGTGCCCTTTATTTCTCAGGCGGGGCGCCGGCGGCTAAGGACTGCGCCACCGGCGAGGGCGGCACCACGCGGCTGCCGGCCCCCAGAACTGCCGCAGCACCCCAGAACAACGCGCTCCAGCCCAGTGCCGTAGTGGCTGCAGCAAAGGCGATCGGCAGCGTCACCGCCTGGAAGTTGATCCACATGGAGCGCAGCCCCAGCATGCTGCCACGCTGGTGTTCGCTGACGCTCTGATGCATGGCCGACATGATCATCGGTTGCGCCACGCCGATCGTGCATCCCAGTGCCAACGCACACACGCCCATGAAGGTTGCGGATTCACCCAACGGATACGCTGCGAAAATGGCCGCGGTGGCCAGCAGCGAGACCATGATCACACGCGACTCGCTCAGCCGATGCGACAGCCAGGGAATCGCAACCCGCACAATCACCACCCCGGCTGAAAAGAGCGCATAGATGATTCCGATGACGGTCGCTGAGAGGCCGCGGGCATGACCCAGGATCGGGACCAGCACGGCGTGCACATCCCAGGCCGAGAACACCAGGAAGTCGATCAGCATCATCCGCCGCACGCTCGGGTTGCTGAGCAATGCGCGCAACGCGCCGGGTGTGCGCACATAGGTGCCCACCGGAACCGGGGGCGCCTGCACGGCGCGCGACATCAGCCATGCAGCCAGCGGAAACCCCATCATGGCCATCATGGCCACGCTGGCGCCGGCCAGATCCAGCAGGATGCCCGCCAGCAGCGGGCCGGCCACGTTGCTGGCCGAAGGCGCCACACCGACCCAGGCAAATTGGCTGCGCAGCGTGGCTGCATCACTGGCCATGCGGGCGGCCGTGCGCTGAAGGGTGATCATTCCGGTGTTGGCGGATGCGCCCGAAATGGCGCCCGCCAGACACAAGCCGAGCGTACGGGCGTCGCCCGAGAGCGTCGCCACGACTGCGCACAGGACTGAAACGGCCCCCAGGATGAGGGCTACATGCATGGGTCTGCGGTAGCCGTAGCGTTCCACCAGATGGCCGACCTGCCAGGCAATGAGCATGGGGCCCAGTCCGAAGCAGGCGAGCAACAGTCCGACCTGCCAGGCCGGCGCATCGGCTTGCAGCAGCACCAGTGGCCCGATGGCTCGCATGCCCGTGGTGCCGGCATGCAGGCTCACATGGGCTCCGATCATCGCCGGCAGCCCGCGCAGTCGGGTCGAAGCGCTGGGGGACGTGGGGGGCTGGTGAGGCGGATCCGGTAGGGTGGACATGCCCGGTCCATTGTAGCGACGACATGCCATCTGGCCTTCACGGTGCTTTCGTTTTCGCTGCCGCAACTCAAGGTGGCGGCGCTTTGTATGCCGTCATGGCAGGCGATCTGGCAGTGCCTGTGGCCTAGGCCGTTCGTTCATGGGAGACCCGTCTGCGCTGGGTTAAGCTAGCGCCAACACCCCAGGAGAATCCCATGGCATCGGTCAACAAGGTCGTCCTCATTGGCAACCTCGGCAAGGATCCAGAAACGCGCTACTCGCCCAATGGCGGCGCCATCTGCAACGTCCGTCTGGCCACCACCCGCAACTGGAAAGACAAGACCAGCGGCGAGCGCAAAGAAGAGACCGAATGGCACAGCGTCGTCTTCTACGACCGCCTGGCCGAAATCGCAGGCGAGTACCTCAAGAAAGGCCGCCCAGTGTATGTAGAAGGTCGTCTGAAGACCCGCAAATGGCAAGACAAGGAAGGCCAGGAGCGCTACACCACTGAAATCATCGCTACCGAAATGCAGCTACTCGGATCGCGTGAAGGCATGGGCGGTGGCGGTGGCGGTGGCGGTGGCGGCGAAGAAGGCGGCTACAGTCGCGAGTCCCAGGGGGGCGGTGGTCGGTCAGCCGGTGCCGCGCCTGCGCGCAAGCCGGCGCCCGCAGCCAGTCTGGGCGACATGGACGACGACATCCCCTTCTAAGCACGCCCCACTGGGATTGCCCCAAGGGGAAGCGTTTACACATTGGCGCGCTGTTCCGATTCGGGGCCAGTTGCTAAGCTGCGCAGTTGTCGCGGTTCAGATTTATTACCTGCCGCGCTCGCCCGATCCGGACCATCCGGACAACCCGACCATACGGAGACATTCCATGGCCGCAGCCAAGCCGAAAAAGCAACCTAACTTTCTGATCTTGTGGGGGGATGACGTTGGTCAGTCCAACCTCAGCATTTTCACCAAGGGCATGATGGGCTATCGCACGCCCAACATCGACCGCATCGCCGAAGAAGGCGTGCTGTTCACGGACTACTACGCCGAGCAAAGCTGCACCGCCGGTCGCGCATCCTTCATCACTGGCCAGTGCGGGCTGCGCACTGGTCTCACCAAGGTTGGCCTGCCCGGTTCGCCGCTGGGCATGCGGGCAGAAGACCCCAACATTCCTGAGCTGCTCAAGCCGCTGGGCTATGTCACCGGTCAGTTCGGCAAGAACCACTTCGGCGACCGCGACGAGCACCTGCCCACCATGCACGGGTTCGACGAGTTCTACGGCAACCTCTACCACCTCAATGCCGAGGAAGAGCCCGAGCACGTCGACTATCCCAACAAGAAAGATTTTCCTCAGTTCCACAAGAAATTCGGTCCGCGCGGTGTCATCCATTCCTGGGCCGACGGTAAGGGCGGCCAGACGATCGAGAACACCGGTCCGCTCACCAAGAAGCGGATGGAAACCATCGACACCGAGTTCCTCAAGTCCGCCAAGGCCTTTATCAAAAAAGCCAACAAAGCGGGCAAGCCCTTTTTCCTCTGGTTCAACACCTCGCACATGCACTTTCGCACGCACATCGAGGACCGCATCAAGGGGCAGGCCGGACGCTGGCAGTCCGAGTACCACGACTGCATGATCGAACACGACAAGCACATCGGTCAGATGCTTGATCTGCTCGATGAACTGGGCATCACCAACGACACCATGGTCATGTACGGTACCGACAACGGCCCGCACATGAACACTTGGCCCGACGCCGGCATGACGCCCTTCCGAAGCGAAAAGAATTCCAACTGGGAAGGCGCCTTCCGCGTGCCCGCCATGGTGCGCTGGCCCGGGGTCGTCAAGCCCGGCACGGTTTGCAACGACATCGTGAGCCACCTGGATTGGCTTCCCACGATCGTCGAGGCCGCAGGCGATCCGGGTATCAAGGAGAAGCTGCTCAAGGGTCACACCGTTGGCAAGAAGACCTTCAAGGTGCACCTGGATGGCCACAGTCTCATGCCCTATTTCACGGGCAAGACCAAGAACCATGCACGAAAAGGCTTCCTCTATTTCACCGATGACGGCGACCTGGCCTGCCTGCGCTACGACAACTGGAAGTTTGTGTTCATGGAGCAGCGCGTAGCCGGCACGATGCAGGTCTGGGCCGAGCCACTGACACCCTTGCGTGTGCCCAAGCTGTTCAATCTTCGCACCGACCCCTACGAGCGCGCCGATATCACGTCGAACACGTACTACGATTGGCTGCTCGATCGCGCCTATATGTTCGTACCCGCTCAGGCGCTGGTGGCGGAGTTCCTGTCGACCTTCAAGGACTATCCCCCGCGTCAGAAGGCCGCCAGCTTCAGCGTCGATCAAGTCATGGAAAAAATGACTGATGCAGCCGGAGGCGGTCACCGCTGAGCGCACGCCGGTGAATCACTGCGGCGAACGGCATGGTGCGTTCGCTGCAGTGACACGCAGGGGCATACTGCGTGTGCCCTGAGGTTTTTTCGAAGTGGTCGCGATGGATTCTCACGTTCAACCCGTACTCGACCCGGCCATTGCGGCCGATGCCCCTCCAAGGTTTCACCTGCTCTCAAAACCGAGTGGGTCCACTTGCAACATCGACTGCAAGTACTGCTTCTTCCTGTCCAAGGAAGCCCTGTATCCGGATGAAAAGCACCGGATGTCGGATGCCACGCTCGAGGCCTATATCCGGCAACTGCTTGAATCGCATCGCCTGCCTGAAGTGACGGTCGCCTGGCAGGGCGGCGAGCCCACACTGATGGGCATCGAGTTTTTTCGCAAGGCCGTGGCGCTGGTGGAAAAATACCGGCAGCCTCACCAGGTCATCTCGCAGACCTTCCAGACTAATGGCGTGGCCCTGGACGATGAATGGTGCGCTTTCCTGAAGGCGAACCATTTTCTGGTGGGCCTGAGCGTCGATGGCCCGCGTGCGCTGCATGACGCCTATCGCGTCACCCGGGCGGGAAAGGGCAGCTTCGATCTGGTGATGAACGGCCTCAAGGTCCTCAAAAAACACAAGGTCGACTTCAATATCCTGTGCACGGTCAATGCCGCCAATCAGCATCATGGTCGCCGCGTGTATCAGTTCTTTCGCGACGAACTCGGCGCCACCTGGATGCAGTTCATCCCGATCGTCGAGCGGGCCACCGAACAGACCATCTCCATTGCCAATCTGGGCTGGAGTACCGGACCCCGCGAAAAGAGGCTCCTCTACACGCAGACCGGCTCACTCGTCACCGATCGCACGGTGGGCGGCGAGCAGTACGGACAGTTCCTGATCGACATCTTCGAAGAGTGGGTGCGCCACGACGTCGGCAAGGTTTTCGTGCAGATGTTCGATGTCACGTTGGAGGCCTATTTCGGTCGCCACAAGCTGTGCATCCATGCCCCCACCTGTGGCAAGGGGCCTGCGCTGGAGTACAACGGCGACCTCTACGCCTGTGACCATTATGTGGAGCCGGCGTTCAAGCTGGGCAACATTCATCAGACCCACATGCTGCAGATGGTGGCCTCGCCTGCGCAGCGCACCTTTGGCCAGAACAAGCGCGACCTCCTCACCACGCAGTGTCAGCAATGCGAAGTGCGAGCGGTGTGCAACGGGGGCTGTCCCAAAGACCGCTTCGTTCAGTCCAAAGATGGCGAGCAAGGGCACAACTACCTCTGTCACGGCCTCTACAAATTTTTCACCCATAGCCGTGAAGCCATGCAGCGCATGGGCGACTTGTATTCGTCCGGTCAACAACCCTCCGGCGTCATGCAGCAGATCGCCGCACTCGACGCCCGGCGCGGGGCTTATGCACCGTGCCCGTGTGGCAGTGGACGCAAGCTGCGTTTTTGCCATGGTGCGCGCCTGACGCTCGCCCCCGACGATCGGGCCGACGCACCTGCTGCGTCATGAGCGGCGACACCGATCACGTCACGCAACTGGCCGAGCAGCGCACACGGTTTGCTGTGCAGCGAACCTTCCTGGCCTTCGAACGTTCGCTGATGGCCTGGCTGCGCACGTCGCTGTCCATGATCAGCTTTGGGTTCACGCTGGTGAAGTTTTTCGAATATCTGCAGGAGCAGCGTGGCGGGCGTGTCGTCGGTCGATTCGGCGTCACCTGGGCATCAGATACGGTTGGCATGTCCATGATCGGCATCGGCACCGTGGCGCTCGCTTTAGCGGTGGTACAGCATAAAAAGCGGGTCGATACCCTGCGTGCGCAGGGGCTCGCGGTGCACTGGAATCTGGTGCTGATCGTTGCCGGCCTGGTCGCCGTTCTGGGCGCCTTGGCATTCCTCAGTCTGCTGGTGGTCTGAACGGTCCTGACGGATGACCGATCCCACCGTCATCATCAAGGGGGCGCTGTCCGTCAGCATTGCGCTGCTCGTCGTAGCGCTGGGTATGCGCGCTTCGTTTGCCGATGCCACCTCGCTCTTTCGCACCGCATGGCAACCGCCCTATCGGCTTGCGCGAGCCCTCGTGGCCATGCATCTGTTTGTGCCGGCTCTGGCAATCGGTGTGGCACTGTTGGCCGATCTCAGCCCGTCCATTCGGATTGCCCTGCTGGCCATGGCGGTGTCGCCCATCCCCCCGATCCTGCCAGGCAAACAGCTCAAGGCAGGCGGCGACCAGCGATACATCTTCGGTCTACTGGTGGCCGTGTCGCTGGTGTCTTGTCTGACCATCCCGGTGGCTGTGGCGCTGCTTGGCCAGATCTTCAGCCGAGAGTCGCATATCGGGCTGTTTGCGGTCGCGCGCCTGATGGCGGCCAGCATCCTGCTGCCACTGTTGCTTGGGTTGCTGTTCAGACACCTCGCCCCCGACCTGGCTGACCGGCTGGGTCCGTGGTGTTCGGGCTTGGGCACCGCGCTGCTCATGCTCGGTCTCATCCCGGTGTTGATGAAGGTGTGGCCGACGATGGTGGCGCTGGCCTACAACGGCGCTGCATGGCTGATCGCTGCAGTGGTGGCGGCGGCAATGGCCTTGGGGCATCTGTTGGGCGGCCCCCATGCCGATGAGCGCTCGGCCCTTGCCATGGCATCTGCCATGCGACACCCTGGTGTGGCGCTGGCCATCGTTGGGCTCAATGCACCCGACGAGCCCGGCGCGGCTGCCGCCATTCTTTTTTATCTGTTGATTGCGACGCTGCTCACCACGTTCTATGGCGTGTTGGTGCGCCGCATGTCCGCCGCAAACCCGCCATGACACGTTCAAGGTTCATCTCGGTTGGATCCTTCGCAAGCCGCTGCGCCATGTACATCAACCCCATGTGCATCAGCCATCTGGCCTGGCTCGGCCGCGTTCGTCTGTTGGGACTGATCCTGCGGCGCAGGCTGGCAGGCCTGGTGGCCTGTTTCGGCGCGTTGATGCTGAGCGGCGCGCCTGCGCTGGCCGAGCCCAGTGACCGCGAGTTCTGGCCGGAGGTCAACGTCTTCGTGCAAACCAGCGATCACAGCCGGCTCATGTTTCTTGCGTCGCGCACCCGTGATCGAGAATACGCAAACGCCGTCGATGGCACCTGGGGGGTGCACTTCGACCTCCTTGCCCGTCGCCTGCCCTCCTTCTGGGCCACTGCACTGCCGCGCATGGAGCAGCACTGGGGCTTGTGGTTTCGCGTGGGCTACAACCATATCGTGGCCTTCGACGGGCCCGGCGCCGATGAAAACCGCTGGCTGGCCGAAGTCACGCTGCGCAGCAGCCCGCTGGTGGCCGGCATTCAGGTCGCCAACAGAAGCCGCATCGAATGGCGCGATATCGGTGGCCGAGATTCCTGGCGATACCGCAACCGTTTGCGACTGGAGCGCGGTGTTGAAGTGGTCGACGCCTTGGGCGATGGCGTGGGCGGGTGGCTGAATTCGCTCGGGCTGGTTCAAATTGTGCCGTACACCATGCTGGAATTTTTCTACGACACGCGCGTCAGCGGCTGGAGTCGCCGCTATCTGCAGACGGGTGTTGAATTCGAGATGGCCCGCGGCTGGGGCATTGACCTTTATTTTGCAGCGCAAGACGGGTTGAACGGATCATCCGCCAGCGTCAATGCGCTGGGTGCGGTGCTGACGCTGCGCTACTGACCCGGCAAGCCAGAAAGCTCGCATCAGCTTGTCCGTGCAGAGACTGCACGCAGGCTTGCGCATCTTCTTGCCCCATGCTGCAGACGGCTGCGCGCTATCCTCTGAACGGCGCAGGGACGGGCCTGTTGCGTTCATCGGTTTCGACGAGGAGCTTGCCAATGCCCCGCTATCAGTCCGGTTTCGGTAACGAGTTCACCTCCGAAGCACTGCCCGGGGCGCTCCCCGAGGGGCGCAATTCTCCGC
The DNA here is from genome assembly GCA_947463885.1 of Burkholderiales bacterium. Classification (GTDB taxonomy): domain Bacteria; phylum Pseudomonadota; class Gammaproteobacteria; order Burkholderiales; family Burkholderiaceae_E; genus UBA4615. Next base: position 14,964 of record CANHUQ010000063.1, read on the forward strand.
AACGCTGCCCCTACGGTCTGTATGCCGAGCA
>CANHUQ010000064.1 GCA_947463885.1 Burkholderiales bacterium
CAGCGATGACCGCAGCGTGTCTTGTGCGGATACAATGGTCTGCTTAAACGCGGCAGATGTTCCCGCTACTTCGAGTCATGCCCTTGCAGCACAACGGGCATGATCGGAGGTGGGAGGCAGAGTCGCTGCGGCCCATCCTTGCGCAGGAGCCTGCCATGCTTGCTCGTTTGATCTACGCTAGCACCGTGACTGATCCACTCAGACCGGAAACCCTCGCGGCCCTACTGCGGCAGGCGAGGCTGCGCAACACTTTGCGAGGCATGACCGGGTTGCTCACCTTCGACAGCCGCCATTTTTTGCAGGCCATCGAGGGCTCCCCTCAGGCAGTCAATGACTTGTATGCCGGGATCCTGCGCGACCCACGGCATCGCAACGTGACGCTCTTGAAGTACGCCCGTATTCAGAGCCGCCTGTTTCCCGATTGGCAGATGGGGTTCTTATCGTCGAGCGCGGCACACCGTGCGCTGTATGCGCCGATGATGACCGGACCCACCTTTGATCCGTACGTGCTGGATGGTGAACAGGCCGAAGCCCTTTTGCTCGGGCTGGCCGAACAGGCGGTCAACGCGGACACTGCGACCGCTTAGTGACTGCTGAGTGCCTCTTGAGTGGCTCCTAAGTGGCCGCTGAGTGCTCTGTCAGTCGCCCCTTATCGTATCCCTTAGCGGCCTGATTGGGCGGCCACCTCGCGCAAGAATCGCGCTGCATCGCCCACGGTAGTGGCCGGATCTTCTTCCATGGGCACATGTCCCAGGTCGGGGTAGATGACCAGTCGACTGCCTGCGATATCCCGTTTGAAGCGCTCACCCATCGAGGGTGGCAGCCAGGTATCACGCCCCCCCCATAGCACCAGAGTCGGCATGCGGATGTTCTGAACCTGCTCCCATCCGGTGGCCTCGTTTTGCCCGCGTGCACGATCGCCCATGGCGATGCGGTTGCCCGGTCGACGCATCAGACTTGCATAGCGATCGACGAGTTCCGGTGAGACTCGTCTGGGATCAGCGTAGGCACCGCGCAAACCGCTGCCGACCAGACCTTCGACCGGGGCCCAGCGCATGAGTTCGCTGACCACCGGCATGCGGGCCAGCCGCAAACCCAGGGTGCCTGGTCCGGAGAGATCGGACGGATAGCCGGCCGCATCGACCAGGATGAGCGCACGCACACGATCGGGTCTGCGCAGTGCAAACCGCCAGGCATACAGACCTCCGAGACTGTTACCTGCGACCACGAATTGCTGCAAACCGGCGGCGTCGGCGAAGCGCTCCAGAAAATCGACCATGGCTGCGGGCGAGTAATCGCCGGACGGATGCGGGCCGGTCAGACCGAAGCCGGGCAGATCGAGGCGCACGACCCGGAACTCGCGGGACAGTTCGCGCGCCCAGCCATCCCAGGTGTGCAGCGATGCGCCCGTACCATGGAGCAGCAGCACCGGCAGCGACGCGGCAGGCAGGGTCACGGGGCCTTCGTCGCGCCAGTGCACCTCGATGCCGTCCATGGGCAGATAGCGTGACGGCGAGCCGCCATGGCGCGCTTTCAGATCATTCAAGGGCAGATCGGTCTGGCAGCCCGACACGCCCATCATGACGCCGAGCGTCAGGACCACGGTACACAGGCTGCGCAGCAGGCTGCGGGCCCTGTTTGCTGCAGGGGTGGGGTGCATATCAAGGGTGGGGTGCATATCGCAGGGGTGGACGTGCGACATCGGCTCAGCTCCGGCCTTCTTCAACGGCGTGACACGCCACTTTCGCGCCATCGGACAGTGTCTGCAAGAGCGGACGCTCCGAGCGACAACGGTCATTGGCCAGCGGGCATCGCGGATGAAACGTACAGCCCGACGGCGGATTGAGCGGGTTGGGCACTTCACCGGCCACCGGAGTACGTGCCGTGCCGCTCATGCGGGTATCCGGGATGGCGTCCAGCAGCATGCGGGTATACGGATGACGCGGTCGCTCGAAGAGGATGCTCTTGGGCGCCAGTTCGACGATGCGGCCCAGGTACATCACACCGACTTCATCGCTCACATGATGCACGACGGCCAAATTGTGCGAGATGAAGAGGTAGGTCAGGCCATCGGCCTGCTGGATCTCGCGCATGAGATTGAGGACCTGCGCCTGCACCGAGACGTCCAGTGCCGAGGTGGGCTCATCGCACACCAGAAAGCGCGGCTGCGAGGCCAGCGCCCGTGCAATGGACAGCCGCTGGCGCTGCCCCCCGGAAAACTGGTGCGGATATTTTTCGGCGTCGGCCGCAGCCAGGCCCACATGACGCAGCAGTGCCTCCACGCGCGCCCGCACACCGTCGGGCGAAGCGATGAGCCGATGCACACGGATCGGCTCGGCAATGATGTCGGCGACCTTCCAGCGCGGATTGAGGCTGGCGTACGGGTCCTGGAAGATCATCTGCATCTGTGCGCGCAGCGGGCGCGCCGCAGCCGGGCTCAGGCTGGAGAGATCGGTGCCGTCAAAGTGCACCCGACCACGCGAAGGCTTGTACAGACCGACCAACAAGCGTGCCACGGTGGATTTGCCGCATCCGGATTCGCCCACCAGGGCCAGCGTGCGGCCGCGCGGGATTTCGAAGCTCACGCCATCGACAGCGCGCAGCAGCGTGCGGGGCTTGCGCTCGATCACACGGTTGAGCCAGGGCTCGGACACGTCGAACGACTTGGCGATGTCTTCGACCACGACCAAGGGCTCAGGGTGTTGCGGGGCCGGATCGGCTGCTGCACCGAGGGCGTTGTTCAAGCTGATGTCGGGTGAGCGGTCGGCACCTGCAGTCGGGGCCAGGGAGCGCGTCGGCTCAGGGTCGGCAGGTGTCGTGACCTCGGAGGCCGCAGATGAGGGCACTCCTGCGGGGCTACCGGCTCCGCGGCCGCGCTCGAGGTGTTCGCCGAAGCGGTCAATCAGGCTCATGGAGCAAGGTCCTGCTGCAGGGAGTCTTCGAGCAACCAGCAGGCTGCGCGCGTGGCTCCGCTTGCGATGAGATCAGGCCGATGGGTGCGGCAGTGGTCGAAGGCCATCGGGCAGCGGGGATTGAACGCGCAGCCCTGCGGAATGGCGCCCAGCCTTGGCATGGCACCGTCGATTTGCTCGAGCCGCGCGCGGTGCTCCCCCACCTTGGGGATCGAGCCCATCAGCCCCACGGTGTAAGGATGGCGGGGGCGATGAATGACGTCGGCCACCGGACCGATCTCGGCAATGCGCCCGGCATACATCACCGCGACCCGGTCAGCGGTTTCGGCGATCACGCCCATGTCGTGCGTCACCAGCATGACCGCGGTACCGCGCTCACGACAAAGCGTTTTCAGTAGCGCGATGATTTGCGCCTGGATCGACACATCCAGCGCAGTCGTGGGCTCGTCGGCCACGATCAGCCGGGGTTCTGCGGCCAATGCAAGTGCGATCACCACGCGCTGGCGCATGCCGCCCGAGAACTGATGCGGATAGTGGTCGATGCGTGCGGCCGCCGCCGGGATGCCCGTGGACGCGAGCAATTCAATCGCCCGCTCACGAGCCTGCGCAGCATTCAGGTCGAGATGTGTGCGAATGGTTTCAGTGAGTTGCCGGCCCACCGTGTAAAGCGGATTGAGCGAGGTGAGCGGGTCCTGGAAGATGGCGCCGATTTCCTTGCCGCGGATGCGGCGCATGCGTGCCGGGTCCAGGTGATCGATGCGCTGGCCGTTGAGCAGGATCTCGCCCGCTGCAATGCGCCCGGGCGGCTCGAGCAGTCCGATGATGGCGGCGCCCGTGAGCGACTTGCCCGCACCCGACTCGCCGACCACCCCCAGCACTTCGCCTGGCGCAATGCTGAAGGAGACATCGTCGATTGCGCGCAGCGTGCCGCGACGCGTGGGAAATTCCACACGCAGATGGCGCACTTCGAGCAGCGGCGCCTCAGGGGTGAGGCTCATGTCAGGTGAGCTCATTGCAGTTTCGGGTTGAGCGCATCGCGCAGCCAGTCGCCTAGCAGGTTCACCGACATGCACAAGGCAATGAGGGCCGCGCCGGGAAAGACCACCAGCCACCATTCGCCCGAGTACAGAAAGTTGTTGCCGTTGTTGATCATGGTGCCCAGCGACGGTGAGGTGGGCGGCACGCCCACACCCAGAAACGACAGCGTGGCTTCGGTGATGATGGCTGTGGCCACGTTGATGGTGGCAATCACCAGGACCGGCCCCAGCACATTGGGCAACACATGACGCAACATGATCGACAGAGGTTTGACGCCGATCACGCGCGCGGCCTGCACATACTCGCGGTTTTTTTCGACCAGTGTGGAGCCGCGCACTGTCCGGGCATATTGCACCCAGTTGGCCAGGCCGATGGAGCCGATCAGCACGGCAATGGAGAGCGCATCCATATCGGCATTGGCGGGCAGTGCCGCACGCGCCACACCATTGATGAGCAGGGCAATCAGGATGGCTGGAAAGGACAACTGCACATCGGCTACGCGCATGATGAAGGCGTCCAGACGCCCGCCCAGATAGCCCGACAGCAGCCCCAGGCTCACGCCCATGACCATGGCGAACGCTACAGACAGCAGCCCCACCAGCAAGGAGATGCGCGAGCCGTACAGGATGGTGGAGAGCACATCACGGCCCTGGTCGTCGGTGCCCAGGGGAAAGGCCCGCTGACCGGTTTCTGTCCATGCAGGTGGAAAGAGCGAATTGTTGAGGTCGAGCGTTTTCAGGTCGAAGGGATCGTGCGGCGACACCAGCGGCGCCAAGAGTGCACCCAGCACCATGATGGCGGCCACGATGGCTGCGCCGATGGCCACCGGGTTGTTACGAAAGCTGTGAAAGACGTCGCCGTCGAGAAAGCGCTGCCAGGCCGAGGGGGGCAGGGCTGTTGCAGCGGTGGGTGCGGAGTCTGATGACACAGGCGGTCAGTGTGAGGTGGTGGGGCGCTCGACGCGCAGGCGAGGGTCGACCACGAAGTACAGCAGGTCGACCAGCAGATTGATGACCACGAAGATGAGCGCGATCAGGCACAGATAGGCCGCCATGATCGGGATGTCTGCGGCCTGCACCGACTGGATGAACAGCAGCCCCATCCCAGGCCACTGAAAGACCGTCTCGGTGATGATCGCAAAAGCGATGATGGCGCCGATCTGCAGTCCGGTAATGGTGATGACTGGCACCAGCGTGTTCTTGAGCGCATGGCCGAAGTAGACCGCGCGATCGCTCAGGCCGCGCGCGCGTGCGAACTTGATGTAGTCGGTGCGCAAGACCTCGAGCATCTCGGAGCGCACCAGCCGCATGATCAGCGTCATCTGAAAGAGCGCCAGCGTGATGGCCGGCAGCACCAGATGGGACCAGCCATCGCGCGTGAGCAGGCCCGTTGACCACCAGCCCAACTGGACGGTATCGCCGCGTCCGAACGAGGGCAGCCAGCCCAGGACGACTGCAAAGATCAGGATCAGCAGAATGCCGATCAGGAAGGTGGGCAATGACACACCCACCAATGAGATAGCCAGAAAGAGATTAGCCAGCCAGCTCTTGCGCTTGAGCGCGGTGTATACGCCCATGGGGATGCCCACGAGCAGCGCCAGGCCCGCAGCAGCCATGGAGAGCTCCAGCGTGGCAGGCAGTCGTTCCTTGATCAGCTCGGACACCTTGCGCCCCTGCCGATACGACAGACCGAAGTCGCCCTGCACCGCGTGCTTCACGAAGGTGGCGAACTGGACCGGGATGGGATCTTCCAGGCCTAAGTCGCGGCGCAGTTCGGCGCGCTGCTCATCGGTGGCGTCCTGACCGAGCATGGCCACCACCGGATCGCCCACAAATTGAAAGAGCGAGAAGGCCACGAAGGCCACCACGCCCATGACGACCACCGCCTGCAGCAAGCGCCGGATGACGAACGCGAGCATCACCGGCCCGACTCCTTCAGATCAGCTGCGCCGAATTCAGGCGGGCGCAAGGAAACGCTGCACCAGCCGTGCCCAGAAACTGCCGCCCAGCGGAATGAGTTCATCGTTGAAGTCGTAGCTGGGGTTGTGCAGCATGCATGGCCCGATGCCATGGCCCATTTCGCGGTGGCTGCCATCGCCGTTCCCTAGAAACAGGTAGCAGCCCGGCTTGACCAGGAGCATGAAGGAAAAGTCTTCTGCGCCCATGGTCGGTTCGCAGTTGGCGTGCACATTGGCTTCACCAACCAGTTCGCGCGCCACCGATGCGGCGAAGGCGGCCTGCTCGGGGTCGTTGATGGTGGGCGGGTAATTGCGATGGAAGTGCAGGGCGCCGGTCGCACCGAACGCCACTGGCAATTGCTCGGTGAGCTGGCGCATGCGCGATTCGATGAGGTCGAGGGTTTCGACCGTGAAGGTACGCACCGTGCCGCGGATGGTCGCGGTGTCGGGAATGATGTTGGTGGCATCGCCTGCATGAATTTCCGTGACCGAGAGCACCGCGGAGTCGATCGGCTTTTTGTTGCGGGTGATGATCGACTGCAGGGCCTGCACCAGATGCGTGGCCACCAGCACCGGGTCAGTACTGGTGTGGGGCAGCGCCGCATGGCCGCCCTTGCCGCGGATGGTGATCGAGAATTCATTCGACGAGGCCATCATGGGGCCGGGCGTGGTGGCAATGGTGCCGACCGGTGAACCCGGCCAGTTGTGCACGCCGAACACTGCTTCGCAGGGGAAACGCTCGAAGAGACCGTCGTCGATCATCTTTTGGGCGCCGGCACCGCCTTCTTCAGCGGGCTGAAAGATGAAGTGCACGATGCCATCGAAGCCCCCGTGCAGCGACAACCAGCGCGCGCCGGCCAGCAACATGGCGGTGTGACCGTCATGGCCACAGGCGTGCATGCGACCCTGATGCTTCGACGCATGATCGAAAGTGTTGTGCTCCTGCAGGGGCAGGGCGTCCATGTCGGCGCGCAGACCCACCGCGCGTGTGGACGTGCCGCGGCGCAGCGTGCCGACCAGGCCCGTGCCGCCGATGCCAGTGGTGACTTCCAGGCCCCAGGCCTGCAGTTTGGTGGCGACGAGGGCTGCCGTGCGGTGCTCCTGGAAGCACAGTTCGGGGTGGGCGTGGATGTCCCTGCGAATAGCCTGGATTTCCGACTGAAGATCGAGAATGCCTTCTGCGAGCATCATGATGAGCCGTCCTCTGTCCAAAACACCTAGCTTAACATCGCCCCGATGATCGACATTGCGCCTGTTCACGCTAAAAACCCTGCTGAAATCGTGGTCCGCGGCGCCTGTCCGCATGACTGTCCCGACACCTGCGCACTGCGCGTGACTGTGCGCGATGGCCGCGCCGTCAAAGTGGCGGGCGACCCGGATCATCCGCCCACGGACGGCGTGTTGTGCACAAAGGTGTCGCGCTACCTGGAGCGGGTGTATGCGCCCGATCGGCTGACCGTGCCGCTGCGGCGCGTGGGGCCCAAGGGTTCAGGGCAGTTCGAGCCCGCCACCTGGGAGGCTGCGATCGCAGACATTGCGCAGCGCCTGGGGGCAGTGGCCCGGCGTGATCCGCAACGCATCGTGCCCTACAGCTATGCCGGCACGATGGGCATGGTGCAGGGCGATGGCATGGGTCAGCGCTTCTTTCACAAGCTGGGGGCCTCGCTGCTCGACCGTACGATCTGCTCGTCGCCAGGCATCCATGGACTGACCTACACGCTGGGCGGCGCCGTGGGCATGGACGTGGAGCGCTTCGCGCAATCCAGGCTCATCCTCATCTGGGGCTCCAACCCGATCACCTCCAGCGTGCATTTCTGGAGCCTGGCGCAGCAGGCGCGTCGCCAGGGGGCCAGGCTGATCTGCATCGACCCGTACCGCACGGCCACGGCCGAGCGCTGCGACCAGCACATCGCGCTGCGCCCGGGTACCGATGGCGCGCTCGCGCTGGGGCTGATGCAGCAGCTGATCGCGCAGGATCTGATCGACCGCGATTGGGTTGCGCAGCACACCGTGGGCTTCGAGGCGCTGGCCGCACGCGCGGCTGCCTGGACACCCGAGCGGGTGGCCAGCACCTGTGGCATCCGTGCGCAGGAGGTGATCGATCTGGCGCGTGAATACGGCCGCACCGCGCCTGCGGCCATCCGGCTCAATTACGGCATGCAGCGTACCCGCGGTGGCGGCAATGCGGTGCGCCTGGTGGCGAGCCTGCCGGCGCTGATCGGTGCCTGGCGGCATGCGGCGGGGGGCGTTCTGCTGTCGGCCAGCAGCCATTACGGCGTCGATTTTGAAGCGCTGCAACGCCCCGATCTGCTGGCCGGCCGGCGTCCTCGCACGATCAACATGTCGAACATTGGCGATGCGCTGCTGCAGGCTGATCCACCGATCGAGGCGATCGTGGTCTGGAATTCCAACCCATTGGCGGTGGCGCCCGACAGCGCAAAGGTGCGGGCAGGCTTCCAACGCGAGGACCTGTTCACGGTGGTGATCGAGCAATTCATGACCGACACGGCGGACCAGGCCGACTGGGTGCTACCGGCCACGACCCAGCTTGAGCATTTCGACCTGCACAAAACCTACGGGCACCGCTGGTGGGTGGTCAATACGCCGGCGATTGCGCCGCTGGGGCAGGCGCTGCCCAACTCGGAAATTTTTCGGCGCCTGGCCGCTGCGCTGGGCTTCGATGACCCGTGTCTGCATGAATCGGACGAGGCGGTGGCAGCCAGCGCGTATCGGCTGGACGACGCGCGCCTGCCGGTCGTCATGGCACGTGCGGCTGCCGATGCCGGAGGCCGCGGCCCGCAGGCGGCGCGTGCCGCGCTCGACGCCATCGTGCAGCAGGGCTATGCCAAGCTGAACATTTCCGAGGCGCCCTTCGCGCAGGGCGGATTTCCCACGCCATCGGGCAAAGTTGAATTTGAATCGTCGCTGCTGCGCGCACAGGGGCAGGATCCGCTGCCTGATTTCGTGCCGCCTTACGAGTCGACCGAGTCGGCGCCCGAGCTGGCGGCGCGCTATCCCCTGGCCATGATTTCGCCCCCGGCACGTCACTTTATGAATTCGACCTTCGTGAACATCGCCAGCTTGAGAGCGGCCGAGCGCGAGCCCTTCATCGACATGCATCCTGACGATGCGACGGCCCGCGGCCTGCAGGACGGGGCTGCGGTGCGCGCCCTCAATGACCGGGGTGCGTTTCTTGCCAGGCTGAGGGTGGACGCACGTGTGCGTCCAGGTGTGGTCGCAGCCTGGGGGGTCTGGTGGCCGAAGCTGGCGCCTGGCGGACACAACGTGAATGCCGTGACCAGCCAGCGCCTGACCGATATGGGCCGCGGCCCCACGTTCTACGACTGTCTGGTGGAGGTGGTGGCGCATGAGGCGTCGGAAGTCGAGGGCGATACGGTCCCCGCGGGCGCATCGCGTCACCACGCTGCGGTATCGCGGCCGACCGGTGCTGCAGGCTGATCTGCCGTTCGCACGGTGGCAACTGCCGCGCAACCATCTGTCGCGTGACCGTGAGCGCTGGGGACCGGGCATAGTCGAGCGATGTCACTGCGCCTTCTGATCGATCAATTTTTTGCGTCGCGCGTGGCCTCACGCATCGGTGCGTGCAGACGCGCGGCCACACTCAGCGGCGCATGCCTCGCACCCCTGCGCCAGCGTGCGATGAGCGCCACCACCCGGGCCTGGACGGCAGCCTGGCTGTTCGCGCTGGCGGGCTGCTCCAGCATGGAGGACGGGCCCGCGTTTTATTGGCAGTCGGCCTCGGGGCATTTGGACATGATGCGGCGCGCCCGCCCGCTCGACGAGGTGTTGGCGGACCCAGGCACCTCCGATGTCCTGCGCACGCGCCTGGCGCGCGCCCGCGACATGCGCACATTCGCCAGTCGTGAGCTCGCCTTGCCCGATAACCGCAGCTTCAGCAGCTATGCCGATCTGGGCCGTCCGTTCGTTCTGTGGAATGTGTTTGCGACGGAATCGTTGTCGATGCAGCTCAAGAGCTGGTGCTTCCCCGTGGCTGGCTGCATTGGCTATCGCGGCTATTACGATCGCGAGCAGGCGATGCAGTTTGCCGCCAGGCTGCGCCGCAGTGGGCTGGAGGTACACGTGGGGGGCGTGCCGGCCTACTCCACGCTGGGCTGGTTTCCTGACCCGTTGTTGTCGACCTTCATCGGCTATTCGGAGGGTGAACTGGCCCGGCTCATCTTTCATGAGCTGGCGCATCAGGTGGTCTATGTGAAGGGCGACACCACCTTCAACGAGTCGTTCGCCAGTGCGGTCGAGGAAATCGGTGTCGACCGCTGGTTTGCTGCACGCCCTGATCCTGCCGCGCTGACGGCATACCGCGAACTGGCTCAGCGTCGGCGCAATTTTGTCGCGCTGCTGGTGCGTCATAAGGCCATGCTGCAGACGGTGTACGAGCAGGAGACTGACGAAGCGGCCAAGCTGCGCGGCAAACAGGCGGTATTCGACGGCCTGCGTACGGACTATCTGCTGCTCAAACAGACCTGGGGCGGGTTTTCAGGCTACGACCGCTGGTTCACCGAACCTCTGACCAATGCGCATCTGGCGGCGGTGGGCGCCTACAACGATCGGCTGCCTGCATTTCGTGCCTTGTTCGAGGCGTCGGGGTCGCAGTTGCCTGCCTTTTACGAAGCGGTCCGTGCACTGGGGGCCCTGCCCCCGGCGCAGCGCAATGCGCGCCTCGATGAGCTGGCCGCGCAGGCGGCTGCGCGCCCTCGCGAGGACTAGACCGAGCGCTGGACCGTGCGCTGATGCGCAGTGCGTATGAGACGTGCTGCGCGTGAGGTCATGACGCCACGCACTCATGGTGCCCGCGCTCGGCTCGCGATGCACCGACTGACCCTGTGGTCGATCACCAGAGGCGCTTTGGAATAGGGCTATCATCAGCTCGACTGACGGTGCGCAGGGTGGTCTGCCAGCGCCGGCAGTACGTCAGACCTCAACCAAAATAAGACAGCCCTACAAAAAGGAGACGGCCATGGATCGGTTCTGGCTCAAGCACTATCCCGCCGGAGTGCCCTCGGATATTGATGCCTCCGGGTATGCCTCGTTAGTCGCACTGATTGATGAGTCGTTCTCCAAGTACGCCGACCGCACTGCCTACGACTGCATGGGCAAGACGCTCACCTTCGGCGAAGTCGACCGCATGTCGCGTGGCCTGGCGGCCTGGCTGCAGTCGCGGGGTCTGAAGCCCGGTGCCCGTGTGGCAGTCATGATGCCCAACGTGTTGCAGTATCCGGTGGCCATTGCCGGCATCCTGCGGGCCGGGTGTGTCGTGGTCAACGTCAATCCGCTGTACACGCCGCGCGAACTCGAGCACCAGCTTAAGGACTCAGGTGCCGAGGCGATCGTGATCATCGAAAATTTTGCGACCACGCTGGAGCAGGTCATCGGGAAGACCGGCATCAAGCATGTGGTGCTGGCGTCAATGGGCGATCTGCTCGGCCTGGTCAAGGGCACGGTGGTGAATTTCGTGGTGCGCACCGTCAAGAAAATGGTGCCGCCGTTCAGCCTGTCGGGGGCCATTCGGTTCAATGACGCCATCGCCCAGGGCGGGCGGGCTGCATTTACGCCGGTCAATCGCGGCCCAGACGATGTGGCCTTCCTGCAGTACACCGGCGGCACGACCGGTCTATCAAAAGGCGCCACGCTCTTGCACCGCAACGTGGTGGCCAACATCCTGCAGTCCGAGGCCTGGATCCAACCGGGGCTGCGCAATCCGGCCAAGGGTGCGCCGCCCGAGCAACTGGTATGGGTCTGCGCGCTGCCGCTTTATCACATCTTTGCGCTCACAGCCAATTGCCTGGCGGGCATGCGCATGGGTGGCATGAACATCCTGGTGCCCAATCCGCGTGATCTGCCGGCACTGATCAAGCAGATCAAGCCCTACAAGGTGCATCTGTTTCCTGCGGTCAATACGCTCTTCAATGCGCTGGCCAACGATGCCACTTTCCGTCAGCTTGATTTTTCCGGTCTGCGTGTGTCGCTGGGTGGTGGCACCGCAGTGCAGGAGGCGGTGGCCAAAAAATGGTTGGAAGTGACCGGCTGCGCCATTTGCGAGGCTTATGGACTGTCTGAAACCTCGCCTGGCGTGAGCGCCAATCCGACCGATATCGATGTGTTCACCGGATCGATTGGTCTGCCATTTCCGTCTACGGACATTGTCATCCTGGACGATGATGGCCATGCCGTGCCGCTGGGTCAGGCAGGCGAAATTGCCGTGCGCGGCCCGCAGGTCATGGCCGGGTACTGGCAGCAGCCGGAAGAAACCGCGAAGGTCATGACCGCTGATGGCTTCTTCAAGACCGGCGATATCGGCATCATGGATGCCAGCGGCTACACCCGCATCGTCGATCGCAAGAAGGACATGGTGCTGGTGTCGGGCTTCAATGTGTACCCGAATGAAGTCGAGGGCGTGGTGGCCAATCACCCCGGCGTGTTGGAGTGCGCCGTGGTGGGCGTGCCCGATGACAAGACCGGCGAGGCGGTCAAGCTCTTCGTGGTGAAAAAAGACCCGGGCCTGACCGAGCAGATGCTGCGCGAGCACTGCGAGCAGCATCTCACCGCCTACAAGAAGCCCAAGCACATCGAGTTCCGCACCGAACTGCCCAAGACTAATGTGGGCAAGATCCTGCGTCGTCAGTTGCGTGACGAATCATTGGGTAAGAAAGCGGCCTGACAGGTCGCGCGCGCCGGGCACTGGCATCGGCGTTGTGATGGGCGCTGGGGGTAGGCGCTGAGGTGGGTGCTGAGGTGGGCGAACGGCGTGGGCCGCCCCCTCACGGCTGACGATCCGCGTGTGAGCGTCCGAGTGAAGCGTGGGCGCGGCGCTTGCGCGCAGCGGGGCTCGCCAGACACGGTATCGTTGCGCACTCCGGTGGCATGACGCTTGCATGAAACCGGGGTCGCCTTCCGGAGTTCTGCCGTGTCCATGCATGTTGCCCTCAACCACCTGACTCGCTACGACTACGACCGTCCCGTGACGCTCGGTCCGCAGGTGATCCGCCTGCGTCCGGCGCCCCATGCCCGCACGCGCATCCTGTCGTATTCCATGCGCATCGAGCCGGCGGGGCATTTCCTGAACTGGCAGCAGGACCCGCAATCCAACTGGCTGGCGCGGGTGGTCTTTCCTGAGCGCACGCAATCGCTGCGCATCGAAGTGGATCTGATTGCCGAGATGGCGGTCTTCAATCCCTTCGACTTTTTTCTGGAGCCGGCGGCCGAGCAGTTTCCGTTCAGTTACGAGCCGGAACTGGCGCATGAGTTGGCCCCCTTTCTGGTGCGTCTGCCGCCCGAACCGGTGCTCGACGCCTGGGTGGCGCGCGTGCCGCGTGCGTCGGTGCGCACGATCGATTTTCTGGTAGCGCTCAATCAGCGGGTGCAGCAGGAGGTGGCTTACCTGATCCGCATGGAGCCTGGCGTGCAAACGCCGCACGACACCCTCACCAAGGGCTGTGGTTCGTGCCGCGATTCAGCCTGGCTGCTGGTGCAGGTGTTGCGTCGACTGGGTCTGGCCGCCCGATTTGTGTCGGGCTATCTGATCCAACTCGTGCCCGATGTGAAGTCACTCGACGGGCCGGTGGGCGCAGATCGCGATTTCACCGACCTGCATGCGTGGTGCGAGGTGTACCTGCCAGGCGCGGGCTGGGTGGGACTGGATCCCACCTCCGGATTGTTTGCCGGCGAAGGCCACATCCCGCTGGCGGCCACGCCCGAGCCTTCGTCGGCTGCGCCGATCACCGGGCTGGTCGATCCGGCCGAATGCGTGTTCGAGCATCAGATGTCGGTCACCCGCGTCTTCGAATCCCCGCGGGTGACGCTGCCCTATACGCCTGCGCAATGGGCGGCGATCGATGCGCTGGGCCGGCAGGTCGACGCCGACCTGATCGCGGGCGATGTGCGACTCACGCAGGGCGGTGAGCCCACCTTCGTGTCGATCGATGATCGTGATGGGGCCGAGTGGAACACCGAAGCCGTGGGCCCCAACAAGCGCAGGCTGTCGGGTGAGTTGCTTGACCGGCTGCGTCCGAGCCACGGCCAGGGTGGTTTCATGCACTACGGCCAGGGCAAGTGGTACCCCGGTGAGCAGCTGCCGCGCTGGTCGCTCAACTGGTTCTGGCGGCGCGACGGCGAACCGATGCTGTCTGATCCGGCCGTGCTGGCTCGTGAGGACGCCGCTGCGTCCGACACGCCAACGGGGCTGGCCTCACAAGCCGTTGGCATCGCCCACGCGCGCGCGCTGGCGACCGGGGTCGCGCACTTGCTGAGCGTCGACCCGGATCTGGTGTTTGAAGCCTTCGAAGACCCGGTGCATTTCGTGCACCGTGAGCAGCAACTGCCGGTCAATGTCGATCCGCTGGAGTCCCGGCTCGAAGACCCGATGGAGCGCGAGCGTCTGCATCGGGTCTTTGCGCGCGGCCTGGGCCAGCCGGTGGGCTGCGTGCTGCCAATCGCGCCCAACCCCCAGGTCTTGCGTGACCCCTCCGTGCGCCAGCGCGCCCAGCTCTGGCAGGCCACGGCCTGGCCGCTGCGCACCCAGCGCTGTTTTCTGGCGCCCGGCGATTCGGCGATCGGCTACCGTTTGCCGCTCGCCTCGCTGCCCTGGGTCGCGCCCGAGGACTATCCGTGGGTCCATCCCGCCGATCCGACCGCGCCAGTCAGCGCCTTGCCGGGGCCCTCTCAACTGTTGCCCGCGCGGCCGCAGGCGGGTGCGGGCGTGCGGGCCGTGCCTGGCTCGCCACAGGCCCCGATCCGCATGGCGCCGGTTCCCGGCGCACGTCCCGCGCAAGTCATCGGACGCGACGCCCGTGACGGCCAGGGCAGCGCGGCCGGGGCCACCTACGCTGCAGGTGCTGGCGGTGATGCCGGTGTGGCCCGCACCGCCCTGTGCGTGGAGCCGCGAGACGGCCGGCTGTATGTCTTCATGCCGCCCTGTGGCCAGCTGGACGAGTACCTGCAACTGGTGGCCGCGGTCGAGGCCAGCGCGCGCGCATCCGGCCTTCAGGTGATCTTCGAGGGCTACGAGCC
>CANHUQ010000065.1 GCA_947463885.1 Burkholderiales bacterium
ATGTCCCACATCTCCACCGCGTGTTCCATGCTGGCACGACCCACTCTCACCACGGTGATACGGCACATGACTTCGCCCGGAGGTTTCACCTCGGCCAGAAAATCGTATTCGCTGCGCACCATGGGCGCAGAAAAGGACGTGCTGCGATCGCGCAGACCCATCGGTCGATACCAGGCCTGGAACGTTCGATTGATGAAGGCGAAGTAGCGTGCGTTGTTGACGTGGTCGGAATAACGGTCTTCGGGCAGATCGTTCTCATCGACGGCGATGCGCAGCTCAAGCGTCTTGAGGGGCGGCTCAGGGAGAGACTGAGCGGACGACTGAGCGGGCAATGGATGCGAGGCGCTGGCGTTCATCGGGTCATGCCGCAATGCCGGCCGCACGCAGCTCAGCCTCGAACACATCAGGCTGGTCGGACGTGGTGGCACGCTGCATGTCGCGCGGCCAGCGGGTGTCATCAAAGGCGGTGCCCCGGTGCATCGTGCAACGGTTGTCCCACAGCACCAGATCGCGCACACGCCAGCGATGCAGATAGGTGAACCGCCGTTCGGTCGCGTGCGCCATGAGTTGCGCGAGCAGGGCATCGGCTTGCGCATCGTCCATGCCGCTGATGCGCCCGATATGCGAGGCCAGGTACAGACTGCGCCGCCCCGATTGCGCAATCGTGCGCACCAGCGGCCGCGCCACGGGCGCCCAGGCGGCGCGTTCCTGCTCGGAAAAATCCGTGAAGCCCAGCCTGCGACGCGAGTAAAGCAGCGAGTGCTCTCCGATCAGGCCGTCAACGCGCGCTTTCAGCTCAGCCGGCAGCGCATCAAAGGCGGCCCGCAGGTCGGCAAATTCAGTGTGCCCGCCAATCGGCGCCACCGAGCGGCAATACAGCATCGAGGTAAAGCCGGTGGGCTGCTTGAACGAACTGTCGGTGTGCCACAGTCGATTCCCCAGCTGAAAGAGCCGCAGGCGATAGTCCTTGCCCCAGACCTCGCCATCAACTGTCATGTTGGCGATGTCGGCAATCTCCTCGCGCACCCGCAGCTTCTGCCCGGGCATCAGCGCCGCCACGGTGCGCTCATGCGGCCCGAAGAGCCGGGCAAAGGCCAGATGCTGCTCGACGGTGAGGGTCTGTTCGGGAAAGATCAGCACCCCATACTGCGTAAACGCCTCACGCACTTCGCGCTCGGTCTGCGCGTCCAGCGGTCGGGTCAGGTCGATGTCGCCCACCTCGGCGGCAAAGCCATCGGTCATCGCAGAAACGGTGATCGGCATGGGGTGTCTCCTGTGTCAGCGTACAAGCTTAGCGTGTCGATCCATGCCGTGGGGTGCCCGCCGGGCTCGAGTGCCCCTGCGCCTCGAATAGTGGAAGCCCATGATCCGATGCCCGACAAGACTGAGTCGCCGAACGCCTATCATCGGGTCACGCTGTGCGATGTGCGTCCTCAACAGTCTTCCTGCCTGAGGGCCATCAAGCCCTGACTGTTCAGTCCCGACCCTTCTGACGCACCCCGACGCATTTCAAGAGGAACCCCCGATGAGCACTGCCACCCTATCTCCCGCCACCGGCCTGTCCGCCACCGAACTGCTGGATCGCGCCGCCCGCTTTGCCTGCGATGTGGTCGCGCCCCATGCGGCGCAATGGGAACGTGAGCGGCGCATGGGTCGTGAAGCCTTCGCTCAGGCTGCCGCGCTGGGCCTGACCTCGATCGAGGTGCCGCGCGAGCATGGCGGCCAGGGCCAGCCTTTCTCGGTGAAGAACCGCTTTTGCGAAATCCTGGCTGCCGCTGACTATGCCTTTGCGTTTTCATTGGTCAACACGCAAAACGTGGCCAACAAGATCGCCCGCGAAGCCTCGCCTGCAGTCATCGCCCGCTATGTGCCCGATCTGATTGCGGGCCGCATCGTGGGCTGCACCGCGCTCACCGAACCCGGCATGGGGTCAGACTTTGGCGCCATTCAGATGCGCGCCACGCGGGTGGCCGGCGGCTGGCGCCTCGATGGGCGCAAGGCCTGGATCACGAATGCTGCGCAAGCCGATGTGTCGGTGATGTATGCGCAGACCGAACCGGGTTCAGGCGCAAAGGGCATTGCCGGGTTTGTCATCGACGCACACCGCGCCGGTTTCGTGCGTGAACCCGCCTTCGGGCTGGCTGGCCAGCATGCGATCGGGACCGGCGGCTATACCCTGGATGGTTACATCGCGACCGACGAGGAAATGCTGCAGCCGCCGGGCAAAGCCTTCAAATCGGCGATGAGCTCGATCAACGGCGCGCGCACCTATGTGGCCACCATGTGCTGCGGCATGGTCGGGGAGGCCCTGCGCATCGCCACCGCGTTTGGCGAATCGCGCCAGGCCTTCGGCGTGCCGCTGGCCGATCATCAGGGCTGGCGCTGGCGCCTGTCCGAAGCCTCGGCCGAACTGGCCGGATGCCGGCTCATGGTGGCCGAGTCGGCCCGCATGATCGATGCCAAGGAAGATGCGCAAATGATCGCCGCGCAGGCCAAGCTGATGTCCACCCGCATGGCCGAGCGCCAGCTGGCTGTGCTGGCTCAGGCCATGGGCGCTGAAGGCCTGCGCGACCACCATCCGTTTGGCCGTCATCTGGTGGGCGCGCGGGTGGCCAGCTTCACTGACGGCTCAAGCGAAATGCTGCTCGAGCGCATTGCGGCGGGCCTGCGTAAACAAGCCACCGGTCGATGAAGGTGTGCACCCCAGGCGTTCAGGCGGCGCGCGGCCACGGCCTGTCTTGAACGACGCGCAGCACTCCGCCTGGCGGGTGAACGCCCGCGGCATCCGGCTCATGATGGCCTCGATGGCCGCCTATCTGGTCAACGACACACTCGTGAAGTTCGCAGGCCAGACCGTGCCGCCTGCGCAGCTCATCTTCGTGCGCGGCATCATGGCGTTTGCCTGCATCGTGCTGGCGGCCCGACTGACTGCCGCACCGGTACGGCTCGCCCACTGCAACAATCGCTGGGTGGTGGCGCGCGCCCTGATCGACGCAGGCGCCACCTTCGCCTATCTGACCTCACTGCTGCACCTGCCGATCGCCAATGCCACCGCCATCAACATGGCCGCGCCGCTCTTCATTGCCGTGCTGGCGGTCGTGCTGCTGCATGAGCGCGCGGGGCTGGTGCGCTGGCTCACCATTGCAGTCGGGTTCATCGGTGTGTTGCTGGTGATTCAGCCGCGCAGCGAAGGCTTCAATGCCTTCTCGGTGCTGTGCCTCTTTGCCACGCTGCTGCACGCTTTTCGTGATCTGGTGACGCGACGCGTTCCGCCAGGGATTCCGTCGTTCTCGATCACGCTGGCGAGCCTGTTTACCGTGCTGATCCTGGCCGCGCTCGCCTTGCTGTTCCTGGGCTGGAAGCCCATGACCGCCACCGAATTCGGCCTGCTGGCGGCCGCGTCGATCTTCCTGGCAGCGGGCTATCACCTGATCACGCTGGCCGCCCGCGCAGGCGACCTGACCGTGATTGCGCCGTTTCGTTACAGCGGACTGCTCTTTGCACTGATCGCCGGCGCGGTCATCTGGGGCGAGTGGCCGAATGCGCTGGGTTGGGTCGGCATAGCGCTGTTGCTGGCGGCCGGTTTATGGCTGCTGCGCCAGGAGCGCTCGCGCGCGGCCGCACGGTGATCGTGTGCGAGCGCGCGTTGGGGCCACACGTTGAGCCTGAGGCCCGGGTCGCAGGCCTCGGTGGCGCGGCTTCGTCGGATCAGAAGCCGAACTTCGGACCGTCCGGCATGCGGGTATAGACCGCGGCCCCTTCCTTGATGGTCTGCATCACCTTGATGTCCTTGATGGCCATCGGGTCGACCTTCAATGGGTTGCGATCCAGGATCACCAGATCGGCCAGCTTGCCGACTTCCAGCGTGCCTTTGTTCTGTTCTTCCTTGTACTGCCAGGCGCCGTTGATGGTGAGACTGCGCATCGCGTCATAGGCCGAGACCCGTTCGCTCGGCACAAAAACGCTTCCCGACTTGGTCACCCGGTTGACCACGTTCCAGGCTGCAAACAGCAGACTGGGGCTAACGCCCGCCGGCCAGTCGGTGTTCAGCGTCCAGTTGATGCCTTGTTTTTGCATCGATCCCGCAGCGCCCGTCCAACCGACGCGATCGGGACCGACGAGTGCCGTCACATAGTCGCCCATGGGCTGCAAACCGCCTGCAGTCATGCTGGGCGTGCCGCCCACGGCCTTGATGCGCGAGACCTGATCGGGGCGCAGGAACTGCGCATGCTGGAAGATCGGCCGCGCATCGGTCATGCCCTGCTTAGCGATGGTGCCCTCGATGGCCTGCAGCAGCTGTTCATTCGCTTCATCCCCGATCGCATGGACTGCAATCTGGCGGTGACTCTTCCAGTACTTGTCCAGCGCCGCCACCAGCTGATCTTGCGGATCGACCCGCTGACCCTTGTAATCCTTGGTGGTCACGCCGGGCGGGTTCTTGGTAAAGGGCTGCGACATGAACGCGGTGTCGATGCTCCCATCGAGCCAGAACTTCACGCCCCCCAGCCGCACCCGGTTGATGTAGCGTTTGTCCAGGTCGGGCCGTGTCGACAGCAGCGCAGTAGCTGTGTTGGTGCCCGCAGGCAGTCGGCTTTTCTGGATCTGGTAGGCGGCATCGATGATGCGCTCAGACTCCGAGTACTTGGCGAACATCACCAGATCGATCGGCATGAGGCGTTCATCGACGATGGTGCGCGCAATGGGAATGTCATCCCCGCTCAGACCCAGGCCCATCTCGCAGGCCGTTGTGATGCCGTTCTCTACCCATAACGAGACCGCGCGTTTCACCCCTTTGCGAGTTTGAGCGGCAGTGAGCGGCGCGCGGGTGGCCAGCACTGCCATCCAGGCTGATTCAGCGGCATGGCCGGCCAGTTCGCGCGAGCCTGGCTTACGTGTGTAGAAGCCACCTTCGGGGTCAGGGGTGGCCGCCGAGAGTTTGAGCTCGTTCATCAGTGCGGTGTTCATCACGCCGTGGTGGCCCGAGCCGTCGGAGATGCCGATGGGCCGCGTGCTGCTGACGGTATCGAGCTCTGCGCGCGTGGGGTGGCGGTTCTCAGTCATCTGCTCGGCGCGGTAACCCATGCCGACGATCCGTTCACCCTCGGGCGTCTCGGCCGCATGCTTCTTGAGACGCTCGAGCAGTTCGGGGATGTTCTTCACCCCCATGAGGTCGGCATCGAGCATGGTGTGCGTGGCATACACGAGATGGCCGTGCGCATCGATGAAGCCGGGCATCAGGGTTTGGCCTTGCAGGTCGAATTGCCGGGTGGCCGGGCCCGCGAGCTTCATCATGTCGGCGCGGGTGCCCGCTCCCAGGATGCGGCCGCCGCCGATGGCCAGTGCTTCAACGTATTGGGGTGTGGCGCCTGCCATGGTGAGGATGTCGCCACCGCTGTAGATCGCATCGGGGGTGGATGCAGCAACCGCAGTCGGGCGGGTTGAGCAGCCGGCGCTCAGTGCCATGCCGGCGGCGAGGAGCCAGGGTGTCAGGCGGGAGACTCTGCGTGCATGGGTCATGGAACGAGTCACGGAACGGGTCATGGACGGGATCACGGAAGTGGTCATGGGAGCGGCCTCACTC
The DNA here is from genome assembly GCA_947463885.1 of Burkholderiales bacterium. Lineage (GTDB taxonomy): Bacteria > Pseudomonadota > Gammaproteobacteria > Burkholderiales > Burkholderiaceae_E > UBA4615. The sequence continues at coordinate 5,582 of CANHUQ010000065.1, forward strand.
AGTCCAGAAAATAAAATTTCTTTCCGAAGTATACGACCCATCGCGACCCATCGCGGGCAAGGCCGCCCCCCGAATGCGTCCCCCGGAACAAGGTGCAGAGCTCCGTCTTCCCGGCCGGCCGCGACGGGCGTTGAGGCGCTGAACGGATCACAGCCCGAGTCTGCCCCGGTCCTGAGTTACCCTCGTGCCCATGAACCTCGCCAAACCCCATATGGATGTCGGTCTGTTCACCAACCGACGCGATGAGCAACTGCACTTCTGGCAGCAGACGGTCGGTCTGGAGTACGACCACATGGGCAAGCTCGGTGGTGGCATGCAGCAGCTGCGCCATCACATGAACGGCTCCATCCTCAAGGTGAATCACGCGCGCGATCCGCTGCCGCCCGAGCCGGCCAGTGGCATCGTGCGCATCCGGATCGCCCGTCCCGGTCTTGTGCAGCGACAGGCGCTGGCTGACCCAGACGGCAATGCGGTGCTCCTGGTGCCCCCAGGAGACGAAGGCGTCACCGGCATTGCCATCGAGCTGGCGGTCAACAATCGGGATGCGCATGACCGGTTCTGGCGCCATGCCATGCAGTTCGAATCGCCGCGACCAGGCGTCTATGTGTGTGGCGACACCCAGGTCATCATTGCCGAGACCCGTGCGGTTGCCCGATGCGACAACTGGCGTGCGCCGGGTTGGCGTTACACCACCGTGCAGATCCGCGATTGCGTGGCCGAGCATGCCGGCGTGCTTGCGCGTGGCGGCGAAGAGGGTCGCCCGCCGATGTTGCTGGGTGACACGGTCCGGTATTCCTTCGTGCGCGACCCCGATGGCAACTTCATCGAGCTCTCCCAGCGTGCCTCGCTGGTGGGCCATCTCTGAACCCACCTGATCCGGCTACACCCGAAGGTCAGACCGGCGTATCGCCCGCCACCGTGACCCGATGCCCATAGCGCCGATGCGGGAAGTAGTCCCACACGGCCAGATGCTGCGTGCAACGGTTGTCCCAGAAGGCCACCGAGCCCGGCGCCCAATGAAAGCGACATTTGAAGTCGTCCAGTTCGATGTGCCGGTACAGCATCTGCAGGATGGCGTCGCTCTCTGAGCGGCGCAGACCCTCGATGCGAGTCGTAAAGCCGTTGTTCACATAAAGCGCCTTGCGCCCGGTCACCGGATGGGTGCGGCCGATCGGGTGGCTGGATTTCGGGTACTCGCCCTGCCCCTGTTTCTGGCGCACCCCGTAGGTGTAGTCCCCGTCATGAACGGCGCGCATGCCGTCGAGCATGGTGCGGATTGGCTCGGACAACGTTTCCCAGGCGGCGTACATGTTGGCAAAGAGCGTGTCGCCACCACCGTTGGCCGGCACCTCGTGCATGTAGAGGATCGAGCCCATCGGTGGCTGCGCGTCGCAGGAGACATCGGTGTGCCAGACCTCACCCGCCACCCCTTTGGACTTTTCGTCGGCCTTGATCTCGAGCACTTCCGGGTGCCCTTTCATGCCGTAGACCGGGTGTACATGCAGCTCACCAAAACGCCTGCCAAGTGCCTTGTGCTGCTCGATGCTCATGCGCTGGTCGCGAAAGAAAATCACCAGATGATTGGCCAACGCACGATTGACCTCGGTGAACTGCTGATCGGTCATGGGGCGCGCCAGATCGATGCCTTCGATCGTGGCGCCAATGGTGGGCGTGAGCGGATTGACGCGAATGGTTTCGTAGTCCACGGAAGGACGTTCGGCCACATCAAATCGTTTCATGGGGTGTCTCCTGGTCGTCGTTTGATCGAGCCTACGCCTGTCTGCGCCACGCCGCCACCGGGGCATGGCTACAATGAAAGCCAAAGCAGATCACACAGGGAGAGGCATCCGTGGACAAACCGATTGCACCGGCCGTGCCGGCCGCGACCATCATGCTGCTGCGCGACGGCGCACAGGGCCTGGAGGTGTTCATGGTGGTGCGCCACCATCAGATCGACTTCGCCTCCGGGGCGTTGGTGTTTCCAGGCGGGAAGGTCGACCCCCAGGACTCCGACGCCCGTGTCATTTCACGCCTGGCGGGCTACGACGCTGCTACGCCGGGCCAATCCGAGCTCAGGGCCGCTGCCATCCGCGAGGCCTTCGAGGAGTCGGGTATTTTGCTGGCGCGCCGCCGCCATGATGGCGCCCTGCCTGCGCACACCGACCTCGACCGCTGGCGTGCCGGCCTGAACGACAAATCGCTCAAGCTTGCCGCCCTGCTGGAAGAAGGCGATCTGCATCTGTCGTGCGACGACCTGGTCCATTACGCGCACTGGATCACGCCCGATTTCATGCCCAAGCGCTTCGACACGCACTTTTATCTGGCGCGTGTGCCGCACCAGCAGGTGGCCGGCCATGACGGCCATGAGAATGTCGATTCGGTGTGGATCAGCCCCAGGCAGGTCATGGCCGATGCCGAGGCCGGCACCCGTACGGTGATTTTCCCCACGCTGTCCAATGTGGTGAAGCTGGCGCAGTTCGACAGTGTGCAGGCTGCCTTCGAGGGCACACGACGCGCGCCGGTGGTGCCGATCAAGCCGTGGTCTGAAAAGCGTGACGACGGCCGCTATGTCTGCATCCCCAAAGATGCGGGCTACACACTGACCGAACACAAGGCTTCCATGCCCGGCTAAGTGGCCGTTTTCCTACCGGATACCCTAGGAGCTCTGCCATGACTGCAGCGTCCGCTTCGCCCGCGCCGAGTGCGCAGCCCGCCACCGCCTCGACCGATGATGCACACACCGACCAGGTGCTGTACGAGGTCGAGCACCATATCGCCACGCTCACGCTCAATCGGCCTGACCGCCAGAACACCATCACCCGGCCCATGCTGGCTGCACTCAGCCAACGTCTGGTGCAGGCCAATGCCGACCCACAGGTGCGCGTGATCATCGTGACTGGCGCAGGGCGCTTTTTTTGCGCGGGACTCGATTTGCGCGGCGGCAGTGGCATTGGTGAGGGGCCGATGAAGCCCACGCTTGATCTGCGTGAAGCACCCCCCACCGTGCTGCACAACCTCGACAAGCCCACGATCTGTGCCCATAACGGATCGAGCGCGGGCTATGGGATGGACCTGGCCCTGGGCTGTGACATTCGCATCATGTCGGCTGACTCCAAGATGGCTGCGGCGTTCACCGCACGCGGGGTGGTGCCTGAATCCGGAGGGACGTGGATCCTGCCGCGTCTGATCGGCTGGTCCAAAGCCTGCGAGTTGATCTTCACCGGGCGCACATTGAGCGCCGAGCAATGTGTGGCGATGGGCCTGGCCTCGCAAGCCGTGCCGGCAGACCAGTGCCTGGCGGTGGCGCGTGCGCTGGCCGCTGAAATTGCGGGTAATGCGCCGCTGGCTGTGCAGGCCGCCAAACGCATGATGCGCATGTCGGCCGATGAGCACTTCGACGACCATGTGCACCATGTCTACCTGCAGTTGTTGCCGCTGTTTCAGACGCAGGATTTCAAGGAAGGCATGCAGGCCTTCATGGAGCGGCGCGCCGCAAAATTTGAAGGGCGCTGAGCCCAGCGCGGCCCGCTCTCGTTTGGCACGCCACCAGTTGTTCCCGCCGTGGTTGATGCAACCCTGGTGGGTTTGACCTGAGAGTGCCCGCATTCAGCGGGCCCACCTTCAACTGGCGCGTTCGGCCAGCGCGCGCGCCACCAGCGCGTCTTTCGAGATTTTCCCGACCTCGTTGCGAGGCCACTGCGCCTCGCTCACGATCCACACCTGCTTCGGAATCTTGTAGTCGGCGATGCGGCCCTTGCAGGCTGCACGCACCTGCGCCGCATCGAGTGCCACACCCGGCAGCGGCTCGAGGAAGGCCACCACGGCTTCGCCCCACAGCGCATCGGGCACGCCCACCACCTGCGCCAGATTGACACCGGGAATGCGCTCTTCCAGCCAGGTTTCGACTTCGCGCTCCGAGACATTCTCGCCGCCGGTCTTGATCATGCGCTTCAGGCGCCCGTCGTAGAAGAGCATGCCGTGCTCGTCCAGCCAGCCCAGGTCGCCGGTGCGCAACCAGCCCTGCGCATCGAACGCCGCCTGGGTCTGTTCGGGCATGCCTTCGTAGCCCTCAAAGAGCAGCGGCCCGCGCAGCCTGATCTCGCCGCGCACGCCGGTGGCACAGGGCGCATCGGTGTGCGGGTCGCAGATGCGGATCTGCGCTTCGGGGGTGGGGGTGCCGTGCCCGTATTTGCGTTGCTGCGCATCGGTGCACTGCGGATAGACCAGCGCGGTGGGCCCGCAGGTTTCGGTCATGGCATAGCACTTCATGCCGATGCGCAAATTCGGGAACGCCTGAAAGACCCGGTCATAGACCGCAGGCCCGGTGGCCAGCAGCATGCGCTGCATGGAGCGCACGCGTGCCGGTTCAAAGTCCGGTTGACCGATCAGTGTGGTGAAGGTGGTGTCGAAGCCCAGAAAGGTGGTGATCTGCTCGCGCTCGATCAGGCGCAGGGCTTCGGCCGGGTCGTAAGACTCCATCAGCCAGCACGGTGCTTCGCGCAGGGAGGCCATCATCATCCCGGCGCTGATGCCGCTCACATGAAACGTGGGCCAGGGCACCAGCACGCGATCGTGGTCGGTGAGGTCCAGGCCCCGGCCATATTCCCAGGCACCGCGCAGCAAACCGAAGTGATGCAGTATGGCGGGCTTGGGACGACCGGTGCTGCCCGAGGTATAGACCATGCAGCAGGCCGTGCGTGGCGTGGCCTGAGCGATGCGCTCGCGTACCCGGGCCTCGGTGGCTGCAGTGGGTGCATGGTGCAGCATGGCTTCGCCCGACACCCATCCCTGTGGTGGCAGCACGCCGTCCCCGAGGATCACGCCCAGGCGTACCTGGGGCAGCTCGGGCGGTGCATTCGCCGGGCCGTCCAGGCGCACCGGCGTGGCCAGCGCCTCGATGAGACGTGCCGCGAGCGGCCTGCCACGCGAAGCCACGCTGGCCACCACGACACTGACTCGGGCCTGGCGCAGCGCGAAGCTCAGCTCCTCAGCCTGCCAGGCGAGGTTCAGGGGCACCACGATGGCGCCCGCTGCGATGATGCCGTAGTGCACTGCCGCCCAGGCCGTGCCGGGTGGCATGAGCACCGCGATGCGCTCGCCCGGCGCCACGCCATGGTCCACCAGGAAGGCCGCCACACGCTGGGCCGATGCACTCAGGGCCTGGTAGCTCAGACTGGAGTGGGCGTCATGCAAGGCCACCCGATCGCCCAGCCGATCGCCTTGTTCCAGCAGCATGCGCCCGATGGTGTGCATGGCTCGGGCCGGTCAATCAGGGTGCGAGGAAGAGCGTGCGCAGCGCGGCTTTGCGTTCAGGTGGGACGTACGAGGCGCCGCGCATGGCCACGCCAGCGCGCCGCAAGCCCATGGCCTGCTCGGCCGCCTTGATGGCCACGGCCAGAATGTCGAGCACCGGCACGCCATCGACTTCGCGCAGGCCGTGGTCGACGAAGAACATGTTCAGAGGGCCGCCCGCTGGGATCAGCACCTTGGCGCCGCGGGCGATCACCTTGCGGGCCTCGGCCTCAAATGCTGCCCGGCCGGCTGCGGGGTCAGCGTACAGCTTCACGAAGTCGTGGTACGTGAGCTCCAGTGAGGCGCCTTCGACCACCATGGCTCCTAGCCCGTAGCGCCCCGTGATCTGCTCCATTTTGCGGCGAATGCCCGAGTTATGGGTCAGAAAGCCGAAGCGCCCGCCCATTTGCGCGGCCAGATGCACGGTGGCTTCGGTGATGAAGATCGCCGGCAGGTCGGTGAGCTCAAGCACTTCATCGCGCCCGGCATCGGTGGTGGTCACATTCACGAAGGCGCCATAGCCCATGTCCTCGGCGCGGATCGCGTTGCGAATCATCTCGCGTCCCACCAGGTGAATGGCACCATCGAGTGAATCGACTCCGGGGTACGTGGCGCTCACGCCATGGAACTCCACCGACACGCCCGGCTGCACGATCGCGCGGGCATGGCGTGCCGCCGATTCCTGGTACACGCGCCAGATGGCTGCATCCGAGGAGGCCGAGGCGCTTTGCAGCCAGAGGGTGTCTTGGTGGTTCATGCGGCGATCCTTTGCAAGGCTGTCGGGCAGCGCCTGTCAGTCGACCTTGATGCCGGCCTGTTGTACCACCCGTGACCAGACGTCGCGCTCGCGTCGGACCAGCGCGCCCAGCTCTTCGGGTGTGCTGCCCTTAGGCTCCAGGCCCTTGGAGAGCAGGTCTTTGGCCACGGCGGGGTCTTTGACAATGGCCGTCAATTCGCGCGAGAGGCGGTCCACGATCGGGCGCGGCGTACCGGCCGGCGCAAACACGCCGAACCAGCCAAAGACATCGACGTTTTTCACGCCGGATTCGGCCATGCCTGGAATGTCCGGGAAGGCCGGCGAGCGCGCCTGACTGCTCATGGCCAGTGCACGCAGACGCCCTGCCTGATGATGTGGCATGACGACCGTGAGCGAATCGAACGCTACCGCGACGCGACCTGCCAGCAGGTCGGTGAGCCCTGGGGCCGAGCCTTTGTAGGGAATGTGCTGCAGATCAAGGCCGACTTCCCGGCGAAAGAGCTCCATGGACAGATGCGCGGTGCTGGCATTGCCCGCCGATGCGTAGTCGAGCTGTCCGGGGTTGCGGCGTGCGTGCTCGATAAAATCGGTCAGCGTGCGCACCTGCGGCAATGCCGGGCCCACGGCAAGCACCAGCGGATAGCTTCCCAGCAGACTGACGGGTGTGAGGTCACGGATAGGGTCAAAGCTCAGACTCTTGTAGAGCGAACCGTTGACCACGATCGGCCCGGGGTACGCAAACAGCAGCGTGTAGCCATCGGGGGCAGCCCGCACCACGGCCTCTGTGCCGATGTTGCCGCCTGCGCCGGCGCGGTTCTCGACGACCACCGGCTGACCCAGACGCTCGGAGAGCTTTTGCGCCATGGTGCGCGCCACGATGTCGGTCATGCCGCCCGTGGCAATTCCCACCACCATGCGCACGGGGCGGGCGGGATAGTCCTGTGCATGACTTGGCATGGCTGTGCCCAGGAGGGCCAAACAGGTCAGGAGCCATGCGCAGGCTTGGGTGCGCAAAGAGCGTGATGTGGACATCGCTGATCGGCCTTGTGCGAAGTGTGATGCGTTGGCGCCAGAGAGGCTTGAAAATATACGGAGTCGTATGATCCGGAGCAAGCAGGAGGCCGTGGTGCTTGAGTCGCTGGCCTTCAAGGAGACTACATGAAGCATCCTGTCCGTGCAGATCGCCCCCAAGGGGCGCAGCATCAATTTCCCGCCGGGGCGGCGATCGTGATTGGCGGCAGTGGCGGCATCGGCCAGGGCATTTGCCGCGCCTTCGCTGAGCGAGGCTGTGATGTTGGTTTCACTTTTCGCTCCAATCAGGCCGCCGCGCAGCAGACGCTGGAGCAGCTGGCGGGCGCGGGTGTTCTGGGGCACGCGCTGGGGGTGGATCTGGGCGACCTGCAGGCGGTGACCCAAGCCCTGGCAGCCTTTCAAGCCCACTTCGGTCGTCTGCACACGATCGTGTTTGCTGCCGGCGCGGACATTTCGATGACCTACGTGGGCCAGGTCGACCCTGATGAATGGCATCGCGTGATCGAGGCCGAATTGCACGGATTTTTTCATGTGACCAAGGCCGCGCTGCCGTGGGTACGCGCGGGTGGCGGAGGGGCATTTGTGGCGGTCACCTCAGCCGGCATTTACAGGCATCCGCCCCTGGATATCTTGTCGACCGCGCCTAAGGCCGGGGTCGAAGCGCTGATCCGTGGCATTGCCCGTGAAGAAGGGCGTCACAACATCCGCGCCAATTCAGTCGGCCCGGGCGTGATTGATGCAGGCGTGTTCACGCGGCTTCGGGAACGGGTGACCCCCGAGTTCGTCGAAGCAATGAAGCGCAACACCTGCTTGCGCCGCTTCGGCACGGTCGATGAAATCGGGGATGCAGTCGTGTTCCTTGCGTCGCCTGCGGCGGCGTTCATCACCGGGCAGCACCTCGCCGTCGACGGCGGCTATTCGGTTTGAGTGCCTGACTGCACTCACCCGATCGAGTTAGACCCGATCGGGTCGGGTTGACATCGGGCACATGCCCTCTTAACCTAAAATCATACGCGTGCGTATAATTTTGGCTGCTGGCTGCTGGCTGCTGGCTGCTGGCTGCTGGCGAAGCAGACTTCCGCCGGTGTTTCAGCAAACCGTCTGAGAGTGGTGTGTTGTGCATATCGGTACAGGGTTCCTGTTCCACGTCGCGTCCAAAGCGCCTGATCCGCAGGGTTTCGCGCAGCAGGCGTCCCTGATCGAACAAGCCGAGACCTTGGGTTTCGAGTCGATCTGGACATCCGACCATGCGTTTTCGCGGCATCAGACCTCGCCGAATGCCGCGCAGCTGTTGGCATGGCTGGCAGGCAAGACACGCCATGCGCTGATCGGCTCGATCGTGTCGCTCGAGGCCTGGCACAACCCCGTTCGCGTTGCCGAGTCGCTCGCCGCGCTCGATCTGCTCTCGGAAGGCCGCGTGATGTTCGGTGTGGGTCGCGGCCTGGGTCCGATCGATTTCGATGGCTACCAGGGTGTCAGTGCCGAACCCTGTGCGCGCATCACCGAGTATGTGCGTGCCATCGCGGGCGCCCTCGAAACTGGCGTCCTCAGCTCGCCGGGCCCGCTGTACCAGCAACCTCCTGTGACGATCTACCCGCGCGCCAACCTGAGCTTTCAGGGTCGGATGTACGCGATGATTGATTCCACAGCATCGGCGCGCGCCATGGCAGCACTCGGTTTCGGCCCGCTTCTGATGGCGAACAAACCCTGGGAGGCTGTGCTCAGGGAAGCACGCGAATATGCGGAGCTTTATGAATCCATCCACGGTCGCGCCGGGCCTCGGCCGGTGCTGCTGAGTCTGACCAGCGTGGACGCGGATCCTGCGTGTGCCCGCGCATGGCACGACACTTACGCTGCGCCCTATGGGTGCCGGACCATTGACCAGGGCCGCCCCACGGATGCGTACGGCACCGGCAGAGCACAGGGCGTGTATCAGAGTTTGCGGTTCATGACGGATCTGCAACTGCATGGCACGCCGCGGCAAGTCGTTGAGGCCTCCGTTGAGCGTGTACGCAGCCTGGATGCTGCAGCGATGATCAACATCCTATCGATGGACGGCATGCCCGCTGAAGTGGCGCGGCGCAACCTCCTGACCTATGCCCGTGATGTGTTGCCGCGGCTCAAGGCGGTGGATGCGCACCGCACCATCGGCCACTCCATGGCCCAGCCTGCAGCCAGTGTGATGTCGCTCTGAGGTGCATGCGC
>CANHUQ010000066.1 GCA_947463885.1 Burkholderiales bacterium
ATGAAACACCCGACGCATGATCGGTCCCAGCTCGGGCGAGCCCTGCCACAGGATGCGCTCGCCCTGAGGCAGCCGCTCGGGCAGCCCGTGCTGCGGCTCGAACTCGTGCTCGTGCCCGTTGGCTTCGATCGTCACAGCAGCGGCTCCGAACGTTTCGGGTCAGCGTAGAACGTTCCGCCACCGTAGTAAGCAGAAATTTTCTCTTCTTCGAGCATCGTGATCTGATCAGGATTGCGCAGCCCCGGCACCGAAGCAAAGTGGTGTGCATAGATCGAATTGACTTCGACCGCCGAACGCCGGATGCGCGCAAACGGCACGGGCAGCATCACCCGCTTGCCGCTGCCGGTCTCCACCTCGAGGTAGCGGAACATCATCTCGGAGGTATCGAGCCAGAGTTCGCGCACGGTACCGGCCGGCTTGCCGTCGCCGGCAATTACCGGCAGGCCCCGCGGATCGGCATCCTGCTTGGCCACCGCAAAGCCCTGTGCGGCACGCAGCGGGATGATCTTGGGTTCGCCTTCCAGAGTCATGTCAGGCACGTCGGCACGATTGGCCCAGGCGCCGGCACCCACGCCGTCCAGCATCGGGTCGCCAGTGGGCTCAATCGGCGAGCCAGGCGATGCACCGGTCGAGCGGGCCACCAGCGGCGGCTCCTGTTTGCCGGGATCGGGAATGACCAGATCTACGCCACCAGCGAGCTTGTAAGTCTTGGGTGGCGGCACTGGCCAGCCGGTGACGACCGCGCGGCCCAAGCCGTCGGTCTCCATGGGATAGCCCTCGCGGTGATTTTCGCGGACAAGGTAGTAAATCAGGCCTGCGAAAAACACCCAAAAGGCATAGAGCAGGATCTGCGCGAGATCCACGTAACCGGTAATGGCTCCTACTTGCATGATGAGTCTCCGTCTGGAAAGGGTCGACTAGCCGGGCAGTTCGGCGAGCCCGAACTTGTGTTCGGGTTGAGTGACCGCCGATCCGCGCCCGACAAGCGGACCGATGGCGATAAGGGTCACAAAGAGCAACAGCATCTCAATGTGATAAACAAAGCTGTATCCGGTCGCAGGCGTGGCCAGCGCATCGCCCAGCGCACCTGCATTCGCCAGGCCGGCCACTACATCACGCACGATGCCGCCACCGGCAATCGACAGACCGGCTGCGCTGGCCTGCACCGCACCCCAGGCGCCCAGGGCCAGACCGACGAAACCTTTTTCTTCCATGCGCATGGCCGCCGTGAGCGTGCCCACCGAAAACAGTCCGCCGCCAAACCCGATCGCGGCAGCGCCGAGCCGGAACATCCAGGCTGCATCGAGCGGGGCAGCAAAAATGACTGCGGAAAAAGCCGGCAACCCAGCGAGCGCGCCATACGCTGCAACGCGCAACGGATCGCTGCCCCGTCCAAGCACGCGGGCAGCGAGTGCAAAGCCTGCGAGTGAGCCCGCTGCCAGTAGCGCTGTGAGCTGGCTCGTATCGCCGACGCTCAAGTGCAGAATCTCGCCCCCATAGGGCTCGAGCACGATGTCCTGCATATTGAATGCGGCGGTGCCAAGGCCCACCGACCACAGGAACCGCTTGGCACGCCCATTCGCAATGAAGCGCCTCCAGGCGTCGCGAAACACCGGTTGCGGCGCCGCTTTGAGCGCAGCGGCTCTGGCCGGATCGCGGGCCTCTTGCTTCCAGAGCGCTACGGCGTTGAGTGCCAGCGTCACCAGGGCGGCAGCCTGCACCACCTGGATGAGTCGCTTGGGGGTGAAGTCAGCCAGCAACACGCCAAAGGCAATGCCACTGCCGACCATGCCCAGCAACAGCATCACGTACATCAGCGCCACCACCCGCGGGCGCGTGTCCTCGGTCGCCAGATCGGTGGCAAGTGCCAGGCCGGCTGTCTGCGCTGTCTGCAGACCGAGTCCCACCACGAGGAACGCCAGCGCCGCGGCCAGCTGGCCAACGATCGGGGGCGTGGCCACCTGGCCCAACCCCGAGAGCACCAACAGGGCAAAGGGCATGATCGCCAGGCCAAAGAACTGCAGCAGCGTACCGGTCCAGATGAAGGGCACACGGCGCCAGCCGAAAGCCGAGCGGTGGGTATCGGATCGAAAACCCGTGAGCGCGCGCATGGGGGCCACCAACAGCGGCAGCGCCACCATGGCTGCGACCAGCCACGCTGGCACGCCCAGCTCCACGATCATCACGCGGTTGAGCGTGCCCACGATCAGCGCCGTGGCCATGCCGACGGTCACCTGAAAAAGCGACAAACGCAACAGACGCGACAACGGCAAGCCGACACTGGCCGCGTCGGCAAACGGCAGGTAATGCGTCGGCAACTGACGCATCAATCGGCTGAAGCGAGTCGCCTTCAACCGTGCCTCCATTCAATCGCTTGCGAGGTGTAGAACCCGCTGCTGATGCGCTCGGTGCGCCCCTTGTTCCATCCCTGTAACACAGCGTAGTCGGCCACGGCTGTCACCAGCGTCTGCTCGGCGACCGGCACGATGGCCGGTGCACGGTCTGAGCGCGGAAACGCCCGACCAACGCTGTGCATGAGCCCGAGCAGCGGCGTGCGTGGTGCAAACGTGATCACCATGCTGTCCACGGTGCGGGCGGCCAGAGCACCCAGGGCACGGACCACATCGCGCGGCTCGTAATGGATCAGGGAATCCATGGCCACCACGTGATCAAAGTAGCCCAGCTCCTCATCGAGCATGTCGCCTGATCGGAAGTCGATGCGCGACGGGTCGACATCTTCGGGCAAACGTTCGCGGGCCAGCTCGATCATGCGCGGCGACAGGTCGATGGCCAGCACCTCTGCGCCGCGCCGGGCCAGTTCGACCGCCATCAGACCGGTGCCGCATCCGGCATCAAGAATGCGCCGCCCTTCCAGGCTGGGGGGCAGCCAAGAGAGCATGGTGCCGCGCATGCGGTCGCGACCGGCACGCACAGTGGCGCGAATGCCACTGACCGGCGCCGACGAGGTCAGCTTGGCCCAAGCGTCTGCCGCCGTGCGATCGAAATAGTCCTCGATCTGGCTGCGTCGATCCTGATAGGGAACGTGGCTCATACGATGCGCCTCAATCGAAACCCAGGAGATCGAAGATGTCCCGGTCTTTCAAGGCCTCGGGGGCCAGCGGGTCGGTGCCTGCCCACAGCGACGCGGCCAGTCGCAGGTATTCCTGCTGCACCGCCTCGAGTTCGGGCGACGGCTCCATCTCGAAGAGGGTGGACTTCTTGAGGCGGCTGCGGCGGATCACGTCCAGGTCAGGGAAATGCGCCATGCGCTTCAGACCCACACGATCGTTGAAACGATCGATCTGATCGGTATCGCGGCTGCGATTGGCAATCACACCACCCAGGCGCACGTTGTAGTTTTTCGCCTTCGCATTGATGGCCTGAACGATGCGGTTCATGGCGAAAATCGAATCGAAGTCGTTGGCCGTCACGATGAGCGCACGGTCGGCATGCTGCAGGGGCGCAGCAAAACCGCCGCACACCACATCACCCAGCACATCGAAGATGACCACGTCGGTATCTTCAAGCAGGTGGTGCTCCTTGAGCAGCTTCACCGTCTGGCCCACCACATACCCGCCACAGCCGGTACCGGCTGGCGGCCCGCCTGCTTCCACACACATCACGCCGTTGTAGCCTTCGAACACGAAGTCTTCCAGGCGCAATTCCTCGGGGTGAAAGTCGACCGACTCCAGTACATCGATCACCGTGGGCATGAGCTTCTTGGTGAGCGTGAAAGTGGAGTCGTGCTTGGGGTCGCAGCCGATCTGCAGCACCCGCTTGCCGAGCTTGGAGAATGCGACCGACAAGTTTGATGACGTGGTGCTCTTGCCAATGCCCCCTTTGCCGTAGACCGCGAAGACCTTGGCGTTGCCGATCTTGACGTTCGGATCGAGCTGCACTTGCACGCTGCCCTCACCGTCTTTGCCGCGGGACGGGCGGCGGATTTCAGTGAATGGGACGGTTGCTGTATTCATGCTGAGGCTCCTTCATAGACGCCCTCGATACGATCTTCGAGTTCCTCGCTGGCGCGGCGAAGCGCATCGAGCATGTCGGAGTCGGGCGTCCAGTACTGGCGATCGGACGCTTCGAGGAGCCGGTTGGCTACCCGAGCCGAAGCCGTGGGATTCAATTTGGCAAGACGCTCGCGCATGCCTGGATCAAGCATGAAGGTCTGTGTGAGCTGCTGATAGACCCAGGGCTGAACCTGGCCTGTAGTGGCCGACCAGCCCATGGTGTTGGTGACATGCTGCTCGATCTGGCGCACGCCTTCGTAGCCATGCTCGAGCATGCCTTCGTACCAGCGCGGATTGAGCATGCGGGTACGGGTTTCGAGTGCGACCTGCTCATCGAGGGTGCGCACAGCGCCCTCGCCGCGGGTCTGGTCACCTATGTAGACCGTCGGGGTGGCTCCGCCACGCGCACGCTTGACCGCCCCTGTGATGCCACCGAGCGTGTCGAAGTAATTGTCGACCGTGGTCACACCCAGTTCCACGGAGTCGAGGTTCTGGTAGGTGAGTTGGACATCGGCCAGTACGCTTTGCAGCAGCGCGGACTGCTGCACGGCCACGCCGCTGCGTCCGTATGCAAAACCCTTGCGACGTGAGTAGGTCTCGGCCAGCTCGTCCTCTTCGCTCCAGCGGCTGCTTTCAACCAGATTGTTCACGTTCGAGCCATAAGCACCTTCGGCATTGCCATAGACGCGCAAGGCTGCGGTCTCGAGGGTGCAGCCGTGCTCACGCTGATACGCCAGCGCATGCTTGCGGATGAAATTGTCTTCTTCGGGTTCATCTGCACTGGCAGCGAGCCACGCGGCTTCGGCCAGCAGTCGGATCTGAAGCGGCATGAGATCGCGAAAGATGCCCGAGATGGTGACGACGACATCGATGCGGGGGCGACCCAGCTCTTGCAGCGGAATCAGCGTGGCGCCGGCCATGCGTCCGTAGCTGTCGAAGCGCGGTCTGGCGCCGATCAGTGCCAATGCCTGGGCGAGCGGCCCGCCTTCGGTTTTGAGGTTGTCACTGCCCCACAGCACCATCGCAATGGACTCGGGCAAGGGCGTGCCTTCAATCGTGCAACGCTCGATCAGGCGCTGCGCCTGGCGCGCGCCATCGCGCATGGCAAAGGTGCTGGGGATGCGGAAGGGGTCAAAGCCGTGCAGGTTGCGACCCGTGGGCAGTACTGCGGGATTGCGCAGCAGGTCGCCACCGGGAGCTGGCCGAATGAAGCCGCCGTCTAATGCATGCAGCAGGGCATCGACCTCGGTATCGCGTGCCAGCAACCGATCGGTGTTGATCAGCTCGCGCAACCGCTCACGGTTGGTTTCATCCACGGGCCAACCCGACAGCGCCAGGACCCGCTCGGGGGTTTCACCCTGCACCAGCGCTTCGATGGCAGCGCGGTCGGCCGGCTGACCATCGCCACAATCGGACATCGCGCAGAGCATTTCGATGCGCTGCTGCGGACTGGCCGCCTGACCCGCAATATGCAGACCGAAGGGCACGAGGCTGTATTCGATCTCGAGCACTCGCTGCGACAGCGCGAGGATGTGTGCCTGGGCATCGCCCTGCGGTTGCGGCAACCAGGCCACTCCAGGCTCAGCGAGATTGAGCTCAACGGCCTGAGCATGAATCAGCGCAGCAAGCTCCGTGAGCCGCTCATGCGCGTTCGGCGCAACGGCGCGCCATTGGTCGATGCTGGCCTTGAGGTCAGCCAGGCCGCTGTACAAGCCGGCCTGCGCAATGGGGGGCGTGAGATAACTGATCAGGGTCGCGCCTGAGCGGCGCTTGGCGATGGCGCCTTCCGAAGGATTGTTCGATGCGTAGAAGTACAGGTTCGGCAAGTCGGCGATGAGCCGCTCGGGCCAGCAGGCGCCCGACATGCCCGACTGCTTGCCCGGCATGAATTCCAGCGCGCCGTGCGTACCGAAGTGCAACACGGCGTGTGCAGCGAAGTCTTCGCGCAGATAGCGATAGAACGCCGAGAATGCATGCGTAGGTGCGAGACCTTTTTCGAAGAGCAGGCGCATCGGGTCGCCTTCGTAGCCGAAGGCTGGCTGCACGGCGACCAGCACATTGCCGAAGCGCTGGCCCAGCACAAAGATCGACTGACCATTGCTCAGTTGCCGCCCGGGCGCCGGGCCCCATTGAGCTTCGATCTCACGCAGCCATGGTTCGCGGCGCACATGGTCTTCAGCCGATATCAGGGCATGCACATTGGCATCGGCCCCGTGCATCGCGGCATTGCCGGTCAAGATCGATTCACGTAAGGCATCAGCCGACTCGGGAACCTCAACGTCATAGCCACGCGCCCGCATGGCGACCAGCGTGTTGTAGAGCGAGGGAAAAACGGCCAGGAACGCTGCCGAGCCGATGTTGCCGGCATTGGGCGGGAAGTTGAACAACACGACGGCCACTTTGCGCTGCGCGCACTCGGCACGGCGCAAGTCCACCAGACGGGCCACTCGCGCAGCCAGCGTCGTGGCGCGCTCCGGGCAAGACGCCATGTCCTGAGTCGTGTCGGCAGCACTGAAGGTGCAGCCATGATGGCAACCGGTGCACTGCACACCAGGCGCACCTGGTCGGCCGCCGAAGACGATCGGACTGGTAGCACCATCCAGCTCAGGAATGGCCACCATGATGGTGCTCTCGACCGGCGACAGTCCACGGCCCGAACCGCCCCATTGGTCCAGCGTCTGAAACTCGACCGGGTGCGCGGCGATGTAGGGCACATCGAGGCCAGCCAGCACCTCCTCGGCAGCCTTCGCGTCGTTGTACGCGGGACCGCCCACTAGAGAAAAGCCCGAGAGTGAAACCAGCGCGTCGATGGTGGCCGCGCCTTCTCGGGTGAAGAAGCGAGTGATCGCCGGGCGGGCATCGAGCCCGGCGGAAAATGCGGGGATGACGCGCAGACCGCGCGCTTCAAGCGCAGCGATGACGCCGTCGTAATGGCCGGCGTTGCCCGCCAGCAGATAAGAGCGCAGCAGCAGCACGCCAACGGTACCGCGCGGCTCGACACCGGGCGGCAGGGCCGGCAGCTGTTCGGCACGGTCGGACAGCCGTCCTTCCATGCGCGGGTGATACACACCCACTTCCGGGTATTCGACTGGTTCGCCTACCTTGGCCGCGCTGCGCAGCGAGCGCCGCGGCCCGTCGGCGTAGCGATCGACCAGGAAGCGCACCATGTTGAAGACGTTTTCCTGCGAGCCACCGAGCCAGTACTGCAGCGTCATGAAGTAGGCGCGCACGTCCTGCGCCGTGCCGGGGATGAATCGCAGCAGCTGCGGGATGCGGCGCAGCATCTTCATCTGTGCCGCGCCACCGGTAGCCGCCTTGTCTTTTTCGCCGCGCAATTTCTTCAACAGCGCGAGCGGGCCCGATGCCGGCTTAGCCATGTCGAATCGGCCCAGCCGGGTCAGCTTGACCACTTCGGCGGCCGACATCGCGCAGACCATGGCGTCGCATTGCTCGCGGCGCGCCTGCAGGGCAGGCAGGATCGGCAGGAAATGGTCCTCGAGGAAGAGCATGGTGGCGATCACGATGTCGCCCGCCGCAATGTCCGCGAGGCAGCGCTCGAGCGCTGCCGGGTTCGAAGACCACTCCGAGGCCGCATGCAAGGTCAGCGTCAGGCTGGGCAGCACGCGCTTGAGCGCGGCCCGCGCGCGGTCCGTGGCGCTCGCCAGGTGGGTGTCCATCGTCACGATGACGACGTTCACCGGGGCGTGCTCAGCGGCCGAAGTGCGACTTCGCATCGTAGAGCGTCTCCACGGTGATCAACGCCACCCCGCGTTCGAGCGCAAAGCGCTCGGTGTTGCGGCGGGCCTTGCCTCGCACAAAAAACGGGATCTTCTGCAGTTCGGCCCGCGCATCATCGGCCCAGGCCGCCACGACAATGCCTTGTTCGGGCGATGTGGCAGCGAGCGTCGCAGCTGCCATCGTCGGCGCAGCAATGGTCTGGTGTTCGTTGGTCAACAGATCACTCATGCGCGCATCAGCGGGCAACTCCGTGAGGTGTTGTGAAGCAGCCGGCTGTGCGACGACTGCCTGGCCTGCTTCGTTGGCAGGCAGGGTCTGCGCAGGCGCTGCCGATTCGGCTGCATGCGAAGCACGTGCCGGAGCCGCTCCATGACCCAGGTGCGACGCGGCTGCGCCGTCATGAAACTCGAAGTCACCCCGAAACATCGTCAGCAGATGCTCTTCGAGGCCCATCATCAGCGGATGCACCCAGGTGTCGAAGAGCACGCTCGCGCCTTCAAAACCCATTTGGGGCGAGTAACGGGCCGGGAAATCCTGGACATGCACCGGCGCTGAAATCACGGCGCACGGAATGCCCAGGCGCTTGGCCATGTGCCGCTCCATCTGCGTGCCCAGTACGAGCTCGGGCTGCAGGGCTGCGACGCGCTCTTCCACATCAAGGTAATCGTCGGTGATGAGTGCCTCGACGTCATACAGCTTGGCCGCCTCGCGCACTTCGCGTGCGAACTCGCGGCTATACGTCCCCAGACCCACAACGGTGAAGCCGAGTTCACGCGACGCCACGCGCGCTGCGGCAATCGCATGGGTGGCATCGCCGAATACGAAGACGCGCTTGCCCGTGAGGTAGGTTGAATCCACCGATTTGGCGTACCACTGTGCGCGCTTGCTGACGGCCAGCACGGGCTCGGGGTCCACGCCGGCGAGCGCGGCCACCTCACGGATGAATTCAATCGTGGCGCCAGTGCCGATCGGGATCGTGCGCGTCATGGGCTGGCGCAGACTGCGCGACAACCATTGCGCGGCTTGCATCGCGGTTTCCGGATAGAGCACGACATTGAAGTCGGCCTCGCCCAGACGAGTCAGGTCATCGGGGGTGGCACCCAGCGGTGCCACCACATTGATGTCGATGCCGAGCGATTCGATCAAACCGCGCACTTCGCGCAGATCGTCGCGGTGACGAAATCCAAGCGCTGTCGGTCCCAGGATGTTGCACAGCGGCCGCGCGCGCGGGCTGCGCTGCTCCGGCGCAATCGGCTTGGCCAGGTTGCGCACCAGCTGATAGAACGTTTCGGCTGCGCCCCAGTTCTCTTTGCGCTGGTAAGACGGCAGCTCCAGCGGCACCACCGGCACAGGCAGTGCCAGCGCCTTGGCGAGCCCACCCGGATCGTCCTGAATCAGCTCTGCCGTGCACGAGGCCCCGACGATCATGGCTTGAGGACGGAAGCGCTCATACGCTTCGCGGGCCGCCGTCTTGAACAGCTCGGCGGTGTCGGACCCGAGGTCGCGGGCCTGAAATGTGGTGTAGGTCACCGGGGGACGCTGCGGCAACCGCTCGATCATCGTGAACAGCAGATCGGCGTAGGTATCGCCCTGCGGCGCGTGCAGCACATAGTGCAAACCGCGCATCGCGGTGGCGACGCGCATGGCGCCCACGTGCGGCGGTCCTTCATACGTCCAGAGCGTCAGTTGCATGGCGGCAGTCTCAGGCGGCCAGTCGACGACGACGGTCGATGGGGCGTGCAAAGAGTTCGGCCAGATCAGCGGCCTGTTCGTAACCGTGAATCGGCGAGAACACCAACTCGATCGCCCACTTCGTGGTCAGCCCTTCAGACTCGAGCGGATTGGCCAAGCCCAAGCCGCACACCACGATGTCCGGCTGCGCAGCTCTGCAGCGGTCAAGCTGCCGCTCGACATCCTGTCCCTCGGAAATCACCACGGTGTCCGGCAGCTGGACGAGTTCGCTCGCCAGATGGGCCCGATGCAAATACGGCGTGCCCACCTCGATCAGCTGCATGCCCAGTTCGCGCGAAAGGAATCGGGCGATCGGGATCTCGAGTTGCGAGTCGGGAAAGAAAAAGATGCTGCGGCCCGCCAGCACGTCGCGGTGGCGCTGCAGCGCACGGCGGGCGCGCTCGCGTGCCGGGGCCACGACCCGTTCGAAACGGTCGTCAGGTATGTCAAACGCTCGCGCGGCGGCCTGTAGCCAGGCGGTGGTGCCCTCTTCGCCCAGCGGAAATGGCGCTTCAAGGCGCACGGCGCCGCGCGCTTCGAGCGCACGTGCGGTATCACCCAGAAACGGCTGGGCCAGCAACATGCGTGTGCCTGGGCCAACTTCGGGCAGCGCGTTCGATGAGCGCGGCGGGAAAAACGCCACCGGACCGATGCCCATTTCGTCGAACAGCCGCCGGAACTGGTCCTCGACCACATCGGCCAGCGCGCCCACCACCATCAGAGCCGGTGCGGCCGTTTCCGAAGCCTGTGGCAGCGCCGGCACCATCGACGCGAGGCAGGCATCTTCACCCTGGGTAAAGGTGGTTTCGATCCCGCTTCCGGAATAGTTGAGCACGCGAACCGCTGGGGAAAAACGCGCACCCAGGCGCTGCGCAGCACGCGAAAGGTCCAGCTTGATGACTTCCGAGGGACATGACCCCACCAGAAACAGCAGCTTGATATCGGGTCGACGCTCGAGCAGGCGAGTCACCACGCGATCGAGCTCTTCATTGGCGTCGGCCAGCCCGGCGAGGTCGCGATCGTCGATGATGGCGGTGGCGAATCGGGGCTCGGCGAAGATCATGACGCCCGCAGCCGACTGGATCAGATGAGCGCAGGTGCGCGAACCCACGACCAGAAAGAACGCATCCTGAATCTTTCGATGCAGCCAGATGATTCCAGTCAAACCGCAAAAAACTTCGCGCTGACCGCGCTCGCGCAAGACCGGCCGCTCGTCGCAGCCAGGTGCAAGTCGGTGAATGGGGACAATAGCGTTCATGCGGCCTCCACGTGCGCCGACGACGGATTGCCAGGGCGACCTGCGCCAGGCGCACTCAGTCGTGCCGCGCGCAGTTTCAGCACAAACTGCGCGGCATTGATCACGTAGGTGGCATACGCCGCGAGGGCCAGATACATCAGCGCGCGTGCATCCAGGGCATCGGTGAACAGGGCCACCAGATACGCGGTGTGCAACGCGAGCACTGCCATGCTCACGACGTCTTCCCAATAGAAAGCAGGTGCGAAGAGGTAGACGCCGTAGACGTCTTTTTCCCACAGGCTGCCGGTGACCATGATCGTGTAGAGCACCACAGTCTTGACGACGACCGACACGCAGGCAGCCGATTCGCCTTGGCCGGTGGCCAGAAAGCGCCACACCAGAACCAGGCTCACCAGGAAGACCAGGAACTGCACCGGCGCGAGCACGCCCTGCACGAACGTCCAGCCGGACGCATCACGCCGCTTGCGCTGTGCTTCGGTGTAGAGGGGCGGCCGAGAATCGGGCCGGCGCGTCTCCACCGTCCGGGTTTGCCCGTCCGTTGTGATCTTCATGAGCCCAATCTAGACTGGGCATTCGGTTGTGTCAACCTATGTTGACGTAAATTCAATCTGACATTACTGTTGTCACCCTGGGATAGCCGGCGGCGATCACGTTGTCTGCAGAGCGTCTTGATCCCGACAGCCCGCGCCTTGACAAAGTTGGCAGGCGGGGCTGACACTGCAAAACGTACTAAAAGGTTGATCACGCGGTCGGTCACTCGGTCCTTTGGACCGGAGATTCGCCTGCCAGCAGTTCGGAACGTTGGCGCACCCCTCTCCCTGCAGAGATGAGCGGGTGCACGCGGGACGATTCCGTAACCGGGGGAGGTGGAATGGCTCACTGGGAACAGGACGAACAAGGAGGCGGCTCCTTCAACCAACGGGAGACCTCGCTGTCGCCGGAGGCGACGCGCACCTACCCGTTCTCCTTGAAGAATCAGGCGTGGCTGCAACGGACCATCGAACTCGAACTCGTACCCCGACTCATGCTGGCTCATCGCAGCGAGGCACGCGCCTTCCCCGATTTCACCCCCCAGTCGGCCAAACTGCCCGAACCGGCAGACATTGAAACGCTGACCGACCTTTTGCTGCGCGACGACGAACAGCCGGGATTGGACTTCGTGCGCTCGTTTCGCGAGCGTGAAGTCTCGCTTGGCGACGTCATGCTCAATTTGCTCGCCCCGGCGGCCCGCAGGTTGGGTGAGCGTTGGACGGCCGATGAGTGCGATTTCACGGCCGTGACCCTTGGCCTGTGGCGCATCCAATCCATTCTGTTCAGCTTGAGCGAGTCGTCGCCTCCGCTGTTCGATCATCCGGATCGCACCGTCGGGCGCATTCTGGTGGCAGCGATGCCCGGATCGGACCACACGCTGGGCGTCCTGATGCTCGCCGAGTTTTTCCGACGCGCCGGCTGGGACGTCTGGCACGACCCCGAGGCCGATCTGTCGGATCTGGAGTCAGCCTTAGCGGCAGACCGCTACGACCTGGTCGGCCTTTCAGCGAGCCAGGATATGCATTTGCAGCTGTTGCCCGAGGTGATCCTGAATCTTCGGCGGATCTCCAAGTATGCCGGCCTGGCTGTGATGGTGGGCGGGCCTCTCTTCGTAGACCACCCGGAGCGAGCCGCCATGGTCGGGGCCGACCTGACGGCGTCTGATGGCCCGCAGGCACTCGATATGGCGCAGGAATGGGTCACCAAAGGCCGATTGCGAAGTTGATGCGCCACCTCACACAACAAAACAACCTCCTCCCTCCGACCTGCGAAGTCACCGCTGACTGCTTGTGAACTCATCTGCCTCACTTAAACACGCGTTTGCTGGCCTTCAGCCTGCGGATACGGCATCTTTGATTGCTGCTGCAGCCGACGTCGCGTTGCTGGTCGATGCGCAGGGTGTGATCCGCGATGTCTCGATCGGTAACCAGGAACTGGCCGACCTTGGGCCCGCGCAATGGATCGGCAAGCCCTGGGCAGAAACCGTCACGGTGGAGAGTCGGGCCAAAGTCGCTGCTTTGCTGCAGGGACCCTCGGGCGACAACTCGCCCCAGTGGCGGCACGTGAACCACGCGTCCACCCAGGGCAGCGATGTGCCGGTCATGTACGCCACGATCCCGGCAGGGCCCTCGGGGCAAGTCGTTGCCATCGGGCGCGACCTGCGTCAATTTGCAACGGTGCAGCAGCGTCTGATTACGGCGCAACAATCAATGCAGCGCGACTATTCCCGCCTGCGTCAACTTGAAACCCGGTATCGCGCACTGTTTCAGGCGATTGCAGAACCCGTTCTGATCGTCGATGCCGCCACCTTGCGGGTGGTCGAAGCTAATCCGGCGGCGAGCGTGCTCTTTGCCGAGTCGCCGCGGCGGCTGTCCGGACGGCCCGTGGTGGACTGCTTCGATGCAAACAGCGGCTCCAAGTTGCTGACGCGCTTCGAGAGCCTGCGCAATTCACGTCAGGCCGACACGGGTGTGCAGCGTCTGCAAGCGCAGCGGGCCGGCGAAGTGGAAGTCTCGGCCTCCATCTTTCGGCTCGACGGCAACACCTATTTTCTGGTCCGCGTGGTGCCGCCACCAGTCTCGCAGGATGACTCCGCAGCACCGTCGCGACGTGCGGTGCTGTCGGCCGTCGACCGCGCACCCGACGCATTGGTGGTGACCGATCCGGCAGGCCAGGTGCTCTATGCCAATCAGAGTTTTGCCGAAATGATTCAGTTCGATTCCCCCGAAGCGGTGGTGGGCGAATCCCTGGAAAGATGGTTGGGCCGTTCGGGCGTGGACCTGGGTGTGCTGATGGCCACGTTGCGTCAAAGCGATGCGGTGCGGCTCTTTCCGACGATTATCCGGGGCCGCTTCGGCAACGAAACCTCGGTCGAGATTTCAGCGGCCGCGGTCCACGACGCCAAGCATCCTTGCCTGGGCTTCACCTTGCGCGATGTCGGGCGTCGGCCTAAGACCGATGCACGTGACGACCCGGGCCTGTCGAAGGCCGTCAGCCAGCTCGCCGAGCTGGTGGGTCGTGTGCCGCTCAAGGACATCGTCGGTCAGACCACCGATCTCATTGAGCAGATGTGCATCGAGGCCGC
Organism: Burkholderiales bacterium; assembly: GCA_947463885.1. Lineage (GTDB taxonomy): Bacteria > Pseudomonadota > Gammaproteobacteria > Burkholderiales > Burkholderiaceae_E > UBA4615. Next base: position 13,856 of record CANHUQ010000066.1, read on the forward strand.
CCTGCATCTGACCCGTGACAATCGTGCGGCAGCCGCCGAAATGCTGGGCTTGTCGCGGCAAAGCCTCTACGTGAAGCTGCGCCGATTCGGGCTGGGCGAGCCGGCTGCAGACACCGACGCCTGAGTCGTCGCCGATTGCTATGCCCGGCGACGTGACGCCTGGTCCTGTCGTCGTCGTCGTGCTGGCCGACATCGCGCCAGCCCATCGCTTGTGGGGTTGGTCGCGCTTCGTCGTAGGTCGCAGTCTGCTGCGCAACATACCGGGCCTGCGCTTTGGCAAGGTCATGGGCAGCGGCCATGCCGGAGGCTTCGGACTCAAGCCCAGCGCATCCATCCAGGGTTTGTTTTGCGTGTTCGACAGCGCAGCCGATGCAGACACCTTCATGCAGGCTGACGGCCCAATGCAGGCCTTGCGTTCGCGTGCCAGCGAATGGTTTTGCTGCCGCCTGCGGGCGTACTCCAGCCGCGGCTCCTGGGCAGGCGCGCCGTTGCCAGTGAGCATCGATTCGCCTGCACACGGGCCGGTCGCCTCACTGACCCGGGCATCGATCCGCCCAACGCGCGCGGCAGCCTTCTGGCGCATGCAACCCGCAGCCGAGCGCTCACTGGCCAGTGCGCAGGGCGTGCAGCTTGCCGTGGGCATCGGGGAAGCACCTGTGTTGCGCCAGGCCACCTTCACGATTTGGGAGAGTGTGGCGGACATGGACCGGTATGCGCGCAGCGGCGCACACCGTGATGCGATCGAAGCGGCTCGCAGCGGGCACTTTTTTTCCGAGTCGATGTTCGTTCGGTTTGTCGTGGAAGCCACCCAGGGCAGCTGGAAAGGGCGCTCGCTTGCCTGATCATCACGTGATCGTGGTGGGTGCCGGCGTTGCCGGACTGGTCGCGGCAGCCGACCTGGCGCGCCGCGGCATGCAGGTCACGGTACTGGAGCGCGCAGCCGTGCCGGGGGGCAAACTGCGGCAGGTCCAGGCCGACGGTGCGTGGA
>CANHUQ010000067.1 GCA_947463885.1 Burkholderiales bacterium
CGGGCGCCCAACAATTCAATCACCTTGCTCAGGTGCTTGTCCTGGCGCTTACCCGACAGGATTTCATCGCCCACGATGATCAGCCCGAACCGTTCGGACACCTGACTCATGTCTGTCTCCTTTGCGGGTCAGGCCCGCCCGAACCATCGGGCACAGGCCCGCCACTGTTGCGCCCAGAAACCGCGGCCGTAATCGCGCCCGGTGAGCTGGTCCTGGATGCCGGTGGGCACAAAGCCCGGGCGCCAATCGGCAGTGCGAAACAGCACATCCCAGACCGGAAAGAGCACTGCGAAATTCACGCCGCGAGCCGGACCTTCATGTCCGATGCCCATCGCGTGGTGCAGGCGATGAAAGCTCGGACTGACCAGCAGCCGCTCGAAGACGCCGGGCCAGCGCAGCCGCACATTGGCATGCTGCAGGCTCTGCAACACCCGCGAGGCGATGATCAGCAAGACAAACTGCCCAGGGGCCACGCCGATCATGAGCGCCACCAGTGCCATGACGACATCACGCAAGAGGTCATCGAACAGATGGTTGCGCTGATCGCTCCAGAAGGTCATTTGGCGCTGACTGTGATGCACCGCATGCAAGGACCACCACGCTGCGATGCCATGTTGTCCGCGGTGCAACCAGTAATCGACGAAATCCAGGACCACCAGATACAGCGCAAAACTCACCAACGGCATATCGGTCACGCCTGGCCAGACCTGATCAATGTTCACGCGGGACAGACCCCACCAGCGCAACTGCGACTCCAGCGCATCAAGCATGGGCCTGGCCAGTGCGAACACCAGCAACGCGAACCCGCCCAGCCGATGCAGCAAGGTGTAGAGGATGTCGGTGCGCACCGCCGCACGGTCGGTCACTGGTTCGGCTGGCCAGCGCCGTTCCATGGCTCCCAGAACGACGGCCAGCACCGCCACTTCAATCGCCCCCAGTACCACCCACTCGGTGAACTCGAACATCGGCTCGGCCAGACCCATCTTTCCGATGCGATACAAGGTGGGCAACACCAGCGTTTCAAACAGAAACTGCTGCGCAGCCCGCACTCCATCACTGAAGAGGTCCAATGGGTTCATCGTCGGTAGTCAGGATGCTCGCGCAAGGTGGCAAAGCACATCCCGCGTGCCTTGAGCCCGGCGATCAGCGGGTCGAGTGTGGGGGCATACGGATCCTGGCGCGACCAGATGCCGAGGTGAGCCATCAGGATGTCGCCCCCCCGAATCGTAGCCAGCGACTGACGCAGCAGCTTGTCATTGGGGTAGCTTTCAGAGGGCAACTCGTCGCCCAGAAAGCCGGCCTGCGCCCAATACACATGAGCCCAACCGCAGCCTTGCGCAGCCGACAGCACTGGTGCCGGTGCCTTGCCCCCTGGCGCACGCCAGTAGCGGTCGAGGTCGGCCCCGGTGAGCGCCCTGAAGCGCTGCTGTACACGATCGATCTCGCCGCACACGGCCCGCGCATCCCACTGCAGCGTGCGGCCAGCCTGCTCGCCGAACTGCGGGCGCACACTCATGCGTCCATCTGCACTCGCACTGCGAAAATACACATGATCGTAGGTGTGACTCCCAAAGGCGTGGCCTTCAGACACCCGGTCACGCCAATAGCCTCGCCAGCGCTCATCCAATGAAAAATCGCCCTCGGGCGTCTTTTCATTGGCCAGAAAGAACGTGGCTTTCACATCGTGGCGACGCAGGATCTGCGCGATCAGCTCGGCATGCCGCATGCTGCCGGTATCGAGTGTGAGATACACCGTGCCACCAGGGCACGCCGTGCCCGCACCACCCGGGGGCCGGGATGAAGACTGCGCAACGGTTGCTTGCGCCAGGACTTGGCGCGACGCCTCCGTATGCCCGGGCGTCAAAACACTGAACAGGCCAAGGGCCACCGTGACGCCCACTGCACTGCGCCTTGCCCGATGAGCCCCTTGGCGAAATGTGTGGAAGGCGACTCGCTTCACAGCAACGGCGCCCGGTTGTGCAGGTAAATGCCGTGTGGCGATCGACCCACCTTGATTGACTGCACGACCTTGCGGCTGTCCATATCCACAACCGACACCTTGCCGGCAAAGCGCGAGGTCACCCACAACTGCTTGCCGTCGGCGGTGATCTCCATGCAGTCGGGGCCACCGGGCACCTTGATCTCGCCGGTGACTTTAAGGTCAGTCATGTCGACGATGGAAATGGTGTTTTCAAGGCGGTTGCTGACCAGCAGATGGCGCTGATCGCCCAGCCCGCGGAAATTGTGGGCGCCCTTGCCTGTGCGGATTTTTGCCACGGTGCGCCGCGCCTTCCAGTCGATCACCTCGACATAGTCGGCCCCCATGACCCCGACGAACAGGTGCTTGCCATCGGGCGACAAGATGATTCCAGCCGGCTGCGGCCCCACCTTGTGCTTCCAGGCCACGGTCTGACTCTGCAAGTCGATGGCGGCCACCTCGTTACTGTCCTGCAGCGTGGCAAAGACCCAGCGACTGTCCGCGGTGAACCAGACATGGCTGGGCGCCTTGGGCAAATCGATCTGCTTGACCCGCCGCTTGTCTTTGCCATCCCAGGCATACAGATCCACCCGATCCAGACGCAGCGCGGCCGTGACGAACCATTTCTGGTCCGGCGAAAACGCCAGCTGATAAGGATCGTCGATGTTGCGCACTCGCCCGTTGATACGGCCGGTCTGCGGATCGAGCAGATGGAGATCGTTGCTGACCGCATTGCCCACGATGAGCGTACGCGCGTCAGGCGTGAGGTACAGGTGATGTGGCTCCTTGCCCACCGCGATCCGCCCGGTTTCCTTGAAGGTGGCCTGATCGATCAATGAGAGTGACGCATCACCTGAATTGAGCACAATGACACTGGGCATGTCGGCACGAGCCGGTGCAGCCGGCCACCCCGCCAGGACTATTGCACCTGGGACACCCAACATGGCAATGCCCGCTGCACGCCGACCGGGCCGATGGTGCGAGGCATCAGGCAGCTTGGCTGCGATGGTGTGCTTCATTGAATGGACTCCCATACTTTTTGCAAACGCTTGACCGAGACAGGCATCGGGGTGCGCAGCTCCTGCGCAAAGAGCGATACGCGCAACTCTTCGAGCAACCATCGAAACTCTTCCAACCTCGGATCGTACCGCCCCTTGAGCGCGGCATGCGCACGATTGAAATGCGCCAGCAGGGGCATGAGCTCGGCCATGCGCTGGGCATCGCGCGCGGGGTCGGTGCGCAGCTTGTCGAGTCTTGCAGAGCAGGCCTTCAGATACCGCTGCAGATGGCCCAAGCGCGCGGCATCGGTCTGCACGACAAAACGCGGCGACAGCAGGGCCGCCAGCTGCTGCGTGATATCGGCGTGAGCCTGCGAAAACGACTTCGAAGCCGCCAGCTTGCGCAGCACGCCCGTGTATTCGAGGAGGATGCCCGAGAGCGTGCGGGCCACCTCGTTGCCCACCAGCGTCACCTTTGCGCGCGCTTCCGCCGTGCGCGCCTCGAACGCCTCACGGTCGGCGGGCAAGGGCTGCGTCAGGCAGGTGCGCTCCAGGAGCGCCGCCACCAGATCGCGCTTGAGGTCATCGGTGCTGCCAAACGGCGCATAGGCCATCGACAACTTCTGCGCATCCGGAAGATTGCGTTCGAAAAACCTCAGTGGCTCACGCAATGCCAAGGCGAACAGCCGGCGCAATCCGGCGCGATGTTCGCGTGTGGCCACCTCGGGCTCATCAAATACCTGCAGCTCAGCCGCATCCCCGCGATCGACCAGTGCCGGATAACCGACCAGCGTTTCATCGCCCTGTGGGCCCATGCCCTGCAGCTCGAGCAACTCAGGCAGCGGCTCAAAGGTCCACGCGGTGAAGCGCTCGCCAGACCGGCGTATCGTCTGTGCATGCACCGGCTGCGGTGCATCGGCCTGCCCCTTCACATCCAAACGCTTAGAACCTGTCGGGCGATCAGCACTCAGGGGGGCGGCGGCCTTGACCCCTGCCTGGCGCAGTGCCGCCTGGAAACTGCCTTGTGCACTCGCACCGAGTTGCGCACGCAGTTGGGCCAGATTGCGCGACGCCGCCAGAAAGCGGCCATGCGCATCGACCACCCGAAAATGCATGAGCAGGTGCGCAGGCAGGGTCTCCAGTCGAAAATCGCTTTCGGTCACCCGTTGGCCGGCATGCTCACGCAGCGACTGGATGAGCGCAACGAGCAGGGGGCCACTTGGCTCCGTATCGTTTAACCGCGCAACAAACCCTTCGGCCCAGGCGTCGAGCGGCAACAGATGCCTGCGCACCTTCTGAGGCAGCGACTTGAGCAAGGCACTCACCTTGTCGGTCAGCATGCCCGGCACGAGCCACTCGGTGCGCGCGGCATCGACTTGGTTCAGGGCATACAGCGGCACGGTGAGGGTCACGCCGTCATCGTCTGCGCCGGGCGCAAAATGGTAGCTCGCCTCGAATCCCACACCCCGCAGCATCACGCGCGGCGGGAAATTGCGGTGATCCACGCCCTCGGCCTGCTTGCGCATCAGCAGATCGCGGGTCAGGCGCAAGAGTTGCGGCGTCTCACGACTGGCCTTGCGCCACCAGCGTTCGAGTTGAGGGCCGCTCGCCACGTCCTGGGGCACATGCGCATCGAACCAGTCGAAGAGAAACTGTTCATCGACCAGCAGATCGGGGCGGCGCATCTTGGCCTCGAGCTGCGTGACTTCCGCGATCACCCGCCGATTGTGCGCAAAGAAAGCGCAATCGGTCTGCCACTCACCGGCCACCAGGGCTTCACGGATGAGCAACTCACGTGCAATACGCGGATCGATGCCGCTGTAGGGCACACGACGCTGCGCATAGACCGTGAGCCCATAGATCACGCCGCGCTCAAAGGCCATCGCCTGACCGGCGCGCTTTTCCCAATGCGGCTCGCTCCAGCTGCGACGCAACAAGTGGGCCCCAATCTGCTCGATCCAGCCGGGCTCGATGCGCGCTGCCGTGCGCGCATAGAGTCGCCCGGTATCGACCATCTCGGCTGCCATGACCCAACGTGCGCCACCTGTCTGCGCTGCGCGCGCCGGATCGGCGCCTGCTTCAGGTGCCGTGCGGGCTGCCGTACTGCGTCGCGACAGACCCGAGCCCGGGTGCAGCCAGAATCGCGTGGCGTGCGTGCCCAGGTAATGCGGTTCATCGGGCGCCCGGCAGCCCAGATTGCCGAGCAACCCCGCCAGCAACGCACGGTGCAAGGGTTCGTAGAGTGCGGCCGCTTCAGACGGGGAGACAGGCTCGGCAGCGAGGGGCGCCGCGCGCCAGCCCAGTTCGCCCACGGCCTGACTGAGTTGACTGTGCACATCAGCCCATTCGCGCAGCTTGCGTGGAGAGAGGAATTCGCGCTCCAGCCGGGCGCTGAGTGCACGGCGCGACTCGCCGCCCGATCGGTCATTGAGCTGACGCTGCCAGCTGTCCCATAGCTTTACGAAGCCCAGAAAGTCGGAGCGCGGATCGACAAAGCGCGCATGCGACTGATCAGCCGCCTGCTGACGATCCGGGGGGCGATCGCGCGGATCCTGAACCGAGAGCGCCGCGGCAATCACCAGCGCTTCGCGCAGACAGCCCCGTTCATGTGCAGCCAGCAGCATGCGTGCGATCCGCGGGTCAAGCGGCAAGCGAGCCAGCTGACGACCCGTCGCCGTGAGGTCGCCGCGGTCATCGATCGCGTCCAGTTCGCGCAGCAACTCGTAGCCGTCGCTGATGGCGCGTCGCGGCGGCGGATCGACGAAGGGGAAGGCCTCGATGTCCTGGAGCTTGAGCGCCTTCATGCGCAGGATCACCGACGCAAGCGAAGAGCGCAGTACCTCGGGGTCGGTGAACGCAGCACGCCGCTGAAAATCATCCTCGTCATACAGGCGAATGCAGATGCCCGCCGCCACACGCCCGCAGCGGCCGGAGCGCTGGTTGGCTGCCGCACGCGAGATGGGCTCGATCTGCAACTGCTCGACCTTGCCGCGATAGCGATAGCGCTTGACGCGTGCGAGCCCCGTGTCGATCACGTAGCGGATGCCAGGCACAGTGAGCGAGGTCTCGGCGACATTGGTGGCCAGCACGACCCGCGGCGCAGCACCGGGCGCAAACACCTTTTGCTGGTCGGCCGCAGACAAGCGCGAAAAGAGCGACAGAATCTCAGCGCCGGCTGCAGGCCCGCTGCGCGGGGCGCGGCGCGCCCAAGCCCGGCGCAGGTGATCGCCGGTCTCCCGGATCTCCCGCTCACCAGGCAGGAACACCAGAATATCGCCCGGACCTTCTCGCCACAGTTCATCGATGGCGTCCTCGATCGCACCGGGCTGATCGGTCTCGTCGTCCTCGTCGATGCGCCCGGTGCGCGGGGCCTGCGTGCGGATCGCCCGCACGGCTTTGGCTGCAGGCGCGGGGCTCAGTGGTTCAGCCCCTCCTGCATCTGTCTCGCCGGCCCGCGGCGCATCGGCGGCAGGCGAAGGGAGGTCGGCCCCGATCGGGCGCCACCGAATGGTGACCGGAAAGGTGCGGCCCGACACCTCGATGACTGGCGCCTGTGCGCCCGCCCGGCCGAAGTGCTGCGCGAAACGGGCCGCATCAATGGTCGCCGAAGTGATGATGAGCTTCAGGTCATCACGACGCGCGCCCTCGAGCAACTGCTTGAGGTAGCCGAGCAGAAAATCGATATTGAGGCTGCGTTCATGCGCCTCGTCGATGATGATCGTGTCGTACTGCCGCAGCAGCGGATCGGAGAGCGACTCGGCCAGCAAGATACCGTCAGTCATCAGCTTGATGCGCGCCGTGCGAGAGACGTTCTCGTTGAAACGGATCTTGAAGCCAACGTCAGTGCCCAGCGGCGAGCGCATCTCTTCAGCAATGCGGCGCGCCACACTGGTGGCCGCCAGCCGCCGCGGTTGGGTATGCCCAATCAGCCCGCTCGCGCCGCGCCCTGCCTGCAGGCAGATCTTGGGAAGCTGTGTGGTTTTGCCCGAACCGGTCTCGCCGCTGACGATCACCACCGGATGGTGAGCGATGGCGCGGGCGATTTCGTCACGCCGTGCGGAAACCGGCAGGGATTCGGGAAACTCCAGATGCACGGCCAAATTATAATCGCCCGATGCCCGATCCTTCAGATTCCCATCAGTTCGTCGCGTGGCTGCGTGCCGTCGCGCCCTATATCCATGCTTTTCGTGGCAAGACGATCGTCATCGGGTTCGGTGGCGAAGTGGTCACCACGAAGCGCCTCAATGCGCTGGTCCACGACCTGAGCCTGCTGCATGCCATGGGCATGCGCCTGGTGCTGGTCTTCGGATCGCGACCTCAGGTCGACGAACAGATGACCCTACGCGGTGCGCAAAGCCGGTATCACCAGGGCATGCGCATCACCGATGCCCTTGCGCTTGAGTGTGCAAAAGAGGCCGCAGGCGAGAACCGACTGGACATTGAAGCGGCGTTTTCGCAGGGCCTGCCCAACACGCCCATGGCCCACTCCACCGTGCGGGTCATTTCGGGCAATTTCGTCACGGCCCGGCCAGTGGGCATCGTGGACGGCGTTGATTTCGAGCAGACCGGACTGGTACGCAAGGTCGATGTGCAAGCGATCCGCTTGGTGCTGTCCAGCGATGCCGTCGTGCTGCTCCCGCCATTGGGGTTTTCACCCACAGGCGAAGCCTTCAATCTGGCGATGGAAGATGTGGCCACCGCCACGGCGATTGCCCTGGATGCCGACAAGCTGATTTTCATCACCGAAGGCGGTGGCGTCACCGATCACGACGGACGCCTGCTCAGCGAGATCACGGAAAGTCAGGCTCGTGCGATGCTGGCTGCGGAAAGCCTGCCAGAAGAGGCCAGTGACACCCTGCGCTTTGCGCTGCGGGCCTGCGATGGAGGCGTGGCTCGCGCGCACATCGTGCCCATGGGTATCGACGGCTCCGTGCTGCTTGAACTGTTTTTGCACGATGGCGTGGGCACCATGGTGGTGGAAGAAACGCTGGAGGCGCTGCGTGAAGCCAGCCCGGACGATGTCGGCGGCATCATCGCGCTGATCCGCCCTCTGGAAGAAGACGGCACACTGGTCAAGCGCGACCGTGGTCTCATCGAGCGCGAAGTCGGAAACTTCACCGTCATTGAACACGATGGCGTGATCTTTGGCTGCGCCGCCTTGTATGCCTTCCCGGACGACGCCATGGGCGAGCTGGCCTGCCTCGCGGTCAACCCCCAGGTGCAGGGACAAGGCGACGGAGAGCGTATCCTGCAGCGCATTGAGCAACGTGCGCGTGCGGCCGGTCTCAAGCACCTGTTCGTTCTGACCACCCGCACGGGCCACTGGTTTCTGAAGCGCGGATTCAATGTCGGTACGGTCGACGACCTGCCCCGCACCAAGAAAAATCTCTACAACTGGCAGCGCAAATCACAAGTGCTGCTCAAACCCCTCAACTGATCCGAACCGAGGTCTGCATGTCACGAACCGTTCAATGCATCAAACTGCAGCATGAAGCCGAAGGGCTTGATTTCCCACCGTATCCGGGCGAGCTCGGCAAACGCATCTGGGAGAACGTCTCGAAAGAAGCGTGGCAGGGCTGGCTCAAGCACCAGACCATGCTGGTGAATGAAAACCGCTTGAACCTGGCTGATGTGCGCGCACGCAAGTACCTGGCGCAGCAGATGGAAGGCTATTTCTTCGGTGGGCAGGTGGACCAGGCCGCAGGCTACGTGCCCCCTGCAAATCCCTGAGCACACAGCGCGCACGGGGCCTGTTCGCCCCGTCTCGCGCTGATTGTCGCGTTTACCGTTTCGTCCCGGCGGGCTGATTGCCCTTGAGCCCGCCCAGCATGACCATCAGCACGGCGCCGATTCCCAGCACCCCGACACCGACCCAAGCGGCATTGAAGCCCAGGAAGGTGTTGCCGCCGACATAGCCCAGGCTTGACTGGAGCATGTAGGCGCAGGCCGCGCAAAAGATGATCGGCAGGATGGGGTAGAACGGCACCTTGAACGGACGTGGGGTGTTGGGTTCGCGCGCACGCAGCACAAAGAGACTCACGCCCGCCAGCAGGAAGAAGAGCCAGAACACCGGTGCGGTGAATTCGACCATCGTCGAGAAGCCGCCCCCTGTGGCCCATCCCAGACCAATCAGCAGCAGCGCGAACGCACCCTGGGCCAACAGCGCGTTCACCGGCGTGCCACGATCCTCCACCCACTCGCCCAACTTACCCAGTGCCTCCCAATCTCGCCCCGCGGCGAAATTGGAGCGCGCCCCCACCATCATCGTGGCGTTGATGGAGGTCAGCGCAGAAATAGCCACCATCAAAGAAATCAGCACTTCACCGGTCTTGCCAAATGAGATGCGCAGCAGGTCGGCCGCGACGGCCTGCGACTTACTCATGCCGCCCAGACCCAGCGCGGCCAAATATGCCCAGTTGGCCGCCAGATACAGCAAGGTGACCAGCACCAGCGAGCCCACCATCACGCGGACCATGTTGCGTTCACGGTCGCGCAGTTCAGCGCTGATGTAGGCCCCTTCGTTCCAGCCGCCGAAGGTCAGCAGCACGAACACCATCGCGAACCCGAACGCCCCCAGCGAAAAGGCCGATCCGCCCGCCGCCGGAGCCGCCGCCTTCGCTGCGGCCACGGCCTCGGGCGCAGATGCGCCCAGACCCGCCCAGGCGGCGTACACGCCGGCCACGAACACCAGCACAAGCCCAGCCACTTCAAAACCGGTGAGGAGCACCTGCGTGGCTGCCCCCTGCTTGACGCCCCGCACATTGAGCCAAGTGAGCAGTAGCACCGAGGCCACGCCCCAGATCGCAGATGAGTAGGGGCCCAGCGACACCACCTGGGTCATGTAATCGCCGAAGACGAATGCAAGCAGCGCAATCGAGCCGGTGGTGATCACCGAAAAACGGCACCAGGCAAAGAGAAAGGACACCTGACGGCCAAACGCACGATGCAGGAAGTGGTAGTCCCCCCCCGCGCTCGGGTACGCCGTGGCGAGTTCGCAGTAACACAGCGCGCCGATGATCGAAATGACACCGCCCAGAATCCAGGCTGCCATGAGCCAGCCCTCGCTGGCCGAGTTCATGGCTACAAGTGACGGGGCCTTGAATATGCCGGCGCCAATGACGATCCCGACCACAATTGCAATTGCCTCGACCATACCGAGCGTCTGGCGCGGTGCGCCTTGGGTGTCGACTTGCGACATCGGTCCTCCGGAAGTGTGTGCGGCCTGTCCGGCCTGTCTGTCTGATGCTGCAGCGCTGCGAAGTATGCCTGCGCAGGCCCAAACCCGCGAAATGGCCCCGCTCAGCGCCGGACCGTACGCACGCCAGAGGGGTCTGCCAGCAACAGGACATCGGCTGGACGACGGGCAAACAACCCGACCGTGACCACACCCGGCCACTGGTTGATCTCGGCTTCAAGCGCAACCGGATCTGCGATGTGCAAGCCATGCACATCGAGGATGGGATGACCATTGTCGCTGGTGAACCCGTCACGCAGACGGGCATCGCCGCCCAGGGCCGCAAACTGCCGACGCAAGGGTGCTGCAGCCATTGCAATCACCTCGACCGGCAGCGGAAACGCCCCCAGCACAGGGACCTGCTTGGAAGCATCCACGATGCACACAAAGCTGCGCGCGGCTTGCGCCACGATTTTTTCGCGCGTGAGGGCACCGCCCCCGCCCTTGATCATGCACAGTCGGGCATCCACTTCGTCGGCCCCGTCTACGTACACGGGGATCGATTCGATCTCATCGAGTGCATACACCGCAATGCCCTGCTCACGCAGCAAGGCACTGCTGCGCTCGGAACTGGACACCGCGCCCCGCACCCGATCGCGGATCAGCCCCAGCTCGCGAATGAAAAAGCCGACCGTTGAGCCACTGCCCACGCCAACGATGTCACCGTCGCTCAGGTATGAAATCGCCGCGCGTGCGGCGGCCTGCTTGAGAAGGTCCTGACTCATGAAGGGCGGGGGGCGGGTTGGAGGGCACAGCACTCTCGAAGCGCTCCCACCATTGTGCCAGTTCCCCTGCGGGCATCGGCTTGGCATACAGATAACCCTGCATGGCGTTGCATCCCAGGGCATGCAGCGAATCACGCTGCGCAATGGTTTCCACACCTTCGGCCACCGCATGCAAACCCAACGATCTGGCCAGGACCATGATCGAACGCACCACCGCCTGATGGGGAAGACTGCCGTCCAGATCAGTGACAAATGAACGGTCAATCTTCAACGTGTCGATCGGCAAACGACTCAGCCAGGCGAGCGAAGACTGGCCGGTACCAAAATCATCAAGCGCACACCGCACACCCAACTCGCGCAGTTGCTGCAAGCCGACGATGGCGCGTTCCACGTCACGCATGACGCCGGTCTCGGTGACCTCAAGTTGCAGCACACCGGCCTCGAGCCCGCTCGAGCGCAGCGCCTGCTGCACTGTTTCAGCCAGCGCAGCGCGCTCAAGATGCAGCGGATGAATATTCACGGACACCCCCGGTACCCGTATGCCCGCTGCACGCCAGTCGCGCACCTGCTGCAGCGCACGGGTCACCGCCCACTCCCCGATGTCGAACACCATCCCGGTCTCTTCCGCAATCGGGATGAACTCACCCGGGTAGACCATTGCATCGGGGCGCTGCCAACGCGCCAGGGCCTCCAGGCGCGAAACCGTCCGGGTCAGTGGGTCGACGATCGGCTGATAGTGCAGCACCAATTCACCGCGCTCAATCGCTCCGACCAATCCCGCCTCCAAGTCGAGTCGGTCGCGATGCGCCGCACTGCTCGTTTGCACCTCCTGAAATACGGACTCGACGCCGATCACCTTCGCATCCGTCGAAGCTCTGGCGGCACGCGCCAGCAGCGCCCCGATCGAGGCCGCATCCACGGTCGCCCCCGGCAGGTCGGCCGCGATGCCAATTCGCACCCGGATCAAGCACTCCAGGCCGCCGCAGACCATCGGCCTGTGCAGATCCGCCTGCAGGTGTCGTGCCAGCGCCTGAGCCGACTCAGCGCGACGCAGCCCGGTGAGGAGTACCGCAAATTCATCGCCGGCCACCCTGGCGAGCGCGGTTTGCGGCATCTGCCGAAAGGTGTGCTTGAGTCGATGAGCCATGTCACGCAAGGCATCGTCGCCCGCTTGCGCTCCCAGCGCATCATTGATGCGACTGAAGCGGTCGATGTTTACCAGCAACAGCACAAGTGGCTGGGAGAGCACGTTCTCATCCGCGCATGCGAGGCTGACCGCCGCATCAACGAAGCCCTGTCTGTCAAGCAAACCGGTCAATGCATCCCGACCCCAGGGGCGTCGCAACAGCGCAGCCCGCATGCGCGCCGATTCAATCAACAACATCAAGCGCGCATGCAGCAGCGCTACCGTTGAGGCGCGCTCAAAGATGTCTTGTGCACCGGCCGCCAGGGCCTCATGCGTCAGCACTTCTTCAGCCGACTCGACCAGCACCACCATGGGCATGCCGCGCCGATTCGCAGCCAGCGCGGCGCGGGTCAGGCGTGCCTGCCGTGCGATCCGTTGTGACGCTTCAACGCCAGGGGAAAGAGGCCGTTCGGTACTGATCAGAAGAGCATCAGCCTGGGCTGTATCGAGCAGTCGGTCGAGACTCGAAACATGAGCCACACGCTGGATGATGATGCCCAACCCGATGAGCGAGTCGTGCAGATCCTGCCAGGCATGGCCTTCGTCGAGCAGAAGGATTCTGAGTCGTCGCGCGGTCGCGGCCATGCTCAATCGAATCTCTGCGAAAACCGGAGGTGCCCGATCCTACTTCAGGCACGGCAGGCGCACGGCGGCCAAGCTCGAAAAAAACTTTCGCACGCGCCTGAGCAGTATCCAGGCGGATCAACTCGCTCAGGCTTAAGCTGAGGACGCTCAGAGATACGTGAACAAGGACAGGCGTGCCACCTGGGCATACGCTTTCATCGCCGCATCGGCTGCGGTCTGATGCTGGTTGAGGTCGGAGATCGCGCGCGCAAAGTCGACGTCCACCAGATCCGACAGGCGCGATGCGATGTCGATGCTTCCGGATTCCAGCGCCTGCTGGTGCATGTCCACAGCCTTCAGACGCTCGCCCACCTGGGTGCGGGCCATGCTCACCCGGTCCAGCGTGCGATCGACGCTGTCGATCGCCTGCCGTGCCGCCGCGCCTGCGGCCTGCGGGGTGGTGGCCGGATTCTGAAGCAGCGTCACCGCCGCCTGTAATTGGGAAAAGATATTTTCCTTGCCACCTGGGGCGGGGATGTCCGTGAAAACGCCCCGACCATCCAGCGACACTTCAGCAGACAGGGCTTGACCCACTTTCAGCGAGCCCGGCTGAGCGGTATAGCCACTGCCATCGGCAGCAAACGGAGCGGTTGGCGTGCCCTGCCCGCCAAATACGAAACCGCTGACCGCATCCCCGCGGTTGGCCACGCTGATCAGCTGATCGCGCATCTGTTGCAACGCAGTGGCCAGATTGCTGCGATCAGAAGCTGACAGCGTCGGGTTGGCGGCCTGCAGCAAGGTGTCGCGGGCAGACTGCAGCACACCCGTGGCATCAGTGAGCGCGGTATCGGCCGTCGACAGAGCCTCACGTGCATGCCCGATGGCCCGCGTCTCGGCACTGATGCGCGCTTCACGCGACCTAAGACGCTCGGCCTGCGCAGCCGCCGCCGGATCATCCGAGGGGCGGTTGACGCGGCGTCCGGAGCTGATCGACTCCTGAGCATCCTTCAGGCGGGACTGCCGCTCATTGATCCCGTCAATGGCGTACTGCTGAGCCCAGGCGGTGGAAATTCTCATGGTGCGCTCCGAATTCAGTTCAGGGTCCGCGAGTTGCCTCAGCGGGTGGCCTCAAGCAGGGTTCTGAACATCTCGTTGGCGGCGGCTACCACCTTGGCCGCAGCCTGGTAGGCCTGCTGGTACTGCAGCAAGCGCGCCGCCTCTTCGTCCAGATTGACATCCGACACATCGCTGCGGGCGCGCAACGCATCGCCATGCAAGCGGTCACTCATATCTGCCGCCGACTGCGCGGCCTGCGACCGGGTGCCCACTTCGCCCACCAGATCCGCAAAGCGATCAATGACCCGTGCGCCGTCGACCAACGCCGCATCGCCCAGCGCCTGCAAGGCCCGCGCATTGCGATTGTCCTGAGCGGGGTTGGCCGTGGGCAGCAGCTGCAGTGTGTCGCCGGCATTAGGCGATCCGGACAGCGTCATGCGCCACCCATTGGCGGTGGGCATCGATCCATTAGGGACCAGCGTGTTGCCATCAAAGGCCAGGGTCATGCCGGGGGTGAAAGCCACGCCGGTCAGCGGCCCGCCGGGCAGTCCGGTCACATCGAAGGTGCCCGCACCGGTGAACGTGATGCTCACTGCAGCGGCCGTATTGGCCCCAATGGGCGCCACATCCAGCGCGCTCACCGACAGGTCCCCGGTATTGGCCGCTCCGGTTTGCGCCGTCACGGGCGAGGCCGTGGCAATGCGTGCCGGATTGCTCTGTAGCGCACGCAGACCGGGTATCACGGCAGAAGCACTGCGCACCAGGAAGCGGTCGCCCGCGGCGGGGCTGCCGGCATTCAGGCCAATGTTGAGTCCGTCAATGGTTTGCGGCAACCCCGCGAAGGTGCTGGCCTGACCATCTGACAGGCGGGTCACGGTGTACTGGCTGCCGTCATAGGCCACCGCATAATCACTGGCCTGCAGCCGGGACGCATCAGCAAAGCTTGCGCTCAGTTGTGCGCTGCCGCTGTTGCCTGCAGCTCCCGTGACCGAAGGTGATCCCATTGCAAAAAAGGGTTGCCCGGTGGCGCCGGTGGCATCGAGCCCGCTAGCCTGCTGCGCATTGAAGCCTTGCACCACGCC